>LNQR01000060.1 GCA_001541255.1 Candidatus Magnetominusculus xianensis
AAAATACCCCAGCTGCCTAGCCGCTACGCCCACCCCTCAAAAGAAAGGGGGGTGCTATTATGACACAGTCTGGAAAACGGGAATCCAGGAGAGGGATTAGCGGGTGTAAGTTTCTAATGCAATTGCCCTGCAACCCTGAATATGAGATTGCAATAGGCAATCGTTATGTGATAAACTATACACCGTCAGACAATTTATATCCAGCGAGGGATTACTATGGCATTTTCGTTACTATTAGTTGACGATTCCAATGTGGCCAGACGATATGTCAGGAAGGAGATGCTGTCCATATTGAATTATGAAGATATTGCAATAACAGAAGGGTCAAATGGCAAGGAGGCATATGACTTCTGCACTGCCAACAAATTTGACCTTGTAGTGATAGACCTGACGATGCCCGTGATGACCGGTTATGAGGCGCTGGAGTGTCTCAAAAAAAGTGGAAATACAGTAAAGGCAATTGTACTCAGCGCTGATATCCAGCCCGGCGTCGAAGAAATGGTAAAGGCCTCAGGGGCTATCGGCTATTTGAAAAAGCCTTTTAACAGGGAACAAATGCTTAAGCTCCTTGAAGAGAGCGGTTATAATGTTAAAGATTAGCCTTTCTGAAGACGAACAGGACTTATTAAGAGAGACCTTTAATCTTGCATTAGGGCAGGCAGGAGACAGACTTGCAAGGCTGCTGAGTTCTTTTGTCGATTTAGCTGTCCCCAACATCGGGATACTTGAGGCTGAGAAAGTCGCCGACAAGATTTTAAAAGATACCGTTTTTTCTCAATCTGATTTAGTAACAGCACTGAGGCAGTCATATGATGTGCCAGGGGCTAGGATTGATGGCGAGGCCATTGTAATATTTAACGACCAGGCAATACAAACCGCAGCCGGTGTTTTTGGCATTGATAACGTTGCCGACCATTCACAGGAAATAGAAATAATGCTTGAGCTGACGAACATCATAGCAGGGGCATGTCTGAACGGGATAGCTAATCAACTGTTTAATAAGGATATGTCGTTTACCCCCCCAGTGGTGCAGGCCGATAGGGTTAATTTAACAAAATTTGTCTACAGCACGTTTCAACGAACCCAGTTAAAGTGGGACTATACGTTAATGGTAATGATAGCGTTCAACCTGAAAGACCAGCGCTTTAAGAGCGATTTAGTAATATTTATATCTGAAAGGTCAATTGAATCAGTGCAGAGAGCGCTTCAGACGATGCTTTCTGAGATGTGACGATTATGGAGACAACGGTGCAAAATATAGGAGATTATTTCAGTAAGACCATAGTTGACAGCTTGAGCGTCGGTGTTGTGGTGCTTGACCTGTCATCCCGCGTAGTGGTGTGGAATAGTTTTATGTCCAAACACAGCGGCATCGGCGCTGAAGACGCAGTGGGGAAGGACTTATTTGACATATTTCCATATTTGTCAAGGAACTGGCTTGAACTGAAATTCCAGAGCCTTCGAATACTGAAGAGTTATTCGTTTGTCTCGTGGAAGCAAAGGCCATATCTGTTCAGATTTCAGCATAACCGCCAAATAACGGGCGGGGGCGAATATATGTATCAGGATTGCACATTTATCCCAATATTGGACACCGATGGCAAGACGACCTTAATCTGCATGACAATACAGGACATGACCGAGGCCGCCGAATCACAAAAGATAGTGGAAGAGGTAATAGACGCTAACAAGGCCCTTCAGCTTATGACTAACTATGACGCCCTGACCTCTGTCTACAACAGGGGTTACATAGAAAAACAGCTTGAGGCAGAGTTTAACAAATCAAAAATGAATGGGAATGTGTTTTCCATGCTAATGTTCGACCTGGATCACTTCAAAAAGGTGAACGATACGTATGGGCATCTGGCTGGTGACGATGTATTGAAAACTGTCTCTAAAAAAGTTGGCGGGCTGCTGCGAAATGCAGTGGACTCGTTGGGAAGATATGGCGGCGAGGAATTTATCATAATATTAACAGAGACAAACGAGGAAACCGCTGCAGTCATTGCAGAGCAGATTAGAGAAGGCGTTGAGCAAATGACAATCTCATCAGGTGACTACACGATAAAGGCAACACTAAGCATGGGCGTAGTGGAGTATCGAGCCGACCTGAGAGACTACCTGCAAATGCTGCACGAGGTGGACATTGCCCTGTATAACTCCAAAAAACAAGGCCGTAACAGGGTAACAAAATACACTCAACTGAATAACATCAACTGAATATCCATCACATTAGTACCCGTTGGGCCGGGTTTAAACAGCCCGCCGACGTGTTTGAAGTATGTGTATGAGTTATTATTAATTAAATAGTCTTGTGCATCGAGACCAACAGTACGGCCTCTTGCTATTGTGTTGCCATCGACAATTGCTCCTGCTGCGTCAGTTGGGCCGTCTGTGCCGTCCGTCCCTGCGCTCAACATGGTAATGCCAGAGCTTCCTTCGATTTCAAGGGCGAATCTGAGGGCGAGTTCCATGTTCCTGCCTCCTATGCCAGCACCCGTAACAGTAACGGTAGTTTCGCCGCCAGAGATTAATAATTTTTTATTCGGCGTAATGTGTTTTGACAGCCACTTAACCGCATCTTTTACGTCACCTGCGAGTTTATCTGTGATAATTTCGGCCTCAAACCCCAGCTCCTGCGCCCGTGCCCGTGCCGCAGTGAGGGCCTGCCCGAGGTCAGCGATGATAATATTTTCAGCGTTAATTGGCCGATGTTGTATGTCCTTGTTGATAACGTTAATAATATTCGGTGGTAACTTATCAATCAGCCCGTATGTTTTTAGTACATCAATGGCCTCACGGCTGGCCTTAGTACTTTCTATCGTCGGGCCGGAGGCGATGACATCAAGGCGATTACCAAGCACGTCAGAGATGATTAAAGACAAAACCTTCGCCGGATAGGGCAGGGCGGCAAACCCACCGCCTTTTACCCTGGAGAGGCATTTTCTAACAGCGTTTAGTTCATTAATATCGCAGCCAGACTTAAGCAGCGCCTCAGTAACAGATTGTTTCTCAGCAAGGGTTATCCCGTCTGCCGGGGCGACAAAGAGCGCCGAACCACCGCCTGAAATCAGGCACAGAATAAGCGTATCTGCCGATGCACCTTTAACAAGTTCAATGATTTCAGCGGTACTACTGATGCCGTTTTCATCAGGGACGGGGTGCCCGGCCTCAAGAATTTTTATTTTCCCGGCAATATTAGTTTCACTATGACCATACTTAGTAACGACAACACCGCTGATAATAATATCATCAAGGTGTTGAGCAGCAGCCAGCGCCATCCCATAAGCCCCCTTCCCAAACCCCGTAATAAAAAGCCTTGAAAATCCCCCATCAACATAAACCCGCCTGACGTAATCGACATAATTTAAAACACGGTTATAAGCAGAACACGAACCAACGGCAGAGTTATAAATGTCGATGAGGCAATCCATTAACCTGATTTTAGTTTCTGCAATGAAGCAAGGCTATTCTTATATAAAATTACATCAGGATGATTATCTCTATAAAATCTACGGCTTATTTCTAGTGCCTTCTCCAAATATAACTGCGCTTTCTTCGTTTGTCCTAATCGATCCCACGCTGAACCTATATTGTTATAATTTCTTGCAATATCTGGGTGATTTTCTCCATATATTTTTAAATAGATTTCCAAAGCCTTATCATAATATTTCAGAGCCTTTTTTGATTCTCCTAAACTATTCCATACTGAACCTATATTGTTATAATCCATTGCAACATCTGTATGATTCTCTCCATATACGTTTAAATATATTTCCAATGCCTTCTCGTAATATTTCAGAGCCATACTTGATTCTCCTATACTATCCCATGTTGCCCCTATGTTGTTATAGCTGTTTGCAACTTCCGGATGGTTCTCTCCGTAAATGTTTATTTTAATTTTTAGTGACATCTCTAAATAATCCAATGCTTTCCTAGAATAGCCCAAAATATCCCATGAAAAACCTATATTATTATAGTTTTTTGCAACAACAGGATGATTTTTTCCATATACCTTTAAATTAATGTTCAATGCCTTCTCGAAATAATCCAGAGCCTTCTCTATTTTTCCCAAACTATTCCAGACACCGCCTATATTGTTATAATTTTTTGCGGCTTCTTGATTATTCAGTACTCTTAAATTGAAATCCAATGCCTTTTCAAAATAATCCAGTGCCTTCTCAGATTCCCCTAAACGATACCATGTCTCACCTATATCGTTATAGTTATTTGCAACATCCTGATGATTCTCTCCATGTACTATTAAATAGATACTCAGTGCCTTCTCCAAATATTCCAACGACTTTCTATGTAATCCCATACTATTCAGCGCTAAACCCATATTGCTATAATCTTCTGCAACTGACTGATGTTCTTCCCCGTACAAATCTATATCAATTTTAAGCGCTCTTTCATAATAATCCATTCCCTTTTCCAGTCCTTCTTTAGAGCCCATATATATGTATAAACTTCCAAGTTCTTTGTATAACATTGATAGGAGTTTTCCTGACAGATCAGGCGGCGGTACCTTCAGGTATTCCTCAATCTCTTTGATACGGGCAAGTCTTCGTTTGAGTGGCATTGCCTTTAGATAATTATATCCTTTATCGGTGAGAAGGCTTGTTGGCGTCTTTTCTTTTTCTATTAAAAAGGACAATACGGCAGACCTCCATGACCACATATCCGGGATGGTCGTCATAAATGAATATATGCCAAGCTCAGTCATCCACAAAAAAAGCGATGCCTTACAGTCACGCGCTATGCTCTCTCTGTGATAGTTAAATCCAAGCACCATTCTATCGCCTTCGTCCATCTTTAACCATGTGTCAAGGTCTATGACGTGTATAACATTATATTTATCGCTTAATTTTGCAATCTTTCCTTCAAAGTCACTAAATTTGGGGAACTTCTTTCGGCTTACTTCAAGAACAACGGACTTTACACCAAAGGTGCTGATTTCTTTGATTATTTTCTTCCTGAACAGCGGGTCGTTAAACTCAGCGATGATAAGCTGAAAACCACCGCCAAGCTGCAACAGCCTATCGGCTCGCCGCAGCTCCTCCTTGTGACCAGCCGTTAATTCATGTGTATCAACAGTTTGATGTAATAACATAAAATACTCTTATTCAGAACTCAAAGCCGTTTTATAATCATCCAAAAGCCTAATTATGGGGTTCGTTCTCCAAAATAAATCAAAATTGTCATCAGTATATTCGAACATCGCCAGATTAAAAAGGAGGTCTTCAATAATATCAGAATCCTCTCCAGCATCTTTTCCAATATCCATATTGTGCAGCAATTTATAATATCTTGGTCCTTTAGGGAAAAGCATTCTTTTATAATCCATCGCAAGGCTGTTGATGCCTTTTCTTATGGACTCCTCAGTGAATTTATCTGCTGCATATGAATAAGCACTTTTTAATATACGGATTAACTCTCTGGGTGAACCACCAGAATATTCGATTATCCTATCAATAGTCCCGGGGTTTTCAAAAGTACCTGGATTGTCAAAAAGACTTATATCTGCCCTTAGTAAAACTATCTTCCTCATTATTTCATAACCATCTTTGTTTTTTGCCCCGTCTTTGTCTGCAATCTTTATCATGGGCAGCATAAAATGGTCAAACCCCTGCCGCACCTGATTCTCAGAATAGAAAAGATGAATAGGGGCGCTATACAAAAAATTAGCTTTTACGCTTTTTACCTGGTTGGCGTCCTCTATAAAAAACCTCCTGCTGTCATCTTTCGACAGTTTATCTGTCCCGTCAACTATAAATAGAACCTTCTGCCCCAGGTTTTTTTTGACGATTTCATTTTCCACGGCTGCTATAAATTCGTGAAATGCCTCAGCAAATTCACTGAAGTGATGTTTAATCACCTGCCTTAATTCTTCTTTATCAGTCGTGCCTATTTTAAATGAATTAGTTATTTTTCCAAATAACTTCGTTAGTAATGGAATCCCCGCCTCTGCTTTAATCCCTGTTTTCGTTTCAGACGCGAAACTCTTTATCTTTTCGCTTGTTACTATTTTTTCGTTAAACCACGATTGCAGTTTCTCCATACTACCCGAATCTATTTTAATTTTATCTTCCTTCAGTTGCTGTAACAAATTATTGGCAAGGGCCATCAACAAATCAGGATACTGGAGACTATTTATATCCAGCGTTTCCAGTACATCAATAAACACTACATAAAATAATCCCCGTTTATTGAGCTCTGTCTTTTGTCTTCTCAATACAGTACTCTTTCCACACCCTACATGTCCGCAAAATAAAGTATGCCCGCTTTCTGGAAGTGAAACGTTGGGAAGGGTTGAAATATCGAAGCCCATCTTCTTATATAACTGATTATAAAAGACCCCGCCTCTGCCTTTTTCAGTATCGACGTAACAGGGGTTGCCTTCTTCTAAGGGTATCTTGAAATCAAGCTGCTTCGCAGCTTCCCTTATATCTTTTGGTGAGCGTATCATCATATTCTAAAACAACGAACCGACGGATGTCCTTTCAAGCATTTTGTCTATGTCGAGCAGGATTATCAGCCTGTCGTTTAGCTTGGCTATGCCGTATATGAACTCCGTGTTTATGTTTGTCCCCATCGGGGGCGTTGGCTCTACTATGTCAGACGGTACGCGCAGCACCTCAGAGACTGAATCCACTATCAGACCGATTGTTACCCCCTGTAAATCAACTATCATTACCCGTGAACTCTCATCACTTGGCTTGTCTTCTATGTCGAATTTCCTTCTCAGGCTCACTACAGGGATTACCTTTCCCCTTAGATTTACCACCCCCTCAACAAACGGTGGCGCGTTCGGCACCATCGTTATCTCGGTCATCCGGTTTATCTCCTGCACCCTTAATATGTCAACAGCGTACTCCTCTGTCCCCAGCGTGAATGTTACCAACTGCAATACTGTGTCGGTTACGGCAAATGCCTCCATCTCAACGCCTCCCTGTCGTTAATTTTCAGTTCTTAAACTATGTCCACTATCATAGTAACACATATAGGCCGGAGAATTAAAGTACATTGTTGAGTAGTATAACTTTCTATTATCACATAAAAAAAGGCCTGAAGCGAATTGAATTCGTTTCAGGCCCCTTAATATATGTATGCTTAGTCTACTTTTTCTCTGAGAGCGCCGCTACGCCGGGCAGTACCTTCCCCTCGAGAAGCTCTAATGACGCGCCGCCTCCCGTTGAGATGAACGAGACCTTATCGGCTACCCCAGCCCTCTTGACGGCCAGAACAGAGTCCCCGCCTCCTATGATACTCGTCCCGCTTGAGGCCGCAACTGCCTTTGCAAGATCATACGTGCCAGAGGAAAACGCCTCTATCTCGAACAAGCCCATCGGACCGTTCCACACTATGGTCTTGGCGTCTGCTACTGCCTGAGCAAATATCTTAGACGACTCAGGCCCTACGTCCAGTATCTTCCAGCCCGCAGGGACATTCTCTACAGATACTGCCCTGGTCTCTGAACCCGGCTCAGTTGACTGGGCGATTATACAGTCTACCGGCAGCAGGAAGTCAACATTGTTGGCCTTCATCTTTTCCATTATTGAGTTGGCCGTGTCAAGCATTTCAGCCTCACACAGGGAATCTCCTATCTCGTGACCCTGTGCCTTGAAAAATGTATTGGCCATGCCGCCGCCAATGATAACCTTATTGACCTTGCCGGCCAGATTCTCAAGAACCCCTATCTTACCTGACACCTTCGCGCCGCCTACTATCGCTACAAACGGCCGCACTGGATTGTCTATGGATTCAATCAGGTAATCAAGCTCTTTTTTCATCAGAAGCCCGGCTGCCGCCGTTTTTACGAATTTTGTGATACCTTCGGTCGTAGCATGTGCCCTGTGAGCAGTGCCAAAGGCGTCATTTACGTAGACATCGGCAAGCTTGGAGAGTTTCTCCGAGAACCCTGCGTCGTTTTTCTCCTCTTCAGCGTAAAATCTGACGTTTTCGAGGAGGGTGACATCGCCGTCCTTCATGGCATTAACCGTATTTTCTACGTCCGGGCCGATGCAGTCTGAAGTAAAGGTCACCTTTTGTTTCAGCAGTTCTTCAAGCCGCTTTGCCACAGGGGCAAGGCTGAACTTCGGGTTTGGTTTCCCCTTCGGCCTGCCCAGATGGGAGGCAAGTATTACACGCGCCCCGCCTGAAACAGCCGCTTGAATCGTCGGCAGAGCCATGCGAATCCTGTTGTCGTCTGATATATTGCCTGCATCGTCAAACGGGACATTGAAGTCCACACGTATGAAAACGCGCTTACCTTTTAAGTCAAGGTCTGTCATTACTATCTTATTAAGACCCATCGCTGTCCTCCCTTATCTCTTTGAAATTACATAGAGTGTAAGGTCTTTTAAGCGGCAGCTATAACCCCATTCATTGTCATACCAGGAGATTACTTTTGCCATATTGCCTATTACCTTTGTCAGGGCCGGGTCAAATATGGACGAGTGTGGATTGCCCTTGAAATCTGACGATACAAGCGGCTCATCACAGTACTGGAGTACTCCTTTCATCGGGCCCTCAGCCGCTGCCTTAATTGCACTGTTAATGTCTGCCGCCGAAGCCTCCTTACTAAGCTCTACTGTAAGATCGACAACCGATACGTTGGGGGTTGGTACTCTCATCGAGAAACCGTCTAACTTGCCCTTTAACTCCGGAAGTACGAGGCCGATTGCCTTAGCTGCGCCGGTGCTTGAGGGGATTATGGACAGTGCCGCCGCCCTTGCCCTTCTCAGGTCTTTATGTGCCAGGTCGAGAAGCCTCTGGTCGTTGGTGTATGAGTGTACGGTAGTCATAAGGCCCTTTACTATGCCGAATTCCTTATGTATTACCTTGGAAATTGGCGATAAACAGTTTGTCGTACATGAGGCATTGGAGATTATCTTGTGCTTTGCCGGGTCGAGCAGCTCATTGTTTACGCCCATACATACGGTGATGTCTTCATCGCTTGCGGGGGCTGAAATTAGCACCCAGCCAGCGCCTGCCGTCAGATGCTTGGATGCTGCATCTCTCTTTGTGAACAGACCGGTTGACTCAACGGCTATTTCAACACCCATCGCCTTCCAGGGGAGATTCGCCGGGTCTCTTTCCGCCGTTATTTTTATAGTCTTGCCATTTACGACGAGTGCGTCATCTTTTGCGGTTACATCTGCTTTGAGATTGCCAACCACTGAGTCATATTTCAACAAATGGGCCAGGGTCTTTGCGTCTGTGATGTCGTTTATTGCTACGATTTCGATCTCATTAGATTCCATACACGCCCTAAAGTAGTTCCTGCCAATCCTTCCAAACCCGTTTACACCAATTTTTACAGCCATTTTAAAACCTCCTCCATTGCTCAGTGAGCCTACGCCTCGCTGCACTAAAAAATCTGGCCCCTGCGCTCTTCAGATAATTATTCGGAGACAAAGCCTCCTGACGTTTTACTGCTTTATTTCTGCTGCTACTTATCGAAATAATTAATAACAATACCAGTTGGTATCTTCGGGTAAAAATATGTTGACTTTGGCGGCATTCTCAGGCCTGCCCTTGCAACAAGTTCTATGTCCTCGACGCGCGTGGGGTTGAGGAAAAATGCTGCCTCATACTGTTTCCCTTCCTGACCACTCTCAACCTTTGCAATCGTTTTTGCCACATCCATCTCGTACCCGAATTCAGTGACATTATACAACTTTTTGAAAATTATTTCATGCAATATAATCACATCTATCGCTAACACGCCGGGCGGTATTTCTCCTTTATAATGAAGCGTGTAAAATTTACCGCCTTTTAGGAGCATTCCAAATGTGTGCTGCTTGTTTGCTATTGCCCCGATTATGTCTGTCCCTGGGGGAAGACTTGTTACATCGAACTGTTCTTGTAATAGTTCCAGGGCGTTTGCCGGTAGATTTGACAAAAGCCTGTGCGTAGGTTTAATCGTTATCCCAGCGTCTGCAACGTTTACAAGCAGCATCAACACATAATTATATGCGGCATCGGAATCTCCGGAGCCTTCTTTCATAAGCTTCTGATATTTAAGGGCAGTTTCATATCTGTGATGACCGTCTGCTATAAATATATCTCTTCCTGTGAGACCGTCCTGGATTGTCTCGATATGTTTGGAGTCGCTGACTATCCAGCATTTATGGGCGACAGAGTCATCGTCGGTGAATTCGATATATGGCCGTTCGTTAAGAACGCTTCTGAGAACCTCGGTTGTCTTCAAATCAGGGTTGTCATAGATGGAAAATATCGGGCTTGTGTTTGCCCTGCATATGCGAAGCAGATTAAACCTGTCCTCTTTTGGCTTGGAATGGGTCATCTCATGCGGGTAGATGCCCTTGCCGGGTTCGGCCAGTTTAACGGCGGCAAATATACCGTACATCGTCTTTTTCTTGTTGTCGGCGGTGTATACCGTTTCATAGAGATAGTAGGCCGGTCTGTCGCCGAACTTGATAATGCCCTCTTCTATCCATTTTCGCAGACTTTCAGAGGCCAGCAGGTATTTTGTCAGATTACCGCCATCAGGGGAAGTCTCCATGCCGCAGTCCACCCGGGCTATGTTATATGGGCCGCGCTCATAGAGTCTTTGCAGCATATCACCGGTTATAATGTCATAGGGCGGCGCTGTAACATCGTACATAAAGACCTTTTCAGGGTCATACAGTAAACCTTTGAACGGAATTGCTTTAGTCAATTTAACCTCGCCGGTTATTCTATTTGTTCTATAGATGGCTATTATAGCATTGCTGATTAGACAATTACAAACGCCGTGAAGTCCCTGTCACACACACTTGCGTCGGATTTCAGGACAAGGCTAATTTTTTAATGTACACAGCCCAATTGTTGATTTATGAAATCGTCGTTTTTATGATAGAATAGCTTGCTGTTGTGTAAATTGGTGTTGTGTAAAATGGAACAATAACGCTGATACTGTGAAGGAGTTCATGGGTAAGAAAAGTATTCTCATCGTTGATGACGAGGTTGTTGTATCACTGGAGATAAAAAAACTCCTTCAGGGGTGGGGTTATAAGGTATGCGGGACTGTAGGCACTGGAGAGGATGCCCTTAATAAGATAGAAGAGGCTATGCCTGATCTTGTCCTGATGGATATTAACCTGCGCGGCGGTATTGACGGTATTGAGACCTCAAAGCTGATAAAGGACAAATATAAGATTCCGATTATTTATCTTACTGCGTATATCGATTACAGTATCTTAAAGCGTGTCGAGAAGACCAACCCCTATGGCTATATACTAAAGCCGTTTAACGAAAGCGAACTCTATGCCGTTATAAAAATCGCCCTGTACAACAGTAAGACAGAAAAAGAACTCGAACACCAATACCTCATTCAAAGCGTGTTAAACACGATTCTTGGCATATCGCTTGAGCCTCTTTCGCTCACAGAGCAGATGAAGAGGGTTCTGGATAAGATTATCACGCTGCCGTGGTTAAAGCTGGAGTCCAAAGGCTCTATCTTTCTTGTGGAAGAGACAGAGGATGTGCTGGAGCTGAAGGTTCATAAGGGGTTTTCCCCTGAGCTGCTTGAGGCTTGCAGCAGGGTGCCCTTTGGCACGTGTCTTTGCGGGAAGGCCGCAGCCAGCCGCAATATCGTCTTTTCAGACTGTATCGATGACCGCCACGATATTACGTTTGAGAAGATGACTCAGCACGGACATTTTTGCATCCCAATCATACTTACAGGCAAGCTGCTTGGGGTAATTAATCTGTATCTCAAAGAAGGACACAAGAAAAACGAAATGGAAGAGGAGTTCTTAGTTGCGGTCTCAAATACCCTTGCCGGTATTATTGCCAGAAGAAGCACAGAGGAGGCCCTTGAGAAACTAAAACGTCAGCAGGAGCTGATCCTTAACTCGGCAGGGGAGGGTATCTTTGGGCTTGACAGAAACGGCCTTATTTCTTTTGTAAATCCCGCGGCAGCAAAAATGATAGGATGGGACCCTGAAGAGCTGCTTGGAAAGAAACAGCACGATGTAATTCACCATCCCAATACGAACGACATAGCCTGTTACATAGACAAGTGCAACATATATAAGGCCTTTTTCGAGGGACAGGTCTACCGTGTCGATGGAGAGGTGTTTTGGAGAAAGGACGGCACGAGTTTCCCCGTAGAGTATGTCTCTACGCCAATTTTTGACGAGAAACACCGTTTGCTTGGGGCGGTTGTCGTATTTAACGACACATCGCTGAGAAAACAGGCAGAGGAACAACAGGCACAGCTCCTCGGGGAGTTGAAGCGCACTAACGAAAATCTGAGATTCAGCCAGGAAAAAATAATTCAATCAGAAAAACTGGCAGCCCTCGGGCAGCTTGTCTCTGGCATTGCCCACGAGATAAACACCCCCATCGGCAACAGCGTCATGTCGGCCTCGCATCTCGTAGAGAGAACCAGGGAGATTACCGAATTATTTGATCAAAACAAACTGTCAAAGTCTAAACTCGCCGGTTATTTCTCCACGGCTACAGAAGACAGCGACATCATATTGAAAAATCTCATCAGATCATCCACCCTGGTCAAGAGCTTTAAGATGGTCTCAGGCGACCAGACAAGCCAGCAGCGGCGCAGATTCAGGCTGAAGGAATACATCGAAGATATTATTATGAGTCTGAAGCCGACAATCAAAAAGACATCGCATGAAGTCCATGTAAGCTGCGGCGAGGACATGGAACTGGACAGCTATCCCGGGGCATTTGCCCAGATAATCACAAATCTCGTCATGAATGCTATAACCCATGCCTTCGATAAAGAGTTTAACGGCCACATAGATATAAACGTCAGAGAAACCCAAAAAAATATTATCATTACATTCAAAGATAACGGCAAAGGTATATCAAACGCTGCTATCTCCAGGATATTTGACCCATTTTTTACGACAAACCGTAAGGGAGGCAACAGTGGACTAGGACTGAATATTGTCTTTAACATCGTGCAAAAGACCTTAAAGGGCGACGTCCACTGTGAGAGCGTTGAGGGTGAGGGGACTAGTTTTATAATTACAATACCAAGAGAACTGTAATGAAGCCCGAAGCTGGCCTAAAGCCGGAGAGTATTAACGGAGAATAGTAGTTATGGAAGACAGGGAAGAGAGTTATTCGTTTTACGAAGAGGACGAGCAGCAGCCTGAGGCTGAGGCCGCCTTATGGAAAATCCTAATCGTTGATGACGATATAGAGGTACACAGGGCAACGCGGTCATCTTTGGCAGAGTTCAGCTTTCAGGGCAAGGCCCTGATGCTCCTGTTTGCGTCCTCGGCTGCCGAGGCAAGGAAGCTGCTGCAAGAACATGGTGACACGGCAGTTATTCTCCTTGACGTTGTGATGGAGGACGATTTGGCGGGATTGAATTTTGCAAAATATGTCCGCGAAGAACTGCAAAACCGTTTTGTCAGGATATTATTAAGGACAGGGCAGCCCGGCATTGCGCCTGAGAAATCAGTTATCGTCGATTACGACATCAACGGATTCCTGGAAAAGAGCGACCTTACGATACAAAAACTCTACTCGGCAATCATCACGTGCCTGCGTTCATACAGGGACATTATTGATCTGGAAACTGCCAACCGCGCGCTGAAAACTGAATTTAAAATGCGCATAGAGGCTGAGAGAAAAATGGCTGAACAGGCCCAACAGGCGGCCATAGGTCTGGCTATATCACAGATAATTCACGGCGCAAAGAACATTCTCAATGCCCTCAAAGGTGGTAAATATATAATCGAATCCGCCCTCAAAGACGACAACCTCGACCTGATAAAAAAGGGCTGGGATGTAGCGAAAATCGGCATCTCGCGCATGGAAGACCTCACCTGCGGCCTGCTTGATTTATCACGCTATAACAGCCTTAAGATAGAGGCACATTCCCTTAACTCTATCATAAGTGAAATTCTCGACGGCTGTATGAATACTCAAACATGCTCTGTAATGAACGATATTGAAATTGCTGCTGATATGGCGGATTCCCTGCCCGAGGCGATGTGTGATTACAAGGCGGTTCACACTGCCCTGATGAACCTGATCTGTAACGCAGTGGACGCGTGCAGGGATAAAGTATATAATAGTGGTGACAGCGGCAGGGTGACCATTAAAACGTACTTGGCAAAAGGTGGTTACATCAATCTGGAAGTGGAGGACAACGGCAGCGGAATAAAGCCGGAGGACGTGAAAAATATTTTTAAACTATTTTATACTACTAAGCACTCTAAAGGTAACGGACTAGGGCTGCCCATAACAAAGAAAATTATAGAAGAACACGGTGGAAGGCTTGACATTGATACAGAGTATGGCAGAGGGACGAAGTTTACAATTGCGCTTCCCCAAAAACCAGCGGCATAGACTAAAATATATCTAAGGAGACCCACGATGACTAAACGCATACTGGTAGTTGACGAC
Source organism: Candidatus Magnetominusculus xianensis (assembly GCA_001541255.1). Lineage (GTDB taxonomy): Bacteria > Nitrospirota > Thermodesulfovibrionia > Thermodesulfovibrionales > Magnetobacteriaceae > Magnetominusculus > Magnetominusculus xianensis. The sequence continues at coordinate 14,398 of LNQR01000060.1, forward strand.
GATGAGGCGGCAAGGCAGTTTCTAAAAATAACTATGGAGCAAAAGGGCTATGTCGTGCTTACGGCAGAAAATGGTGAGGAAGGGGTTAATAAGGCAAAAGAGGAAAACCCCGACATTATCGTTTTAGACATTATGATGCCAAAGAAAAACGGCATAAGCGCCTTACAGGACCTGAGGGGCAATAAGTCCACGCGCAATATTCCGGTCATAATACTTAGTTCTGCACTGAGCTTTATAGAGCAGGCGCGTAAGGAGATAGACAACAAAGAAATTATCGCAGAGATGGAGCGGCTTCTCGATAACGTTGACAGCAGGATAGATAAGCTATTCCTGCGCTTTGCCTCGTATCGGAAGATACTGTTGTTTGAAAGAGAGCAGATGCTGAAACAGTTCAAAGACAAAGAGGCAAATATCAAGCCATATTTATCCCTGCCGGATTTATTTTTGGATAAACCTGTGAATCCAGATGAATTGGCTGAGGCGATAAATGGGTTGTTACATGAAACAAAAACCTAAGTTAACAGGGCATACGCATTTGAAAGATTACCTATGCCTTCAGTCCGGGTTCCTGGATTCCAGCTTTTGCTGGAATGACAAAAAAGGGAATGGAATGACAAAAAAGAGAGCGAAAAGATAAAAAAGAGAATGTTAAGTAATACATGAAAGAAGCGCTGCTCTATGATAAAATCCTGGACAGCAGCACAGTGTTGTGTAAGATGTGTGCCCACAGGTGCAGGATTTCAGATGGCATGTGCGGGCAGTGTGCGGTGAGGGAAAACAGGGGCGGCACACTCTATTCACTGAATTATGGGCAGCTCTGCGCGTCGCATATTGACCCGATAGAGAAGAAGCCGTTGTTTCATTTTCTTCCCGGGTCGTATTCCCTGTCTATCGCCTCTATGGGGTGTAATTTCACATGCCTCCACTGCCAGAACTCATCAATCTCCCAGTATCCGAAGGAACATGCTGAAATCACAGGGGACATGATTGTACCAGCGAATGTAGTGCAGGGGGCGATAAACGGCGGTTGTAAAAGTATATCTTACACATACACTGAGCCGACAATATATATGGAGTATGCCCTGGAGTGCGCAATCATGGCAAGGGAAAAACGCATAAAAAATGTATTTGTCAGCAACGGCTACATGACCACTGAGAGTGCCAGGCTGATAATCCCATATCTTGACGCAGATAACATAGACTTAAAAGGGAACGACGAATTTTATAAACAGGTCTGCGGCGGACGTGTAAAACCGGTCAAAGATACTATTATGCTGATGAAAGAGCGTGGAGTGTGGGTTGAGGTAACGACCCTGATAATCCCCGGGCTTAATGACTCAGACGAAACACTGAAGGATATAGCCGGGTTTATCAAATCTGTTGATCAGGCAATCCCCTGGCATGTAACAAGTTTTCGTCCAACCTATAAAATTCCTGACAGGCCGGTCACACCGTCTGCTACTCTTAAGAGGGCATATAGAATCGGAACTGAGGCAGGTTTGAAGTATGTCTATGAGGGCAACGTGCCTGGCTCAAGCGGTGAGAACACATACTGCCCGTCGTGCAGGGCGCTGTTGATAGAAAGATATGGATTTTCTGTCAGAACAAATCTGATAAAAGACTGTAAGTGCCCAAAATGCGGAAGCGCAATCGACGGTATCTGGCATTAAAATGGGGTGCAGGGGACAAGTTCCCTGCCGGGAGTTTGAGGGCAGAGCCCTCATTCTTCAAGATGTTTCTCTTATGAGACTCCTACTCCCCTAAGCATTGCCAGTGTTCAGTTATCTTGAGCTGTGCAGGGCATTAGCTATGACATTAGCATAGGCTGTCAGGATATTCTCCTCCGATGTGTCCTGCTTATGACCCTCTTTTACATAGATATTAAGTACGCCAATGAGATCGTTGCCAGCAAGAATCGGTACGCAGTAGTGTCCATGCGGCAGACCATCCTGCTGAAGAGTATGGCGCTTGTCTATCTTATCGGCAAATACTACCCCACGGCTTGAGGCCGCAAGCCCGCACAGGCACTGCCCTACCGCAACTGCAGGACATTCTGAGCTGCTCAGGGATGCCTTCAGCACAAGCGTATTGGGGTCACTGTCTATGAGGTATATGCTGCCCCTCGTCTGTAAAAACATGCGGGGAATTGACACTATCATCTCAAGCGCCTGCTGCAATTTCTTCTCTAACGATATAGGCTGTAAAAACAGACTGAGCATCTGATTCATTATCTTTAGCTTCATCTCCATTCTGTGCTTATACAGCGCCATGCTGATTGTAATAATCAAGTCCCTCTGCGTGAAGGGTTTAACGATGTAGCCGTGCGGTTCAGTAACCTTTGCCCGATGCAGGGTGATTAAATCTGTGTGTGCGGTGAGGTATATTATAGGGAGATTCTGGTGCTTATCTATTTCTATGGAGGCCTCGATGCCGTCCATCTTTCCTTCTAATGTGATGTCCATAAGGATCATATCAGGGGTCAGCTCTGCCGCTTTTTGTATTGCCTCTTCGCCGCTTGAGGCGATGCCGACAACTGCGTGTCCAAGTTTTTTCAGTTTTGCTTCTATGTCGCGTGCTGTGATTATCTCATCCTCGACTACGAGAATGCTTATTCCTGATGACATTGCCCCTTCAAGCATATTTGTTGACGGCTCCACAGTTCCTCCTAATTATTTCAGGCTAATTATTTTGGTCTATAAAATTCCATATAATACTTTGTACCATTTTCAGCATCGATGTCAATAGTGCCTTTCAATTTTCTTGTAATTAAATCGTTAACCAGTTGAAGTCCAAGTGATTTAGTTGTTTTAAAATTTATACCAGCGGGGCAGCCCACACCATTGTCACCCACGCTGAATGTATACTTACCATTTTCGTGCCGGTCAAAACTTACCTTGATTATACCGTCGTGTCGGTCAGGGAAGGCATATTTAATTGAGTTGGTGATCAACTCGTTAATAATCAGGCCGCAGGGAATGGCTATGTCTATGTCTATGTCCAGGTCAGGGTCAATGTCAACCTTTAGGGCCACACCGCTTATGTAATGCTCATAGGTTGCGTAGAGTTCGGCCATAAGGTCTTGTATGTACTCAGAGAAGTTCAGCATAGACATGTTGGTTGACTTGTAGAGCTTATCGTGAATGAGGGCCATTGCCCTGATGCGGGTTTGCGTGTCTTTAAAAATTGTAAGCAGGTATTCGTCTGTAATGGCCTCCGATTGAAGGCTGATGAGGCTTGATATAATCTGGAGATTGTTTTTCACCCTGTGGTGAACCTCTTTAAGCAGCATGTTGAGGTCCTTTACGGTTGTCCCCATGCGGTCTTCTATTATATTGCGTCTGGAGAGTTCCATCTGAAGCTTTTCATATTTTTCTGTCAGTTCTTTGGTATGCTTAAGGGCAGCATCTTCCGGGGAGTTGTCCTCGTTTTTCAGTTCAACACATTCTGACATATCCTCGCATGTGATGAAAACGGCTGAGATGCTGCCGCTGCTATTTAATACCGTATCACATTTCAGGCGGATATATAGTATGTCGTCAGCGTTGAATTTGATAGTGTAGTCGGTCGAGTATTTCTCCAGTCTGACAAGATTTTCTGGTGTGTACAAATCTGACAGTATGGGAAAGAGATCTCTGGCATTCCTGCCTGAAATCGGGGCTTTGCCGAGACACAGAATCTTGTTTACGAATGAATTAGCATAGATAATAGTCCCTTCGGGGTCACCTATGACAAAGCCGATTTGCAGATTGTCGATTAAGCCTTTCAGCATAATCAGCTCCTGCCTGGCCTGCAAGTCTGTAGCGTCTTTGAAGGCTATCACCGCTAAAACAGAGCTTCTGATTTCTAACGGCATCATTTTGATTTTGCAGAATATCTCTCTCTGGTTTTTATCGTGGGCCATGGCATAGATATTCCTGTTGCTCAGGTAGTCTATATTTTTTGTTATATGACCTATATACTTTGACAGTGTGTGATGGTATTGTTCTGAGATAATTGTGGTCAGCAGGCTCTGTCCTATTACGTCGGCTGCCTTAAACAGGAATATCTTTTCAGCCTCCTTGTTCCAGAACAGGATATTAAATTTCTCATCGACTATTACGAATGCGTCGGTTATGGAGTTAGCCATGACGCGAAACACATTCTCGCGCTCTTTAAGCAGGCGGCTTTGGCGGAGTGAATAACTAAGTGCCCCCTTTAGCTCGGTGCGGTTAAGCGGTTTCCATAAAAACGTGCTTACTCCGGCGTCAAAATATTTCTCCATCTCATTAATTGGGGCCCGGTCGGCAAGCGCGGCGATTGATGTGTTATCGAGGGCGGAGATATTCAGCTCCTCAATAAATGATAGACCAACCGATTGTGTATCGGCAATAACTACGGGTGGTTTTATTTTGTGATATAAGGTTAAGCCATCAGCCGTATTTCCGGCATGGTGAGTTTCGCACCCAGTCTCTGACATTGTGTCAGTGATGAGCCTGACGATTTCTTTATCAGCGCTGACGACAAGCAGTACGTCTTTTATCAAGACCGCCGGGGGATTGTGCAAATCGACGAAAAACTCTAACAGTGGAAGTAACGAATGTGAATAATTACCCTTTGCGGACATGCTATAAACTCTTCTCACTGTACATGGAATTGATTATAACACTTATTTGTGCGATTATGCCATTAGTCCGCCTCGGTGAAAAAACGTTTTTACAGCTTATGTAAAATTTGGCGTGCTCTCTCTATTTCATGAAGGCAGGCAGGCGTCTCTCCTTAAGTCCATATGCCAGGGTAGAGGAGCTGCTTCTGTAGCCAAAAGCTCCATTCCTGAACGGGTGATAATACTCATAAATCTTAACGTCAAGGGAATTTACGAGCATGTGCAAATTATATGTAAAACGGTTATGACCAAGCTTGTTTATCAACTTGTGAATACCCTCAAGGTGTTCAAGCAGTTCACGCTTGAAAGGATTAATGATGTTTTCCCGAATAATCAGATCAGTAATGGAGATGCCTAGATAATCGTTGATGTAATCGATATCTACTTTTAGCCTGTAAATCGGGAAATACTCGAGGTATCGCGAATATCCAGGCCTCGGAAGACCTATCTCCTCAATATCATGTTCTATTTTCTCAATAGCCATCCAGCAAAACATAGCGTGACTCTCCCTGTGGCTGCCTCTTGCAACTGCCCCCTGTGGCCGTCTTCCGTTGCACTACCTGATTATATTATAACAATATAATCAGGTAAAAAGTAAAGGGAAATAGCGGTAATGGAAAAGAATGTGCAGCGTGCCTTGATTCACCATCTTATTTTGATGGTGGATTTAGGGTTATCAGGAAGGTTGACAAGATTATTTTAATGTGATACTGTAAAGGCATGAGCGTGATAACAATACCTCGTTCTTTAAGAGAGCGCCTTGGCGACGACGCCAGTGACGCATTTGCCACGCTTATCAACGATATAGACTTAAGCGCGCGTAAAGACGCCATTGTTATAGCCGAGGAACGCTTTGAACGCCGCCTTGTCGAAGAGGCAAGCAAATTACGGCTTGAGATAGGCAAAGTCAACGAGCGCATTACTGAGGAATCAGGCAAACTACAGATTGAAATAGAAAAGTTGCGTGCTGAGACTGCCAATACGAAGGCTGAGAACATCAAGTGGATGTTCCTCTTCTGGATAGGACAGTTAGCCGCTACGTTTGCCATTATTAAATTCCTGTTAGTTAAATAATCCATATTTTACTTTTGAGCAATAAAGTATCGAGATGGACCCCTTACCAAAATCTCTCAAAAAAACCAAAACTGATGACACAGCTTGGTGAATTTAGGCGTGTCCCAGCTCTTTACAAACACGGACATAATGGTTTAACATACTGCCAATCCATGTTTAAATGGACTGTTTACACCGAAGGAGCGATATGATATGACAAATCAAATGAGAACTGGATTGTATTTGGCAATTGATGAGTTACGCAAACAGGACAATTCTATTCATATGATTCATCAGATAATATGTAACCTGGTGAATTCAGTAGGGATAACCTCAGCAGTATTTGTAGAGAAAAATCAAAAGGACGACTACCTCAAAATAAAATACGGTTATAACGTTTCAGAACAGCTTTCACAATCCTATAAACGCAGCATTGGTACTGATATAATAGGGCGAATATTTTATCAGGATGAATTTGCCATCGTAATAAATGGCGAAAATGAAAGCAATTATAAAGATATATTTCTTGAACACGACTATGATATGGCAGTACTGCTGAGAATGTCTGTAGAGAATCGTGCAATGGGTTTTTTGGCCTTATATTTTGATAAAAGACTTGAGATTACAGATGAGCTTAAGAGCTTTCTTATTGCGATAGCATCTATATGTTCTGAAGCGATACGAAAAGAAATGCTGGATAATTTGATGAAAGATACACGCACCATCGATCCCCAAACCGGCTTGTTTTATTACCTCTACTTCCACCAAAAGTTAAAAGAAGAAGTCAACAAGAGCAGAAAAACGGATTCACCGCTTACAGTGGCAATAATTGACATGGATAACTTCAAAGAAGTAATGAATGCTCATGGTTTGGAGACAGCTCACAACCTGTATAAAGAACTTGCCGATGAGTTACGCACCCACCTCAGGAGTATAGATATAATTGGACGCCACGGTACAGATGAACTAATCATATGCATGCCCAATACATCATGTGGTAGTGCTTGTCTATCGATGAACAGTTTCATTGAAGCTGTAAGGGATAAGAAGTTCACTTCCCATCAGTTACTAACTTCAATTGCAATTGGTACTGCGACTATGCACAAGAACGAATCATTGGAAGAATTGCTCCATAGGGCGCAGCTTGCCTTGTATAAAGCAATGTTGATGGGGAATAAAATAGCAATATGCTATGAAACATAGTGGAGCTTTTAATATCTTACCACATGTGGTTCATTACAATAAGTGAGGGATTTTAAATATGGTTAAAAATGATAAGTGGATAAAGAAAATGGCGCAACTGGGTATGATTGAGCTATACAGCTTTGAGCAGGTCAGCAAGGGCGTCGTGTCATTCGGCGTCAGCTCCTACGGCTATGACATGCGAATCGCCGATGAGTTTAAAATCTTCACAAATATCAACACTACAATCGTTGACCCGAAGTCTTTTGATCCGAAGAGTTTTGTGGATTTCAAGGGCGATGTCTGTATTATCCCTCCGAACTCCTTTGCGCTGGCCTTTTCTAAGGAGTATCTCAGAATCCCGCGCGATGTGCTGGTCATTTGTCTTGGCAAGTCAACATATGCACGATGCGGCATTGTAGTCAACGTTACGCCGCTTGAGCCTGAATGGGAGGGGCATGTTACTATAGAAGTCTCAAACACAACTCCACTGCCTGCGAAGATATATGCCAATGAGGGAGTTGCACAGCTTATTTTCCTTGCTGCCGAGGAGACTTGCGAGGTCTCATATAAAGACAAAACCGGTAAGTATCAGGCGCAGACAGGGATTCCGCTGCCCAAGATATAGGGGGCAGCGTCACGCTTTATATCAGATTGAGACCCGGGACTTGAAAGGCTCTACCTATCCCCTCTATCCAAGGGGCAGCGCGTTTGAGGCTGGCTGTGCCGAGAGCGGTTCCATCGCTCCGGTGTATAAGGAAATCCCCTACTATCGCCCGGCAGATTACTACGATGTGCTGAAGAGCAAGAATTCATTTCTCCTTGAAAGCATCAAAGGCCCGTATAATATTGCCAGATATTCTTATATCGGATTCGACCCGTACTTAATATTGACGGCACGTAATGGCATAGTCGGGATTGAAACAGTGGCATCTGCCCAAACTCCAAAAGTCGGCACGAGCGTCTCCCTTAAAAGCCCGTTAGGCAGGCTGAGGGAACTCACCGGTGCATATCCACAGAGGCTCTCACCAGAGCTGCCGCCGTTTCAGGGCGGGGCAGTGGGGCTCTTCAGCTATGACTTTGTCAGATATTTCGAGAAAATACCAAACTCAGCCATCGATGACCTAAAAATCCCTACGGCACATTTCTTTATGATTGACAAGCTCATTGCCTTTGACCATAAGGAAAAGAAGGCATGGATTGTCGTCTGTCCGGCGGCGCGTCAAACGCGCTTCGGCTTTAACGCCATTGGCACAAGCTGGCGGGAGTACTATGACCAGGCCGCAGGCGTTATCGAAGAATATTCAACCCTGCTCAAGGCTGTGAGGGACTCAGGCGGGAGTGTACCGGTGACAGAACGCGGCGATGTGGAGATACTTTATAACATGACTAAGTCACAGTACATGGACATGGTCAGACGGGCGCTTGAGTACATTGGGGCAGGGGATATATTTCAGGCCAATCTGTCACAGCGCCTATCAGCAGAGATAAAGAATGCCTCACCCTGGGATATTTACAGGGTGCTGTCGTTTATTAATCCATCACCGTTTGCGTGCTATTTTGATTTTGGCGATTATCACATTGTAAGCTCATCGCCTGAGCGCCTGGTCAGTGTCGTGCCCAGCTCCCCCGGGGCGTCCGTTGAGACACGGCCAATTGCAGGCACAAGACCACGGGGCAGGGACACGCACGAAGACGAGTTGATGAGGGCAGAACTGCTGTTAAATGAAAAGGAACGTGCTGAACATATCATGCTTATCGACCTTGAGAGGAACGACATTGGCAGGGTCTGTGAATATGCCACTATCGGCGTTGATGAGCTGATGATTACCGAGGAGTATTCACATGTTATCCACATAGTATCTAACATCAGGGGGCGGCTCAAATATGGCAAGGACTGCTTTGACGTAATAAGGGCAACATTTCCCGGCGGCACTATAACCGGAGTGCCAAAGGTCAGGTGTATGGAGATAATAGACGAGCTTGAGCCAGTGGCCAGAGGTCCCTATACAGGGTCAGCCGGGTACATAGGATTCTCGTCCAACATGGACTTAAATATAATCATACGGACGTTTGTCATAAAGGGCGGCATGGCATATGTGCAGGTCGGCGCCGGGATAGTCGCAGACTCAGTGCCAGAGCGTGAATACTTCGAGACGCTGAAAAAGGCAGAGGCATTGATCAGGACAATTAAGGCCGCTGCCCGTTAAATCGCCTGGGGTTATATTCCCCATCGCTTGCGGAGCGTGTTGCCTCATGTAAAAATCTATAGAGTCGTTGTTCGAATATCTATGTTAAGGTTTTGCTCAACCTAGCCACATCCTCTTCACTATCGGCAAATTTGAGCGCAATCTTTCTGAAATCATCTTCTTTTTCTAAAAACACTTCAACAACATCAGGATCAAAATGCTTTCCACTACCTTCTTTTATAATAGCAACTGACTTTTCATGCGAAAAGCCAGGCTTATATACGCGGCTGCTTATAAGTGCGTCATAAACGTCAGCGACAGCCATTATCCTGCCAGCCAAAGGTATGTCAGCGCCCGAGAGCTTATTGGGATATCCACTGCTATCCCACTTCTCATGATGTGTGTATGCCATCTCCTCAGAAATCGTTAAAAAAGGGATGTTTCCTGCTTTCATAATGGCGCTCCTTATAATTGTCTTTCCATGCTCGGAATGTTGCCTCATCAGCCCAAACTCCTCGTCGTTTAATTTATCTGTTTTCAAAAGAACTCTATCCGGCACACCAATCTTTCCTACGTCATGCAGGGGGGCACATTTATACATAAGTTCTATAGTTTCGTCATCCAGCTGCCCTGCAAACTTACCTCTGCTACGTAAGTGCATGGCAAGCACCTTTACATACTCCTTAGTTCGCTGGATGTGCCCACCGGTCATATTATCTCTCATTTCTATGGCATTAGACATGACCTCAATCGTGGCCTCCTGAGTTCTTGCGAGGTCTGCAATGCTCTTGATTAACTGTTTTTCCTTAACCCTGAACTTAAAAATATTAAGAATGGAAAAAGTAGACAATAATATAAGAGAAGGGGGGAAAGGTGAAATATACATTGCATAGGTTCTAATAAGCCAGAGAGAAACACATATAATACCAATCAATGAAGCTAAAACAAGCGCTGTACTGACAACTACCCGTAACCTTGTGACTGCCACAGTTGACAGCGCCCCGCATATCATATACAATATAATATTAATCCAGCCAAACCCTGCAGGTACGCTTATAAAATCCCCTCTCAAGATATTTTCAATCACAGTGGCATGTATTTCAAATCCCGGCGCTTTAGGATTAAACGGCGTTGTACGTATGTCTTTCAAACCGGCGGCGCTTGTTCCGATTACAACGGCTCTTCCCTCGAATTCTTTACGACCTGCATGTCCTTCTATCACATTAAAGGCAGGGATGACATCGAAGCGGGAGGCGTTGCCATAGTAGCGTATAATCATATTACCTTTTTGATCAATGGGAATTTTAACTTTATCTACTTGAACGGACTCTATGCCAGATTTGCCGAAATGCACAAATATCTGGTTTGACGATATTGCCTGCAAGAGTATTGCCAGGGCAAAGGATGGATAATAACTGTCGCCATACTTAAATATAATAGGCACCCTGCGTATTACCCCATCTAAATCAGGATTTACGTTCGTAAAACCTGAGTATTTGACTGCCAGACCAAACTCTTTCAGATTGCAAATGGCGTCTTTAGCCTGATAGAACAATTTACTTTGATTATTTTCTAGCGCCTCCGAAACCCAAAACACTTCCAGCGGATGCAGGACACACGGGGCTGGCAAGTTATCTGTCGTGTTAAAAAGAAACTGATATGAGCCGACAAAAGGACCCGCTGCAAGCGTACTGGCCAATATGGCATCGTTATTTTCATATTCCTTTGGTAAACCGCTATACTCAATCCTGATATTTAAGTTCTCTAATTCTTTTTTTATAACCGACAAAGATGTGCGATCTGGTTCAGGGAAGAAGATATCGAGCCCAACGCTGACGGCTCCGAGCGCTGATATGTTTTCTATTAGTTTAGATACCTTATATCTTGGCCAAGGCCACTGACCATATTTTTTCAGGCTTAACTCGTCAATATCTACTATAACTGGAAAGCCTTGCTCTTTTTTGTCCTGTAATGCCCTCAATATAACATCATAGACCTTCTTATCGATGATTTCTAAAAAAGACACTTTTATGTGAACAAGATAAATAAGCACCATTGTAACAACGGCGCCGACAAACACTGACTGTCTGATTTCTTTACTTTTATCCTTGATGTAAAACCCCTACCTGACCACTACCTCTACCCTTCTGTTGCGTGGCTCGTCTACATTGTCCTGTGTTTTGACTAAGGGGTCCTCCTTGCCATGTGACCTTATGTCAATGGATTCCTTAGTCAAGCCTCCCGGCAAGCCGACTGATAATAATAATTTATGGATTGCCTCGGCGCGCTCCAGTGATAGTTTTAAATTATATTCCTTGCTGCCAACCGTATCTGTATGGCCAATTATGCTTATATCGACAGTTGGGCGGCTCTTGATGTCGTTTATTAGTGAAGGAACAAGCGCTGTTGACTCGCTTGTCAGCTCTGAGGAATTGCTGACAAAATAAAGAAGGTAACTCTTTGGTAAAATTGGTCGTATATCTATTGCCTCGCCAAACAACTTTCTTACCTGTGACTGCTCAATTTTCTTTGGTTCGGTAGGTGGTTTAGCTGCGTCTGTAACAGTAACGGCAAACTCAGCTTTATCTACTACCTGCCTGCCGCCCTTTGTTGTGACCTCTATTGCCCCTGTTTTGCCTGTTTCATCCGGCATGAGGACAACGACCGATTTAGCAGACGCACAACTAGCTATCAATGCCGCAGTTGCAATGCACATCAACAATCTCGCTATCAACCTCAGTGGAAATCTCCTTATGGATGCTATGGTCAATTTTCCCTTCATAATCTTTTACTCCTTATTTGAAGAAATATCACTCATTAACAGTGACTAAAAAGTATGTCCCTCTGATTCCAATCGACACGTCCGGCGTCTCTATCTTCACCATCTCTGGAGCAAGTTTACCAATGGTTCCTGAGCTGTACGTTGCCGAACCCTTGTTCATCTTAGTTAGCAAAGAGAGATTTTTATCCTGCGGAACAAAAACAAACGTTTCTACGGAAAGCACACTGTCCGGCCCCATAGAAAGCACTGTGTTGTCTTTTAACGTAAACGACAAGGAACTATCCTTTGACGTTTTTAATACGGCTTTTTTGTAAACCTTCGCTCCAGTAGAGGCCGTTGCCGTTGCGCCGTCATAGGTAATGGTAGCCGTACCTTTTACCTTTTTAACCTCGCCGATAATATCGTCTTGTGCTGCTAATGCAACTGCATTGAAACAGAAAAAAAAGAGCAAACTCACCCAAAGCGCTTTCTTCATAACTGTTATCCTCCTTATTTCGCTATAAACCAAGAGATCTACCGCTGCTGGCTCCATAAGGACAATATAACATTAATTTATGATTTAATACTATCATTCACACCAAATAGGGTATAATTCGTCTATGAACAACAGTGAGAGGGCCGGTTTCAGCAGAGATATAAGAGACATATTTTCTATCCCAGTGATAGTTGCCGCACTTGGGTATTTTGTTGATATTTATGACCTCATTCTCTTTGGGATTGTGCGGGTTCAGAGCCTTAAGGACATAGGGGTAGAGCCATCAGAGATACTGAATCAGGGAATCTTTTTGCTTGATATGCAGATGGGGGGGATGCTCCTCGGCGGGTTTTTATGGGGGATAATCGGCGATAAAAAAGGACGGCTAAAAATCCTCTTCGGGTCGATTTTTTTGTACAGTGCGGCAAATATTGCCAATGCCTATGTTGAATCCACGTCGGGTTATGCCGTGTGGAGGTTTATCGCCGGTATAGGATTAGCCGGTGAACTTGGCGCCGGGGTTACACTTGTGCTTGAGAGCCTGCCCGGAGGGCTGCGCGGGTATGGCACTACGATTGTTGCTACTGTCGGGGTGATGGGCGCTATACTGGCTAACTATATCGCTAAGACATTTGACTGGCGAATGGCCTATCTCATAGGGGGTGGACTTGGCATGGCGCTGCTTATTATGAGAATCGGTGTTTACGAATCGGGGATGTATAAGCAGATAGAGTCAAGCACAATCAGCAAGGGAAACTTTTTCATGCTGTTTACAAACAGGGAGCGCTTTCTCAAGTACATGAAGTCCATCATGATAGGGCTTCCAATATGGTTTTGCGTAGGGATATTGATACTGCTGTCGCCTGAGTTTGCAAAGGCTCTGAATGTATCAGGCACAGTAAGCGCCGGTGAGGCCGTAACCGCATGTTATATTGGCCTTGCTGTTGGGGATTTTAGCAGCGGTTTTTTGAGTCAATACCTGAGCTGCAGGAGAAAGGTCGTGTTGTTATTTCTGATTTTCACCTCAGCCGCAGCAGCGGGGTATTTCATGCTTGGCGGGGTGAGCAGTGGGTTCTTTTATATGTTTTGTGGGTTCATTGGCTTTGCCGTTGGCTACTGGGCATTATTCATAACCATAGCGGCAGAGCAGTTTGGCACAAATATCAGGGCAACTGTGGCCTCCACTGTGCCCAATATTATTCGCGGCACACTTATACCGATTACCGCAGCATTTCAGTTTGCGAAGGGTTATGCAGGCATTTTGAGAGCCGGAGCGATTGTCGGCATTGTGTGCCTTCTGATTGCCTTTTATGCATACTATCATCTTGAGGAGACGTTCGATAAAGACCTTGATTATGTCGAGACGAATTGACACATCCTGCCGCAAACTGTTATAATTTAAATAGATAGAAGGCTGACCCCAATAACAATTTAACAGGGAGGAACTCACTTGAAAACATTTAACAAATACGCCGCAGTGGTAGTATTGTCGGCAGTGATTATGTGTGGAGTCTCGTATGCTGAGGTATCGAAGGAATCGGTAACCGGAGTTCCAGGAACTTATGGAGTTCAGGGAACTCCTGGAAATGTTATTACGCAGCAGGCACCGGTTTCCGTAGTGACCACAGAAGAGATGAAAAAGCACGATGCGCTGCAGCCGGTAAAGCCGCCTAAAAAAAGGATCATACCGTTAAAACGCCGTCACAACCATTCAACTGCTGTGCCTGACGTAAACCAACTGCCGCCTGAACTCCAATCTGTTGTGCCGGGTGCTTCAAGCGGGCAGCAAGCCCCATCCCTGCTGACCAGTTTCACAGGCCTCGACCTTAACGGCAATGCCAGCCATGCGATTCCACCTGATACTATGGGTGCAGCCGGTCCTGTCTATCTGATGACTATTGTAAACGGCGCTGTCGCCTACTACAACAAATCCACAGGCGCTAGGACCGCTCATATCACCGACGGTGCCTTCTGGGCGTCACTTGGGTCAGGCAGTGGTGAACCGGCTGACGGCGTCTTTGATCCAAAGGTCATCTATGACCAGTACCTCGGACGCTTCATTGCCGTAGAACTCGCCTTAGGTAACAGTTCCACAAAGTCCTATATCCTCGTCGGCATATCCTCAACAAGCGACCCAAACGGCACATGGACGCTGCACGCGATTCGTGCCGACTTAGACAACGGCTCTACTCAAACAACAAACTGGGCTGATTATCCCGGCGTCGGCATGGACGAGAACAATCTCTATATCTCTGTAAATATGTTCAACACCTCCGGAAGTTTTCAGTACGTTAAATCATACGCAATCCCCAAGACACAGCTAACGTCAACTGCCTCAACGATTACCTATTCGGAGTTCATAAACAACAACGCCTATGATTTCACCCTCCAGCCGTGCGCTGCCTTTGGCAGCGGGCAGAGTGTGTATTTTGTCAGTGAGGACTATTTAAACAGTACCTCGTCGGCAAGTTATCTGAAATTATTTACTATCACTAATAACACATGGACTACGCTTGGCAGCATACACGTGCAGACGTATCCTGTTGTTAGTTCATTGCCCAGCGCCCCGCAGCTAGGCTCATCCGAAAAAATATCGACAAATGATACAAGGGTATTGAACTCCGTATGCAGGGGCGGCTACCTGTGGGCAACACAAAGCGTTACGAACTCAGCCGCTACGAAGACCGAAGTGGCATGGTACCAGATAAACCCGGCCTCGGCATCGACAACACTGGCCTCTGCCGGTACCCCTGTTCAACAGGGAAGAGTAAGCGACCCGAATCTGTTCTATTACTTTCCATCGATTGCGGTTAACAGTGCCGGAGACGCCGCCCTTGGCTTTTCCGGCTCATCAAGCAGCACTTATGCAGGGGGGTACTACACGGCAAGGTTAAGCACTGATGCCGCCGGTACCATGCAGAGTGTGGCACAACTTGTGGCAGGCGCAGCCCCCTATTACCTGACCTATAGCGGCACAGAAAACCGCTGGGGAGATTACAGCGCTACAACCGTTGACCCATCTGATGACCTGACATTCTGGACCATTCAGGAGTACGCAAAGGGCAGCACTAACTGGGGCACATGGTGGGGGTCTTTTAAGACCTCATCATCGGCGCAGCAGACATTAACGGTAACGATGAGCGGCTCCGGCTCAGGCACAGTGACGCCTTCTACCGGGTCGATTTCATGGACTGGAAATACCGGCACGGCCTCATACGGGGCTGGCACACAGGTTGTTCTCACGGCTGCGGCAGCCTCAGGCTCTACAGTTACCAGTTGGAGCGGCTGCGATACCACGTCTGGTTCCACATGCACTGTTACAATGTCAACGGCAAAAACTGTTTCGGTTGTGTTTACAAATCCATCAAATGCCGTCCTCACAGTTGTAAAGCAAGGCACCGGCTCAGGTACAGTAACATCTTCGACGGGGACGCTTTCCTGGAGCGGAAAGACCGGTACAGTCACAATTGGAAAAGACACTCAGGTTACACTGACCTCTGCGGCAGCCTCAGGCTCTGTGTTTACCAGTTGGAGCGGCTGTGACAACGCCACCAGCACCACATGCACTGTTGCTATGACTGCAGACAGGAGCGTAACCGCAGTATTTACCAAAAAAGTAAGCGGAGATTTCCTTTTGAACGGCAACGCCGATATACTGTGGAGAAATTCCTACTCCGGCGCCAATGTCATCTGGACGATGACCACTACTACACCTCCTGGCACACTGTCTTTGCCCTCTAATACTGACACGAACTGGGAAATCGTCGGCACAGCCGACTTCACATCAAACGGCTACCCTGCCATATTGTGGAGGCACAAGCTCTATGGCTATAATGCCATATGGGTAACGAGCATTGGGTCAGTAACGAGCGCTCAGTTCCTTCCAGGCGTCTCAGACACTACATGGAAAATCGTGGGTACGGGGGATTTCGACAATGACAGCTATGCAGACATCCTCTGGAGAAATTCGACTACTGGAAATGTCGCCTTATGGCTTATGACTGGTACATCGGTCAAGAGCGCCATGATGCTTCCCACTGTTTCAGACACCAATTGGGATATCGTGGGTACGGGGGATTTTGACGGTGACAGCAGCATCGATGTCCTCTGGAGGAATAAATCAACCGGATATAACGTAGTATGGCTGATGAGCGGGACAACCCCGGCCTCGGCACAATATATTGCAGCAGTGTCTGATACGGCATGGAAGATTACCGCTGTTTCGGATTTCAACGCCGACGGCTACCCTGATATTGTATGGAGCAATTCGGTAGTCGGGGCGAATGCGATTTGGCTGATGAATGGGCTCTCGGCAGCCAGCGCTGTGTCACTGCCAACTGTTTCAGATACGACGTGGAAAATTGTAGGACCAAAGTAATACTGAAATAAGACAGCGCTGGACGGTTGAGTTGATTCACTAAATGGCCGCCTCTCAGCGCTGTTTCCCCATCTGTACTATCCCTGCCGTTACTTTGCTGTTAAATTACTATAGAATTCCCTGGGTCTTGTCGTTATATTAATTATTTTGTTAGTTATTTAGGAATTCTCTCTGTATTTATTTAATAGTAGAGACGCGGCGTTTTCAGCGTGGAGTTCCGGGGGGTTGCCTTCGTGTTTCCCTATTGTTTCCGGTGCGTGTGAGAGATTTTAAATAATCATTTAAATACGGTGAGTTATGGGCAGTTTTATGTGTTTCCACCTCCCGTAACTTTTTTTATTTGAGCGGCTATTACTCTGCGGGTTTTCCCTGCAAAAAAACTGTTATTATATTGCATATGCCAGAGCCGGAAAACATACTCATCAGGGGCGTCAACTGGATAGGGGATGCCGTGATGACAGCCCCTGCGCTCAGGGCAATAAAGGGGGCTTATCCCGAGGGCAGCACTACGCTGCTTGTAAACCCTGCCGTTGCCGGACTTTTTGAGAAAGACCCGCATGTTGGGGCAATTATTGAATACAAGGATAGAACCATTGCAGGCAGGCTCAGGCTTTCAAAAACTCTTAAAGCCAAGAACTTCACCACAGCCATACTGCTTCAAAACGCCTTCGATGCGGCACTGATTACGTGGCTTGCCAGAATTGGGCAGCGTATCGGCTATAAGAGAGATGCCAGGGGATTCCTCCTTACAAATGGCATAGCCCTAACCGGTGATACACTCCGCCTTCACCACTGCCGCTACTACCTCAATATGCTCACAATGGCTGGCATTAATGCCCCATACCGTCTGCCCTGGATATATCTTACTACCGCTGAGAGGCAGTCTGCCCTTGATGTGCTGGCTCACTTGAAACGCCCTGTAATAGGTATAAACCCCGGTGCGGCATTCGGTTTGGCAAAGCGCTGGCCGACTGAGAGATTTGCTAATGTAATAGAGCGGATTGTAACAGAAAAGGCTGGAAGCGCCGTCTTGTTTGGCTCCCCAAAGGATGTTGAAATATCAGCGGCAATACGCAGGCATATCAACCCTGATGTTTTGGCAGCGGAGGAGACATTTCTGGATTTAACCGGTAAGACCGGCATCAGGGAACTGTGTGGCAGGATTGCGGGCTGTGATATGCTTATAACCAATGACTCCGGCCCTATGCACATCGCCTACGCAACCGGCACACCTGTTATTGCAATATTTGGCTCGACCTCGCCGGAGCTGACCGGCCCACCCGGGGTTGGTCTGGACTCAGAGTTAGAATTTTCAGCCGGGCACAAGGTGATTAGAAAACAGCTAGCCTGTACGCCTTGTTTTAAGCGCGTTTGTCCACATGGTCATCTAAACTGTATGAATGATATTTCTGCCGCAGAGGTCTTCGATGAGATAGATGCCATGTTGGGGCGGAAGAAGGCGGTGTTTTTTGACCGTGACGGCACACTCTGTGAGGACGCGCACTATCTGAACAGTTTTAGTGATTTTCGACCATACGACGGCCTTGACAGGCTTGCGGCATTGAAGGACAAGGGGTATATGCTTATTGGACAGTCAAATCAATCGGGCATTGGGCGTGGGATTGTCGATGAGGGCTTCGTAAAGGCGCTCCATCGGGTGTTCATAGATAAGTATGGATTTGACGATTTCTACTACTGTAAACATGTCCCAGCAGATAACTGTGCCTGCAGAAAGCCGTCCCCGGGGATGCTCCTGCGGGCAAGGGCTGAGCACGCTGTCGATCTTAAGAATTCAATATTCATAGGCGATAAAAACGTCGATATGGAAACTGCCCTGGCAGTGGGGGCAACGCCAATTTTCTTCAAGACCAAAAAACACGCGCTTTCAATTCCGGGGATAAGACAAATCAGCGCCCTTGATGAACTGCACACAATAGTTGGACAATAATCTATCACAGGAGGTCAAAGAGATATGTCAGAGATAAAATTAACCATAGGCGGGATGAGCTGCGCCCACTGCACGAACAGGGTAAAAAAGGCAATAGACGCCCTTGAAGGGGTGGATACATCAGCCGTAGAGATTGGCCGCGCTGTTGTGAAGATAGACGACGCTAGGACAACGCAAAAGGCCGTCGAGCAGGCCGTTATCGATGCGGGGTATAAGATTTTATAATGCCGTGCTGTGCTGTGATAAATGTTGACGATAGATATACTGTTTCCACTTAATCTGCGGCCGCTTACATACATCTGTCCGGTTGACTTAGAAGGCAGTGCCGTCCCCGGGGTACTTGTCTATGCGCCCCTGAAGACAAAGGTGAAGATGGGGATAATATATGACATTACCCCAAATTATACAGGAAAAACAGATAGCTTAAAGGAAATAACCGGTATAGCTGTCAACCGCAGTGCGCTGTCACAGGAAATGATGACGCTCATCAGGTGGATTGCCGACTACTACTTCTCAGAACCCGGCCTTGTGCTTAGTTTCGTCCTGCCCCAGGTCTTCTTTTCTGACAAACAGGACACAGCCACACGGCGAATATCTGAAATGCCCAAAACTGCCTTTAAACCCCTGAAGATAAAAAAAGAGGAGCTGCTGTCAATCGCCAACGCTGCAAATACCGGCAGGGCAGTCCTCCTGCATACCCCTTCATACGACTACCAGTTGTCATACATATGCAAGGTGGCCAAAGCCGCAGCGCTTATCCTGTGTCCTACAATTGAGGAGGTAAAATACCTCGGTTCAGTTTTCTTTGACACAACCGGTATAAGGCCAATCTTAGTACACGGTGACCTCACAGCCGCCCAACGCTTAAGCGTTGCAGGTGAGGCCAGTAACACAAAAAGCCCCATAGTAATTGGTACGATGTCCGGGGCGCTATTCCCGTTTATAAAGCCATCCCTGATAATTATTACCGATGAACACAGCCCTTACTATAAGCATGAGCGTACACCGCGCTATAACGCCCGTGATGTCGCTGTAATGCGTGGAAAGTTAGAAAATACACCGGTTGTTTTAATGTCTTCATGCCCGTCAAGTGATTCATACTTCAAGACAACGACAAACGAATATGGCTTCTATAAACCGGTGTCAACACAAAAAATGCCGCAAATAAGCCTTATGGCAACTCGTTCGTTTAAAAAACTCATCCCGGACAGAATCACCACGAGTATCGCCAATGCGGCAGAGAAAGGCAGCAAGTCGTTTGTCTATATAAATAAAAAGGGTTACTCGACTATTATCTGTAAAGACTGTGGGACAGTGGAAAAGTGCCCCCGATGCAGGGCAATGCTCACATTTCACGAGGACAAGTCCATGCGCTGCCAAAGATGCGGTTTTACCACAAAGCCGCGGGACTTCTGCCCCGTATGCTCAGGGCTTGACCTGAGAGAGGTATCCCCCGGCTCACAGCGCCTTGAGCAGTTCATCAAAGAAAAGACCGGTCTCACCCCTGTTCGTATAGACAGAGATACCGCAAAGACCCCGGCAATATTTAAACGTATGGCTAAGAAGGCACTCGAGAGCCCCGTCATAGTAGGCACTAAACTCTCGCTTAATAAAATAGTGTTTAACAAGCACTTCAAGATACTGGCCGCCGTGAATCCTGATGTTTACTTTAGTTTTCCAGATTACCTGTCTGCTGAGAGATTGTATCAGGACGTGCTGGTAATGGCAGAGATGACCGGAAATGCCGGAAAGGCCGGAATGAATGGAAGGATATATCTGCTTACCGCACTGAAAGATGAGCCGACTTATAAGTTTTTGGAAGATTATGACTACGAGGGATTTATCACAAATGAGCTTAAAAAAAGAAAAGAACTGAACTACCCGCCCTATTGGAAAATGGCGTCGATAGAGTTTCACTATAACGATATAAAACTCGATATAAAATTAGACGGCCACCCCGGGGCAGTTGAAGTCCTGGGCCCTGTACAATCGGATGAGCTAATAAAGGGTTACACCCAAAGTACGCACATGATTATAAAGGCAAAAGATTCAGCCGCCTTAGCCGGGGCAGTCCTGAGCCTCAAAAACATAATAAAACAAGAATATCCAAAGAAAAAAATACGCCTCGTCATAGACCCCGCGTAAGGCCGCCCTCGCACTTTTCAATAATTATTTTTTAAAAAGAGGAGTTTTGTAATCGATATGTAAACTACCTTCTGATATACTAAGACAGGTGGTGCGCTTAAGGTTTTATTAATTTGGGAGTGTGCCCGGAGATAACTGGAGAAAACTGGAGGAAAGCCGGTTGTGATTAGTTCTCATAAGGCAGAGAAATGGCTGCCCTATATGTGGGTGCAAACTCCATACAGTGGTAAGTTTATACTCACAAACTGGCAGCGGTGTAATATAAACACTGCGAAATACTGCACTTTTTCTCTGGCATGATAATTGCGTAATAACTATATAGAGTGATTAAACATGCGAGGCAATTATGTATAAAATTATAGTGGCAGTGAGCGAATATCCTGTAAGACAAGCGTTGAAATCGTTTTTAGAAATTAATAGTTACTCAGTAGTAGAAGCTAATAATGGCGCTATTGCTATTGAATGTTTTATTAAAAGTACACCTGCAGCCGTTATTCTTGATTTGAAAATACCGGATATTAGCGCTTTACAAATATTACATAAAATGAGAGAACTCAATGCAGACACTCCGGTTATATTATTGGTCAGCAATGACGAAATAGATACGGCGATAGAGGCCTTAGGCAATGGTGCATACGATTATTTCCACAAGCCGCCCGACATAGAAAGGCTCATATATATCTTAAGCCGGTGTATAGAGTCTAAAGAGAGTTTAAAGAAGGCAAAAACTAAGACTACTTCAATGTTGATGGGGCATTTAGGTTCTGGTAAAAATGTGAAAACAACCATTGAAGGTATAGAAACGGCCGCTAATACAAGAATTCCTGTAAACATTCAGGGTGAGAGCGGCACTGGCAAGTCATTAATTGCCCGTCTTATACACAACTGCGACACCAGCGTTAGAGGGCCTTTTATACAGTTTGACATCGGCTCTGCCTCCAGGGGAAACAGAAGTGTCTCTACCAGAATTGACAAATTATTTAAGCAGGCCGCAGGGGGCACTATTTATTTCAAAGGGCTGCAGGATATATCAATGACAGCCCAGTCCAACCTGATTTCAGCAGTCACGCAATTGGATGATACAGGAGAGGATGTCCGTATAATTGCATCCTTCCCGGTCAACCACAAGGTTCGCTCAAATGAAAAACAATTAGAACAAACATATGGGAAAGAAGCTTTCACTGACTGGCTTGTCATCAAAGTACCGCCGTTAGTTAAGAGGATTGAGGATATACCGTTTCTTGCCAGCAAATTTATAGCCGAGATAGCTGATGAGTTGGGTATTCCAGCAAGGGAAATAACCAAGGATGCTATAAAACTCTTATCAAGGTACCCTTGGCCGGGTAATCTCAGAGAATTAAAAAATGCAATTAAACGGGCAATGCTAACCTCGTATGGCTATTTTCTTAAAAGTGAACATTTTTATTTTTTACAATCCGGCAAATCTGACATACCATTGTTGTCGCTGAAGGAAGAAAAGGCCAGGGCAGTGAAAGATACCGAGTGCAGGGCAATTCTCAATGCCCTTGACATGACATCAGGCCATAAGTCAATGGCCGCAGAAGTGCTGGGTATCAGCAGAAAGACACTCTGGGAAAAACTGAAAGAATATAACGTCATGGCGTAACACATGTGCCATCCACACGTTAAACTGCCGATGCGACGATGTGACCGGCAAACTGGGAATTGTTGTGGATTATCCCCTGTTCCCGCCTGAAGCCCAGTCCGCATGGCTCGTAGGAGAAAAATACGCCGGCCTGATAAGACCTCCCCACGCCGTCTGCGGGAAATCTGGCAAACTCCTGATATACGCTTCGATATGCGCCGTATTCACCGTCTTTAGACAGGATAGTCCTGCCGGTTTTATCTACAATCGAGACATTTTGACCTTCCCGTCCAAGCGTCTTTTTCTCTACGTATGATACACCGGCTAACGGCTCAAATGAAGTCTCAAGCAGGAGTGGATGCCCTGGGTACATATCCCAAAGTATCTTCAACAAACCCTTTGACTGAAATAAAAGCGCATATGGGGGATTGAGCAAAACAGCCCTTTCATTTCTCAGCACATCTGTCAGGATTGCCGCAAGGTCAGGTTCATAGAGGCTGATAAATTCATATGGCAGGCTCTTAAACCAATAATCATAACGATAGCAGCGTTCGGAGTCCTTCAGGGAGATTCCCTCACTGCTTGAAAAAAAAACCTTATCGACAAACTCGAAATCAGTAATGAAATCTGCCTCAAACGCGGCCTCCTCTATCAGACGGGCGGTGTTCTCGTCTTCAGGAAATTCATCGAGCGACGAAAACAGGGCGCGTGGAATGTCCTGTGGGCTGCCCGCAAACTTAGGATTGAGCTGTCTTAGTCTGACAAACGATTCCTTTATTGCCTCATATAATGAGTTATACTGCTGGGTCTCGTCCATCTTATTGTGCCTGAGCAGCATCCACTGTATGATAGCTGTCTCAAATATAAGCGAAGGCGTGTCAGCGTTAAACTCGATAAGTTTAATGGGAATTCCATCGAGACCACCAGCAAAGTCAAAGCGCCCCATGAGGTGAAAATGCCTCTCATCCTCCCACGTATGCTCTATCATGGCAATGAGAGAGCCATCAATGTCAAGCAGGTGATAGAGACGGTTATCGATTACATATTGTGCCGCCTGAATATACATATCATAGAGCTCTTCTGCGGCCTTATAATAGTTGTCACCCTCGGCCTCGGTAACGCAGACAAGCTCATCGGCAATGGAGGGCGCTGCATCAGGCGTATTGTACCACGTATAGCCAATTTCGGTGTAAATGCCTTCGTTGATGGGATTTATCTTTATAATATTCACTGGAACTGTTAACTTGATCCACTGCCAAAAATTCTGGAGAAAAAGCCGCCCCTGCTTGAACTAGTTGAGCCGTAAGTAGCGCTGCCGCCATATCTGCCGCCTGAACCTGACCCTCCTGCATAGTTGTCCTCACGTCCGGTCTTTCTTGTAATAATGTCTTTTCTTGCGAGGGTCTGCCTGTAAATGCCTTCATTGGCATAAATACCTGACGAGATAAAAGACGTCCTGCCAAGCATATAACCGAATAACCCCGAGGCAAGCACCGTCCCAAGGCCAAGTCCAACGCTATTTGGCGGGACATCCCTAACCATCGTCTCAGCCTTTTGTTGAGGGATTATCTCGACTGAGCCGTCTATGTGAGTGACCATAACACCGGAACATTTGCTTGGGACTTCGTTGACGATTTTAAACTCCCCTTTTTCAATTTCCTGTACCTCGGTGATAACGCCGTATTTCTGCACAGCCGCAGAAGCATTCGCAAACTGCGGGGGGCAGTCCTTCAGCTCCGGCGAACACCCCGATGTTGTTAACAAGGCGTTTGCAAGAAAAAATATGCTGCCGACTGACGCTGTCTTGATCTTTTTATGCATCTTAAATCATCCAATCCCATTTTATCACATTATCCGGGCAATGACAATAGCAACCGAGAGTGAAATAGCCTCTACAACTGTCACGGCGGCGGTGTTTCGTTTAATAATCTGCTCAGACAGTGTGGTCTTAGGAAGAAAAATAGCATCAGCAACCTTCTGTATTACAAACAAAAAGGCCAGCCCGACGAAAGCACTGACAAAAAATGATATTATTCCGCGCTCCCATCCTATAAAATCCCCCGACACGCTTGATCTGAGAATCACTGCATAGGATATGACAACCCCGGCGAGGAAGACCCCGGCGCTGAGATTCCCACCTGCTATTTCATCTTTAATGCCGATTTGATAGATTTTCTGTGTTATTAAAAATATCAAAGCTATGACACACTGTGCCAGCGCAAAGAACACAATCGCAGACAGTAATCCCCCGCCCCCGCCTGAGAGTACCCCGTTGAGAACCAGCCCCGACGCAAGATAAATCCCGCAGTTGACCATTCCCACGGCGGCATTGCCCTCTCCGATGAGTTTGTTGTTGTCTATTCCCTTAAGAAACAGATACCTGTTAATGTAGTGAGAAAGAAAAAACAGCAGCGTAACAAGCGCCCCGTTGAGAAAGAAAGACGGTATATCTTTCATCGCTGTTTCTGTACCCAGTAAGCCGGACATTGCGATGGCCATACCAAAATACTGACCAAAACGCCATAGGGCAACAGCGGAGTTGGCGCCAATTTCCACGCTGTCGTCATCGTCGAACTTCGTAAGAAAGTCGGCTGTCCTTTTCGAGATAAAAAGAAAAAAGATGACTATAAGAATATCCAGCAAGTCATACAGGTACTTTTCCATACACAGCCCCCTCTCTGAAATCACCCTTCGGCTAATTTCGGCAACTTAGAATTCCAACGCTGCACCATCAGCTAAAATAACACATCAATGCTGTTTTCGTCAAACTCCTGTCAAAATGCCGACAGATAGGTAAAATGGAGTATAGCCCTGACTTGCCTCATCCTGGCGCTAACTGAAAAACTATGAGTCGTCTGTTGAAACCCGGCATTGTTTGTCTCACTGACAAAATATGTCAACATTAATCAGTGCCATACACGGCTGTCATATGATTTACGCGTGAAATATGCGTGGTTATTATGGCATGAATTTTGCTATGATTATTGTATGATGGTACATTTGACAGTTAGTCAATTTGGGGGTACGGCGCGATAACGTCACTACGTTTGAATAAACCCAGATTTTAACAATATTGATTGATTTATCAGGAGAAATACCAAATGATAAAGGCTGAATTGTTTAAGGGAGCAGGTACGCAACCTAAGACAATAACTGTATTTCCATCAACCGAGATGCATATTGTGTGTCCACACTGCGGAATCAAAGGAACAGTAAGAAAAGAATACCCACCTGAGCAGGCATTTAATATCACCTGTCCAAAATGCAAACAGTTTATTATTATTAATGTCAACAAGCGGCAGTTTTATCGTAAAAAGGTCAAGATTGAGGCATCATATTATATTGAAGGAACCAGCAGTCCGTTCAAAAAAGGGACAATTATAGATATATCAACCGGAGGATTACGCTTAAGGTGTTATAAGACAGTATCTGTTCATGCAAAGACAGGTAATTACATTTCATTGAGCTTTTCCTTACCGCCGAGGGAAGACCCAATAAAAGTACAGGGAGAAATTGTCACAATAATAGAGGAAACAGACAAAACCATGAGCTTTGGGCTAAAGTTTAAAAATCTGAGTGAATTCGAAGAGACACAAATTGGTTTTTTCCTTCAAGCCTGACCACAATCGCACTGCCATAGCCAAAAGTCAGGAGAGGGCGCTCCCCTTGCCTTCTGAGGAGCTATAAGTTCACTGTCTTGGATAATAAACGGACATAAAATATTTTTCTCTTGAGTGCAGAAACTGAAAATTTGAGCTGAATTTAACCTGATAATTCTTATCAATATCATTTATATTTCTTATAAACGTGTTTGTTACGCCTCCCCCTTCGTAGTGGTCCTTATATAAAATAATTATATCGAATTGTTTATTCAATATCTGTTTTTCAATTGTTTCCATAAACAATTCATTATAGCCATCGAAGTCATTAGAGAATATTTTCTTTAACACAGGATTTTTCGGCATTACTTCATTGCGGTAACAGGAAAAACCTGAATCATACACTTTTTGTCCTCTGCTGACAGCGCTAATGCTAAGAGGAGCGGCGACCAGGATATTTTTACCTTTTTGTATCAGGCTGTTGTATTGTCTCCACTGCGCCTCTACATTTCTATTCATAAATATCTCTGACGGGTCAATAGAAAAAACACCCATAGGGGGGATGACCGCCCAAAACAAACAATAGGAATAGCTGGTATAAACTGATAGTGAAAGCAATATTATTGATATGTGCCGCAAGACATTATAATTATTTGTCAGCGCAATCGTACTTATTAAAAAGAAAGGCAGGTAAATCTGGAAAAAATAAATCATCCATGCCCCATTAGAACCGCCAAGAATCAATACTAAGACAATCATAGATATGTACGCACAGTATGTGAAAAGCGATATTTGATGTGTAAAGAAAGGGTTTTTTATAATCTTATAATCAATTTTTATATATTTATAATAATCTATATGCTTATAAATATTATATATTAAAATTAACAACAAAAACATAATTAATCCTGCAGAGTGCTTTCCAAAATAATACAGTTGGTATAACAGGTATTTAATATGGTGGTAGTTATTAGAGTGGATATTATAGCTGTTAGCATTAATGTGATGAATAATGGTATAGTAAATATATGACTCATAATATCTGTTTACAAAGAATAAAGACAGCAGCAGTGAAGCAAAAAAGACTGTCATCCATTTCAGGCCTTTCTCCTTAGAAATATAAAAAAACACATATGACAGCAGCATTATAGTACCCAGCACAAAATATATTTTTGTATAAAAACTCAGCAGCCCAAAAATAATGCTTAATATCAAGCTGTTTCTTGAGTAGTCATTACGCCAAGGTATATAAATACAGAGCAGAAATAGAAACATACCTAAACTGTCAGGCTTTGAAAGAGGCGTCACAAAAAATATTAACGAAGCATATTGTATAATAAAAGCCCCATATATAAAAATAGGTTTAATCTTTAAGCGCAGCATAATAAGCGCAACTATCGAACACGAGAGAAATATAAATACTCCTGTAGCAGCCCTATGAGCCAGCAGTAATAATCTTTCATGACTAACACCAGATAACATTTTGTAAAATGGTATCACTACATAGTTATACATAATGCCATAGATATTCATATATACAGGATGGTTTATAAAATCATATGGATTACCACCTTTTAGAATCAAATCCGTAGAGAGTATCATGCCTCCTTCTCTAACTTCCAGTTGGTAAGGATATGATATAAGACAGGTGTGATATGTTAATAATCTATACAACAGATATGTAAAGAATATCCCAGCAATAAATGATATGAAGTGTATTAATGTAATATTATTTCTATTCAGGATATCTTCAAGGTAAAGCCTATAGCTTCTATGCAAATGTAACCTCACGAAGAATGACCTCCTTCATTTGTGGACGAATGGCATTCATCGTTACCAAGTCTACCTCTCTGTTGAATAAGTCTTCGAGATAGAATTTTAGTTCGGCGTAGTTGTCAAAAGTAACATATCCATCTTCAAATTCAACAAGGACATCGACATCACTTTCTGCTTTTGCCTCTCCACGGGCAAAGGAACCAAACACTCCTATAGTTTTGAGGTGGAATTGGCTCTTTATCACTTTATCGTGGGTCTTCAATATCTCGATGACGCTCACGAGGCCCTTACACTATTCCCTTTTTTAGAATATCGTGGATGTGGATGATGCCTTTTACTGTGTCCCCGGTGTCCCCTGTGTTACTGGCTTCAGGGACTATGAGTGATGTGATTGAGTGTTTTTCCATTATGGACAGGGCCTTTGCGGCAAGCTCTTCTTCTGAGATGGTGCGGGGGTTTGCTGTCATTATTGATGCTGCATCTTTTGAGTACAACTGCTGCCCCCAGGCTAGAAGACCCCTTCTCAGGTCACCGTCTGTTACTATGCCTAAGAGCCGTTTATCTCTGCCTGTGACCAGGGCAAGCCCCAGACGCTTTGATGATATTTCTATCACTGCATCCATCAGCTTTGTATCAGGTCTTACAAATGGCAGGGCGTCACCTGTAACCATAACATCCTTTACCCTTATTAACAGCCGCCTGCCAAGACTCCCATCCGGGTGTAAACACGCAAAGTCGTCCTGCTTAAATCCCCGTTTCTTTATCAGCACAACCGCTATTGCATCGCCCATCGCCGCTGCCGCCGTAGTTGACGATGTCGGCACAATCCCTAACGGACAGGCCTCCTTCTCCACTGATATATCTATTACCACCATTGCAGCCCTTGCAAGCGTGGAGTTGATATTGCCAACCAATGAAATCAGACTTACACCAAACCGCTTAAAAAATGGTATCAACTGTATTATCTCGTCTGTCTCGCCACTGTTGGAAATCGCAATAATTACATCGTCGCGGGTAATCATCCCCAAGTCCCCGTGACCAGCCTCTGCTGGGTGGACAAAAAACGCCGGTGTGCCCGTTGAGGCCAACGTAGCTGCTATCTTCTTACCTATCAGGCCGGACTTGCCCATGCCTGTCACAACGGTCTTACCCTTGCTGTCGTATATTATCTGCACTGCATCAAGAAAATTTTTATCTATACGCGGTCTCAGCGCAAGAATCGAGTCTGCCTCGGTTTGCAGCACATCGATGGCTGTGGCGACTGCCTCTTCAGGTAACATACGGGTGTCCTTTTTCAGCTCGCAGTGGTTTTCTCTCATAGGGGAAGAGGTGTTTTTTCTCCTTGAGAGCGGCTTCTATAAACGATCTGAACAGAGGATGCGGCTCAGTTGGCTTTGATGTAAACTCCGGGTGAAACTGACAGCCCAGAAACCACGGGTGGTTTATAAACTCTATTATCTCCACAAGCTCACCGTCCGGCGACAGACCGCTTATGACAAGGCCCTTTGACTGAAGCAGCTCTCTGTACTTATTGTTGAACTCATACCTGTGCCTGTGTCGCTCTGATATTTCGTCGCGCCCGTATGCGGCATATGCCTTTGTCTCAGGGATGCCAGAGACAAGAGTGCATGGGTATGCACCAAGCCTCATTGTGCCGCCCTTAGCGCTCTCAGGGTTACGTTTTTCTATACGCCCCTTTCTGAAATCATACCACTGCTCCATCAGATAAATCACCGCATCAGCAGTGCCCTCGTCAAACTCAGAGCTGTTGGCCGTCGGAAGCGAGCAGACATTCCGTGCAAACTCTATCACAGCACACTGCATACCTAGGCATATTCCAAAGTACGGAATCTTCTTCTCCCTGGCATATCTGGCAGCCTGAATCTTCCCCTCAATCCCTCTGTTGCCAAACCCACCGGGCACAAGTATGCCATCCACCTCAGACAGCAATACATTTGGCCCGCTTCGCTCTATCTCCTCGGCGTCAACCCACTGGAACACTATCTCTGCATCGTTTGCTATCCCGCCGTGAATCAGGGCGTCTACGAGGCTCTTATACGCGTCCTGATATTCTATATACTTGCCGACCATTGCGATGACGGCCTTATTTACGGGTTCTTTTATTCGTCTAACCACTTCTTTCCATACCGTGAGGTCTGGCGGTCTGGTTTGCAGATTGAAAACCCTTACAATCAGCTCATCAAGGCCCTCTTCGTGAAGGACAAGCGGGACTTCATAGATGGTCTTTACGTCGAGTGCGCCTATTACCGCCTCATAGTCGAGATTGCAGTGGAGGGCTATTTTCCTTTTCATGTCATCAGGCAGCGGCCTGTCACAGCGGCACAGGACGGCATCCGGCTGTATTCCAATGGCGCGGAGTTCTTTGACGCTGTGCTGCGTGGGCTTTGACTTCAGCTCACCGGCACTGTGGATATAGGGCACAAGCGTCAGATGAATATAGAAGACATTTTCCTTGCCCACGTCAAAACGAATCTGTCTGATTGCCTCAAGAAACGGCAGGCTCTCTATGTCGCCAATTGTACCGCCAATCTCTACAATGACCACATCAACGCCGTGGCTCAGGGCCATTATCACAGATTTAATCTCGTCTGTGATATGCGGCACCACCTGAACTGTCTGCCCAAGGTAGTCACCCTTGCGCTCTTTAGTTATTACGTTGAAGTATATCTTGCCAGAGGTATAGTTGCTGGCAATGTTTGTGCGTATATGTGTGAAGCGTTCATAGTGTCCGAGGTCGAGGTCGGTCTCCGTGCCGTCGTCTGTGACAAACACCTCGCCGTGCTGAAATGGACTCATAGTGCCGGGGTCGATGTTTATATAAGGGTCGAGCTTTTGGAGGTTTACCCTGAGACCGCGCCCTTCAAGCAGCGCCCCTATGGATGAGGCCGCAATGCCTTTGCCAAGAGACGACACAACGCCCCCGGTCAGGAATATGTATTTAGCCATTTTTTAACCTTTTCTATATCAGTTGGGCAGTCAACCCCTATGGTCTCGTGCGTAGTCTGCCCTACCTTTATTCTGATGCCGTTGTCCATCGCCCTCAGTTGCTCAAGCGACTCCGCCCTCTCAAGAGGGCTCTCCGTAAGACCAGCCATGCGCTGAAGAATTTCTCTGCGATAGCCGTATATGCCGATGTGCTTATAGTAATGCGTCTGCCCTGTGCTGCCGCTGAATATTATATTACAGTCTTTGGTGATTGTTGTAAACTCCCTGTAGTATGGGATTGGCGCCCTGGAGAAATACATTGCAAAGCCGTCAGCGTCTGTCACTACCTTTACTACATTGGGGTCAAATATAGCCTCCGCCTCGGTTATCCTCTTTTTCAGAGTTGCAATACCGGCGCGGCTGTCGCTTATTAACAGTTCTATGACGGCGTCTATCATATCTGGTCTTATCAGGGGCTCATCCCCCTGGACATTGACTATTATATCATATATATTATTGTTCGGGGCGCTGGCGGCCTCAAAAATCCTGTCCGTGCCGCTTTTGTGGTGCGTCCCTGTCATTATCGCCTCACCGCCGAATGCCCTGACCGCATCAACAATCCTCTCGTCGTCTGTTGCAACGATTACTGTCTCTGGCAGCGCCGCCTTTTTAGCGTTGTCATAGACATGTCTTATCATAGGAAGACCGTTTATCAGCGCAAGCGGCTTCCCGTTAAAACGCGTCGATGCGTATCGTGATGGTATAATTACGGCTGCCTTCATCCTGCTATATCCTCAGTATATCGATTAATCTGTTTAGCTCGTCCAGCGAGTAGTACTCAAGGACTATCCTGCCCTTGTTGCCGTCATGGTTGATGTGTACCTTTGTGCCCAGGGTCTTTATCAGCTCATCCTCGACAGATGCTATGTAGGGGTCTCGCTGGGGCTGTGGCTTTGGGGGCGGCTTATCCTCTGCAAGTTTCTTGCAGAAGGCCTCAGTCTCCCTGACATTGAGGGCGCTTTTTATCACATGTGCTGCCGCGTCAAGCTGGGTGCCGGGGTCTGACAGGCTGAGAATTGCACGTGCGTGCCCGGCGGTAAGTTTACCTGCAACAATATAGTCTTTGATTTCAGCGGGCAGGTTTAAGAGCCTCAGGTAGTTGGCCACAGTTGCCCTGTCCTTGCCGACTTTAACGGCAACTTCCTCTTGTTTAAGGTCGAACTCATCTATTAATCTTTGAAAGGCCGCGGCGGTCTCGATGGGGTTGAGGTTTTCTCTCTGGATGTTTTCAATTAGTGATATTTCAAGTGAGTCTTCTCGATTTTTATCTCTGATAATACAGGGAATCTTCTTAAGACCGGCAAGATTAGAGGCACGCCACCGCCTCTCCCCGGCAATCAGCATAAATGTGCCGTCACCGTTTCTGGACACTATTACCGGTTGTATTACGCCCTGAGCAGTTATTGAAGAGGCCAGTTGAGCAAGTGCGTCTTCGTCAAAGTGCTTGCGGGGCTGGGCCGGGTTTGGAAATACCTTTTCGATTTCAACATGGCTTATCTCTTCACCTTCCTGTGGGATAAGGGCGTCAAGGCCTCTGCCCAATGCCTTTTTCATTCAACCAATACCTCCCGTGCCAGTGCCAGATATGCCTGTGCGCCCTTTGAGCGGACATCGTAGTGAAGCGCCGGTTTGCTATGGCCTGGGGATTCTGCCAGAGTAACGTTTCGCGGAATTATCGTCGTATATACCTTTTCATTAAAATGTGTCCGCACCTCTGCTGCTACCTGTGCAGAGAGTGAATTTCTCATATCATACATAGTCAGCAGGATTCCTTCTATAGATAATGATGGGTTAAAGGACTTTTGTACAAGACTTATCGTCCTGGTCAACATGCTAAGCCCCTCAAGCGCGTAGTACTCGCACTGCACGGGGATGATAACGGAATCAGACGCAGTGAGGGCATTGAGCGTTAGCAGCCCCAGAGACGGCGGGCAGTCGATAAGTATGTACTTGTACTGGTGTCTGATTGAATTAAGTGCGTCCGACAACACCCATTCGCGTCTCTTCTTTGAGACAAGCTCTATCTCAACGGCCAGAAGGTCAACAGTGCATGGTACAATAAACAGATGCTCAAACGGCGTGGCTGCTATGGTATCGGCGATTGCATACTTAGATGTGTACACGTCATAGATGCCCTTAGTGATGTGTCTTTTGTCGATACCTACGCCGCTTGTAGAGTTACACTGCGGGTCAGTGTCAACGATAAGGATATCTTCGCCAGCCAGGGCAATAGAGGCAGCAAGATTAATGGCCGTTGTAGTCTTTCCAACACCACCCTTTTGATTTGCTATTGATATTATCCGCCCCATTAAGTGTTCTTACCGGCCGATGACAACAAGACAACTATTTTGGGTATTTTGGGCGAAATGCCCCCTGATGTTATGGCAGACAGATACAAAAAATGCCACCCCCAAGGACTCCGCCGTTTGCTATGGAGATATAACCTTCTTTATCCTTATTTTTATGAAACCTTGCTACCATTTCAGAAAAATAGATGCCAAGCCCCGTGCTTCCCGTTGTAAAACTTATCTGGCGCGTATTGCTGCCTGAACCGCCGCCAAGCATTGTTGGTGGATAGCCTACCCCGTTGTCTTCGACACAGATATTGAGGTACGAGTCCTTTTCATATACTGACAACCGGAGCATGTCCTTCGTATATCGAAATGAATTGTTCATTGTGCTGCTTAGAACGCCGGCAATTAGTTCCTTGTCTATAAACCAGTACAGGTCATCGGGACAGTCTATCTCGATGCCTATTCCCTTGTATTCCATTAAAGACATATTTTGCGAAACGACCTCATCAATTAAATCATAGAGCGGGGTGTGTGAGATATTAAGCGAGTAGAGAGAGTTTTCAAGCCTGTATAGAGAAAGAAGCTGAATGAGATTGTTGTTGACGCGCTTGGCCTCGTACTGGAGTTGTGACAGGAGCTTGCCCGATGAGTACTCACTCTCTTTGAAAGTCTCAACCACCTCATCAAGGTGGTTTATCAGCACACCCAGTGAGTTTTTCATATCGTGTACAGAGGATGCCAGCACGACAGAGAAATCCAGACTGCCTTCTTTATTATCGGCTCTGTTATTAGATTCCATAGTTAATCAGCCTCGCTTTATTCCCGTCATTTTACTACTGTTTGAAACAATTCTATAAGGGCATGGAACTTATCATAGGACGGGTCAACCTTTCTTACCCTTTCAAGATACTGCTTGACCTTGTGAATGAGTTTGTCTGTGGTGCCGCCCTTTTGCATATACATGAGGATTGCCTGGGCTGCGTTCGCGTTTATGATCTTATTTTCAGGCGCGCTGGCGGCTGCTTTCTCAAAGTACTCGATGGCCTCTTGCAGCTTGCCGTTTTTCACAAGGGCTACGCCTTCGTTATTAACTGCAATAATTTTTTGCTGTGTCTCAACAATCAAGCGAGAGCCTTCGTCCTTCATATCGGCCTCGTCGAAGACGGACTGCGCCTTTTTAAGCAATTTCTCATTGTCGTGGTTGTTTTTAATGACATCCTGCATGATTTTACTTGCCTTGTCTTTCTCTCCGAGTTGAAAGAATGAGTTTGCCATATCCAGAGACGCTTCTGGAGACAAATAATTTCTCACCGACTCAAACAGCATTGCGGATTCATTCAGGGCCTTTTTAAGACCGTTTTCGTCTCCCATGGTCTTATATGCCAGTCCCTGAACTACAACAGACTGAAGCGCTGCCTCAGGTTCACCTTCAAACAATTTTTTTGATTCCTCAAGGAGTTCTAATGCCTTGCCCGGCGACTTCTTTTCAATCAGCACTTTAGCTAGTCCGGTGTAATCGGCGGCCTCTCTGAAGCACGACAGCTTACCCATGTCAACGGCATTTCTGAATGACTTTTCTGCTGTATTTAAATCCTTGTTTTTAATAGCCACCTGTGCGAGGGCCTTTTGTCTAAGTATTGCCTTAGGGGATACTTCAACCGCCCTGGTCAGGACACGCTGTGCCTCTTTGGTCTCCCCCAGTTCATCGAGGGTCTTTGCAAGCCAGTCGTATGCCTCCATCAGCGACCTGTGTTCATCGACCAATTCCTGAAAAATATCCCGCGCCTCAAAGAACCGTTCTGTATAAAAACATACCTTGCCCAACCCCAGTAACGCCCACGGCACCCTTCTTATGGCAATAACTGCGTCGTAAATCTGCTCGGCGTCTGAGTAGTTGCCAAGAGTTATAGATAAATCCGCCTTTATCCGCATGAACTCGTACATGTTTTTTGGTTTTTGTTCGATGCGCTCGTTACATGCCTGCAGGGCTGCAATGTAATCCTGCCGGTGAATTGCCTTTTCTACGCTTTCAAAATCACTCTTTCTGTTTAGAAGCCTCTCAAGACGGTTCAATAAGGCATTCTTTGTAAATGGTTTTGTCAGATAGTCGTCAGGCTTATATTCCATGGCGCCCATGACCATCATCATGGTGTTTTCAGCCGTTACCATCAGAAAGCAAGTCGAATAGCGAAGTAAGTCCCTGTGTTTTATCTCTTCGAGAATCTGCTGCCCGTCTCTTTTACCATCGCCAAGATTATAGTCACATAAAATTACGTCATATGGTTTTCCTGCAATCTTTTCAATTGCGTCGTCGCCGCTGCCCGTATCATCTATATCCATAGCGCCCAGGGCCTGAAACATCTTCCTTACTGAGCGCCTGTACTCAGAAAAATCGTCAATAATCAGTATTCTCTTATGTGTGAAATCTATTTTTGCCATCATCTTCCCTTGCTTATCAATTAATCAGTCTATACTTTAACATAACATCATACGTTTTGTCTTCTGTCAACGGCGCGGCAGCAGGGCAAACGCATTTGAAAATTACAATAGCCGTTTCGTCCTCTGGATTCCAGCTTTACCGCGAAAGTCCTATTGAGTAAGGCACAAAACTCCTCTGAGGCGGCCCTTAAAATGGGCCCAGGCGACTATCTATCTTTTTTCGATTTCGTATTCTTTTATTTTATTTATCAGCGTCTTATAGTCTACCTTCAGAAGTGCCGAGGCCTTTTTCTTGTTGC
>LNQR01000061.1 GCA_001541255.1 Candidatus Magnetominusculus xianensis
ATCTAATTTCCTACCGTCTAATTCTCTCATCTTTTATCTTAACATTTTGCTTAATTTTATGTCTACTTACTTATACACTTATTAATAAGTCGTTCTCTCCGCAGTCAAAAGGCTTTAGTTTGCTCTTTAATTTAAGCCTTATAAGCCTATTTGAATTTGGCAATGGCTTTTATCTTTTTAGCATTTTCTTTTATCCGCACTCTTTCTTCATCCGATATTTTGTGTAATCCGGCCTCGGACTCCGCCGCTCGCTTCCAGAACCTTTCAGCATCTTTCCCTGTTAATATAGGCGTATCTTTGATTGGCAGTGCCATAGAAGCCTCCTTTTTTCGATTCGCTTGTTCTCTCTTTATGTTGCTAAAAGTCATACAGTAAAAGCAACGATATACCAGTGTTCAGTCTAAAATGTTGAGGTTTGGCCTCGTAAACATCTTATCCTTACAGATTATGGTTTAACGGACAAGGACAACGGCGCTGGCGAAAAAGGAAACAGGCAGGTTCTCACTCTTTCACCTTCACCGGAAGATTCTTTTCAGGATTGCCTTGACTGGATTTGATTCATGCTTGTTGGATTCCTGTTTTTTATAGGTCAATAGTTTAAGCTGTTCTTTAAGTTGCTCTATTTCGGCCTGTTGCCGTTGTATTTTAGATAGATTGCATGACAAAACTTCCGTCACCGCTCAGACAACACACCTCAACCTTTCCTTATTCATCGGATTGCCGGTTTCAACTACGAGTTTCCGACGAAGCAAGAAGGTTTAGGTCTGGTCAGGCTTTTCTTTTTTGGTCAGGGCTTGTTGTCGGGTCAGCTACGAGTGAGCGATACGCGGCCTAATGACTGTCATACTTCTGGCGCCATTCTGCCAGCAGTTTCTTAACCTCAGCTCGTTCCTCTGGTGTTGGCTCTTGTGAGATTTCTATTTTGGTGGACTTCTTTACCGGCTCTTGAAATAGCTCCGGCTGTACCTGCCAGACTTCTTTAAGAGCTGTCCATGTAATAGCGCCTAAGTGAGCCTTGCGGTCTACCTTAAGTGCTTTCTTGTGGTAAGTATGGCAATAGTCCAGGACAGATTCGATTCGCTCTTTGCCGTCTCGTGGCAGGTATACGGTAACTATCTCGTGAGCCTGTTTCTTGGACAGCAAGTAGGTCTTCTGTAATCGCTGAAACAATCCACGCTCATACTCTGGCAGCTTCGACACGGCAAGGTCATACTGGTCTGTGATTGTAAAATCAGCGGCTATGCTATCGGTTGGCGGCTCTGGCAGGCGTGTGAAGACGTGAACGATTAATCCGGTTACGGCGCGGCCTGTTTTCTTTTCGTCAAAGGTGAACTGTAGGTCTGTCTTGGCGGATAGCTCTGTTTGTGCGGTTAAGATTACATTTCTCTTGAAATCGTTGTATAGCTTATACTCGTTATCGGCAATACCTAAAATCTTTCGTAACTCGATAACCTCAAACTCACGCTTACCAATTTTGCCATACTGCTTGAGCAGCTCGTATAGCCGGATTGAGTACAGACTATTTAATCGTATGACATTTTGTAATTGATATGCGGTAAACCTCTCTCTTAATTCTAAAAGATAAGGCTTAAGCATTGCTGAGAACTCCAACTCAAGGTATCCTTTGCCATAATAATATTTACTGGCCGATAACCAGCTTGTATCAAGGTAGAATTCCTCTTGTGGATTGTGGATATGCAAATCTCTATGCCTCAAGCTGTTTGCCAGCTTTCTTATCTCTGCGTGGTATTTGCCGGACACGTCTAACATAGCCGTCAATTCCTCTACTGAAATGCGTATCGGCGTAAAATCCTTATCGTCAGGTTTAATCTTTGAAATCATGCACAATATGATTTTCTGCTCATTCAGCGATAGACGATAGTGCGCCTCGATAAGTTCATTCGATTTCACTACAAGCTGTTTCAGGTTCTTTTTTGCCATGACAGGAGATTATCATAATTACGAGAAAATATCAATGCACCTCGTAGTTGGTATGAAATTCCTCGTAGTTGGTATGAAATTCCTCGTAGTTAATGCTGTTTTGGTATGAAATTCCTCGTAGTTGGTATGAAATTCCTCGTAGTTCGACGCGTAGAATGGCTTCCCATGCGGGTCTTCAGCCACCGAAAATAGGAAAATAAAATACTAGTAAAATATAACAACTATGCGCGCGCGTGGAGTAGAGAAGAGACCAATGAGTAGAGTGTTCCGTTGTTGTTTTTTATGGATATGGTACGGATTAACGGACAAACGGCTCTGACAAAAAGGAAACATGCAGGCTCTCAATCTTTTACCTTCATCAGGCGTTTGCCTTTTTACTATGTCCATGTGAAGCAGGTAACGGTTATTGAGGAAGGTTGCTCGAATTAATCATAAACGTCTTTACGGTGTCCCACTTTGTGAACTGTTACGATTTTACTATTGTGGTCTATACTGTAAACGGCTCTGTAGACACCTATGTATAGCTTATAGAGCCCCGCTAAATTACCGCTTAAAGGTAACGGAGTTAAGTCTTCTATGTTTTTAGAAAGCCATCTTAATTTATCGGTAATCCTTTTGGCCATTGAGGGGTCAAGTTCGGCAAGTGCTTTTATTGCTTTTGGTAGAACATTTAACTCATAAGCCAAGTTGCCGTATTACCTCTTCTATGGGTATCCCTTTTTTGCCTTCCTTGATTTCTTTTAAGCTCTCAATCAGCTCTTGTTCCACTTCCGGCTTTAAGTTTAAACCATAGTCAGGGTCATATGTCGGGTCTTGTAAAATTATCGTTTCCAAGTCGTAACCCGGGTCATGTATAGTGATAGTTTCCATGAGCTTAGTATAACACCTGCTTTAAAGTTTTGTCGCTATCGGCACGGATTAACAGACAAGGACAACGGCGCTGGCGAAGAAGAAAACATGCGGGCTCTCAATTTTTTACCTTCATCGGAATAGCCACTTTAGACTTCAACTTTGACACTGACGAAAACAAAAAGGTTTGTAGCGGTCGGCTTTTGCTAAGGTTTGTGTATGGCTTGTCGAAAATGTTTGCCTTTTATCTCTTTCCGTGATATACTTTTGATATGAGTGAAACAATGATTGCCAATACCCAGGACATTGAACGTATAAACGAAATGCTGAAGGAGCTTTCCCCTGAAACTATTGCATCTATCGTTGCCTTCATAGCCTATCAAGCAGATAGAGAACGCAGGCATAAAATATTCGTTGAGGAAACGCTTGCGGCTGAACAAGAGCCTATGTTGACTTTTAACAGCGCACAAGAAGCGTTTGACGCCATTTTCAGTGAAGTATAAAGTCCAATATCCCAAGTCCTTTTCTAAGAGGACTTTTAAACTTTCAAGTAATAACCCTATACTCAAGAACGCTATAAGCAAAGTATTCCTAAAACTTGAGGAAAATCCTTTTGACCAGTCTCTTGATACGCATAAACTGTCAGGGAATCTCAAAGACAGGTATTCCTGCTTTGTTACCAGAGACATTCGTATTACGTTTAGGCTGTCTGATAACATAATATCTCTACTCAACATAGGTTCTCACGATGAGGTGTATTGATTCACCAGAGCGCCTTAGAGTGGTCATAGAGCGCTTTAGACCGGCAAAACATATTGACCTGTCAACCCTGCCAAAAGATTCCTTCCTGACCATTGTAGAGCGTCACAGACACGGATTAAAAACAAGGACAACGGCTGACGAAAAGGAAAAGGGTTAGGCCTATTCTTGTTTCATCGTCTCTATCTCTTGTCCATGCGTGTCACCGGAAGATTCTTTTCAGGATTGCCTTGACTGGATTTGATTCATGCTTGTTCGATTCCTGCCGCTCGTAGGTCAATAGTTTAAGCTGTTCTTTAAGTTGCTCGATTTCAGCCTGTTGCCGTTGTATTAGTGATTCCTTATCGGATAACGCTTTATCCTTATCAGCCAATAACCGCTCGTAAAGCTCTACTGTTTGGCTTGTGCGCTTCGTTTCCTTAGTGGTCGGCTCTACCTTCTCAGATTTCTTGCCAGCGTATAGCCTTACCTTCATTTCGTTTATCGTTAGTCGGTCATGTTTATATTGCTTAATCTGGTCAAGTATGACAAGTGCATTATCGCTGAACAGCATTTTGTTTTTATCAGAACGTATGATTTCACTCTGAAACAAATCTGGCAGTGTCTTGACACACTTGCGAATAAATGGTTGTTTTAACCCCGTTGCAAGCTGAATATCGTTTATATCGTGCTTAAACATAGTCTCAAACAGAAAGATAGCATATAAACTAACCTTTTTGGTAGTTAAGCGCGTAGAAACAGAACGTCAAAACACCATTTAAAATATTGCAATCACCACAAAAACACTTGACAAGATATG
Organism: Candidatus Magnetominusculus xianensis; assembly: GCA_001541255.1. GTDB lineage: Bacteria > Nitrospirota > Thermodesulfovibrionia > Thermodesulfovibrionales > Magnetobacteriaceae > Magnetominusculus > Magnetominusculus xianensis. The sequence continues at coordinate 4,349 of LNQR01000061.1, forward strand.
CAAACAAGTTTTACTATAAGACAAAAGATAGCTTATGTCCTATATCACGATACATGATAGTACAAAAGGAGGCACAAATGTACACAGAACTCGGAGTCTCAAAAGGTAATGACAGGCGCGT
>LNQR01000062.1 GCA_001541255.1 Candidatus Magnetominusculus xianensis
TTTAAAATACCCCAGCTGCCTAGCCGCTACGCCCACCCCTCAAAAGAAAGGGGGGTGCTATTATGACACAGTCTGGAAAACGGGAATCCATTCTTTAAGGTCGAACATAAACGGGGCATATTTATTCATTTTACAACTGGCTCCATAGCGTTATTATTTTCTCAGCAACTTAGTGTTGTCACACATGTCTTTGTGAAACAACACAACTGACTTACGTGTTGCAGAGCCTGAGAACCTCACGGGTTATCTTATCAAGCGACATTACCTTATCTACGCCTCCATGCTTGATGGCCTCGTTTGGCATTCCGAATACCACGCACGATGCCTCATCCTGTGCTATGGTGATTGCCCCGGAATCTTTCATTTCCTTCATACCGCGAGCGCCGTCGTCTCCCATTCCGGTCATAATGACACCCACAGCATTTTTGCCGACATATCTGGCAGCCGAACGAAATAACACATCCACCGACGGGCGATGCCTGCTTACCAGAGGGCCGTCTTTAACCTCTACGTGATAACGCGCACCGCTTCTTTTTATCAACGTATGCTTGTTGCCAGGGGCTATCAGGGCAAGCCCTCTGACCACTGTATCATTGTCTTGCGCCTCTTTCACTGAGATTCGGCAGATGCCGTCCAACCGCTTTGCAAATGCGGCAGTGAAGTGCTCCGGCATGTGCTGGACTATAACAATACCCGGACTATTCGTGGGGAATTCTTCCAGAAATACCTTGAGTGCCTCTGTCCCGCCCGTTGACGCACCCACGATTACTACCTTTTCTGTTGTTTGAATCATCGCCTTCGATGTTGGCTTTTCAAGTACCGCGTCTGCCGTCAGCTTTGGGGCAACCATTTTTTCTGTCTTTACCGCTGAAATCCGCCTCGGCCTCGATGAGGCCGCCGCCTTCACTATGTCGCAGATTACCATTTTTGACTCTTCGATGAACTGCTTCGTACCCATTCGCGGCTTGGTTATTATCTCTACGGCGCCAAGGTCCATCGCCTTGAGTGCAGTCTCCGAACCGCTTTCCGTAAGCGACGAACACATCACCACAGGGATTGGATGCTGGCTCATTAACTTCTTTAAAAAAGTCAGGCCGTCCATTCGCGGCATTTCCACATCCAGCGTGATTACGTCAGGCAGCTCTTCTTGTATCTTCTTTGCCGCTGCAAATGGGTCAGCAGCAGTACCTATTACCTGTATCTGCGGGTCAGAGGACAGTATATCCGACAACGTCTGACGCACAATTGCTGAATCATCCACTATAAGTACTTTTACTCTATCTTTCATTGCCCACCTTTTTTACCGCTGTTATTTAATATATTATTAATATATCATAATATTTATGATATTAATCAACAAATTCTACTGCTGTCTTTCTTAATTTCTTCAATAAGACCTCGCCTGTCAGAGTGTTAAAAAAAATCTTGCGCCCTCTATCGCCCCCAAGGTCAGAAGTCACCGGTTCAAGTCCCAGAGAGTCAAGTATTTTTAATGCCGCTTCTATATTTTGTTTTCCCACTGATGCCTTTGTGTTGTTGTCTCTATAAGTGAGTACATCGCCCCCGCCAAAGGCCTTTACCTCAAGGTTCCGCGCGTTTACACCCTTTTCTTGCATCTTGTTCAGTATATATTTAACAGAACACGTAACGAATTTTAATCTCTCCGGACAATCTCTGCAACCCTTACCGCCACAGTCTGGGAGCATCCCGTGGCACATAGCGCCAACACACCGCCCAGGTTCAAACAGCGTTACAGATACACAAGACCCCAGCACAGTTTTAATCAGCGCCGGTTTCTCGGTTACATAAACCTCGCCGGGCTTGAGAAAAACCAGCGGTAAACCCATCTCCATAAATTTCATTTCTTGACTCTGTATATGGTCGGCGCCACCTGTGTAAATGGTACGTTTAAGCCGCCTATCGTCTCCGAATGCCCCATGAACAGATAACCGCCAGGGTTTAAGTACCTTGCGAACTTTTTTAAAAGCCGCTCCTGAGTCGGTTTATCGAAGTATATTACCACGTTTCGGCAAAATACGACGTCCATTGTCTCTCTGAAGCCAAAGTCGTCATCCATGAAGTTCAATCTGCGAAATCTTACACACCGCCTTAGCTCCGGCACAATGCGTACAAGCTGTTTTGCAGGGTCTTTGCTTTTGAGCAGGTATTTTTTTCTCAATGGCATTGCAACAGGTTCTATTTTCTCCGCCTCGTATATAGCTTCTTTTGCCTTATCCAGCACCTTTGTTGAAATGTCAGTTGCAATAATTATAAAGCTGAACCTTCCGCCTGCCCTCTCTCCATATTCACTTAGTACCATTGTCAGCGTATATGGCTCTTCACCAGTTGAACAGCCGGCGCTCCAGAGCATCAGCGGGCGCATCACACCAGCGCCGTTTACTTCGTTAAGTGTTGGAAGGGTATGTTTGGTTAAATAGTCAAAATGATTGGGTTCACGAAAAAAATCTGTCTTGTTTGTCGTTACTGCGTCTATCATGTGAACTAGTTCGCTTTCTGTGCCCTTCGGGCTGAATACGTAATCACTGTATTGCTCGAACGTGCCTATGCCCAGCTTACGTAGTCTCCTTTGCAGGCGTGCCTCAAGCATCGTCTTTTTCGCCGGTGGCATTTTTATACCTACTTCGTTTTGCACAAAGTCGCTCAGACGGCGGAACACCTTATCAGATAAAACTGCCGCTTCGTGTCTTACATCATCTATCTCAGATGCCATTAGGCCGCCTGAGTTGCTTCCTGAGCAAAGGCCAACTCCTCGGCAGTAAATATCTTGTCTATTTCCAGGATGATTATAAACTCCTCGTCACGCTTGCCCATACCCTTTATAAAGTCTGTCCTCAACTGCATCCCTATACTTGGGGCAGGCTCTATCTTCTCCGGTTCCAGTTCTATTACCTCCTGCACCGAATCAGCCAGTGCACCAAGAACCATTGACTCATTCTCAAACGACACTTCCACGATTATAACACAGGTGTTTACGGTCTTCTCAGTGCGGGTCATTCCGAATTTCAACCTCAGATCAACCACCGGTACGACGCTTCCTCTGAGATTTATCACGCCGCGCATAAACTCAGGCGTCCGCGGTACCTTCGTTACGCTGCTGAACTCCAGGACCTCTCTGACTTTTGATATATCCAGGGCAAACACCTCTTCTTCAAGTTTAAATGTCAAATACTGTGTAGCTTCGGCTGTCGCTGTTGCCATTTTCAGGTACCTCCCATTTTTTTATATTATCGCTTTATCTTATCGTTTTACCCGGCGGCATCTGCCGTCACCGGCTCATGTGTTTCCACAGAACGCACAAGTGTAGGGACGTCAAGGATAAGTGCCACCGTGCCGTCGCCTAATATAGTTGCCCCTGATATCCCTGCTATGTCTTTAAACACACGACCCAGACTTTTTATCACCGTCTGATGTTCCCCTATTACATAATCTACAACAAACCCGACTTTTTTGTCATCGACTTCCGTGATTACTATCTGTTCCATTTCCGGCTCTTCCGCCTCGATGACAAAGTGTTCCCTCAGTCGTATATACGGTATCAGTATGCCGCGCACGTTTGATACATGCCTGCCATGTGTCCTTTCGATGTCTTTTTTGGACAGCTCCACGCACTCCTCAACGACTGCCAGCGGGATAACAAATACCTCATTAGCTATCTTCACAAGCAGACCGTCTATTATGGCAAGCGTAAGGGGAAGCCTCAATGTGATTGTCGTCCCTGAGCCTTTCCTGCTTTTTACCTCAACTAAGCCGCGCAGCGCGTCTATGTTTTTCTTTACGACATCCATCCCAACGCCGCGCCCCGAGACGTTCGTAATCTTCTGAGCGGTTGAAAAACCAGGCGCAAATATCATCCCAAATATCTCTTTCTCCGACAATTCGGCATCCGGCGCTATGAGGCCGTTGTCTATGGCCTTTTTTAATATCCTCTCTTTATCAAGCCCAGCCCCGTCGTCTTCTATCTTTATCAGTACGTTTGCCCCGGAATGTCCTGCTGACAAATGCACTGTGCCCATTTTAGACTTCCCGGCAGCCTCTCTTATATCCGGCCTTTCTATGCCGTGGTCTATGCTGTTTCTTATTATATGCACAAGCGGGTCATTCAACTTTTCTATAACTGTTTTGTCCAGTTCGGTCTCTGCCCCGTCTGTAGTCATCTGTATCTCTTTGCCCAATTCTATTGAAAGATCGCGCACCAATCTCTTAAACTTGCTGAATGTTGACCCGATGGGAAGCATTCTTATGCTCATCGTACTGTCTCTTAGTTCCCACGTAAGACGCTCAACCTCTTCGGATATCGAGGTCAGTGTTGCCTCGCCATGTATGATTGCAGTCTGGCTCAGTCTGGCCTGTACCGTAACCAGCTCTCCGACAAGGTCAACCAGCTTGTCGAGCTTGTCTGAAGGCACCCTTATGCTTGCCGCAGTGTCAGTTGTTTTCTGCCGCTGTTCGCGGACTTCTTTTATATGCTGCTGCTCGGCAAGGGCAGAGGCTATGTGCCCGCTGTCCACAATACCAGCGTCAACCAGTATCTCTCCAACTTTTTTCTGCTTGCCTAAGAGTTTTTTCAACTCATCTATCTTCACATCGCCGCGTGCTGCCAGAATCTCGCCGAGTTTCATATACCCTTCGGCCTCGTCGTATTCTCCTTCTTCGTCAACTATCTCAACGTGTAAATCACACATGTCGTCAACAAAAATAAATACGTCTTTTATGGCGTTAGTACTAAGAGTGGTCGTCAGTATGATGTCCCAATATGTCGCGCATGACTCAGGATTGAACTCCTCAAGGCGTGTAATAGCATCTATTTGGGCTACTACCATGCAGCTTCCCATTTGACGCAGCTCATTAATCAGCAATATCGGGTTTGTCCCTGTTACGAAAAGATCGGCAAACGGCTTGAATCTTATCCGATATGTAACCGAGTGAGAGGCGTCTCCTGAGGCAGACTTAGATGGTTTTTGGGCAGCAGGTTCATGCCCTGATGGTGAACCGGCAGCAGTGCCCTTTGTCAACAACTGCAGGGAGTCGATTATAGATTTTGAGATTTTATGGTCAACGGTTGCCTTGCCCTCTGAAGCCTCTATCATGGTGCGAATCTGGTCACGCGCACGAAGGGTCAGGTTAGTCAACTCCTTTGTTACGGCAAGTTTGCCGTTTCTGACCATGTCGAAGGCCGTCTCCACCTCATGAGTGAACTCAGCTATGTCATCAAACCCGAACATCGCACCGGAGCCTTTTACCGTGTGCATGGCACGAAATACGCGCCCTATCAGATCCTCATCAGTTGGATGTTCCTCAAGCTCTAACAGTGAAGTCTCAAGCTCTGTCAGAAGCTCGGCTGCCTCTTCCTTAAAGGCCTCTTTTCCTGCGTCTAGACCATCATCTTCTTCGCTCATCCAAGCACCTTCTTTACGACCGCTAAGAGCTGGTCAGGTTTAAATGGTTTTACTATCCATCCAGTCGCCCCGGCAGACTTACCCTCCTGCTTTTTAGAGTCCTGCGATTCGGTTGTAAGCATCACTATTGGTATGAACTTATAGGCTGGGATTGCGCGGACACCCTTTATCAGGCCTATTCCATCGAGGTTCGGCATGTTCAAGTCCGTTATCATCATGTTTATCTGTGTGTTGGCAAGTTTAGCAAGGGCATCCTTGCCATCGACGGCCTCAACTACCGTATACCCGGCGCCTTTTAGCGTGAAGGCAACCATCTGCCTCACACTCGCCGAATCATCCACTGTCATTATCACCTTACTCATTAGCCCCCTCCGTTTTTGGGAAATTAAAACAATGACCAAATCCGGCGTCTTTTATAAGATTCAAAAACCCTTCCGGCGGATTTATCAGCGACAGCCCTTTCTTCAGCAACTCGGCTGATTGCTTTGCCGCAAAATATATCTGGAGAAAGGATAAGTCTATTCCCTCGACGCCTTTTATATCTAATGTAACATTTTTTGAGCTTTTCAGCGCGTTTAGCACCGCGTCCTTTACTGCTGCGGCATTCATTATGGTTACGTCGCCAGAAATCTTCAGCTCCCCGGATTTACTTAACTGAAAATTACTCATTTAGTCGCCTCCTCAATATAACTCAACTTAACTATTAAAACAACTCGAAATTATCCCCTGCCCCGTCCTCAGATTTAGGGGCGCCTTCTCCCCATAAATCACCACCATCGCCTCCCGCGGCAGTGGCGCCAGAGTGAATTGCCCTTTCTGAGTTCATTGTATATCTGCTTAACATATCCTTTAAATCAGGCGCAAAGTTCACATCGTCGTGTATATGACCAGGAATTGTCGCCATTACTTCGCCAAGTATTCTATCAAGCTCGGCTAATACCTCGGTAACAGTAGTTGCTATTATATTGCTGAAATTGATTTTTTTTATGACATTTTCTATATCAATCTTTAACTGCGCTGCGCTTGCCGATATCTTATTCATCGACGCGATAACTTCCTTGTCCTGTTCCATGACCCCCTCAATGGCCAGGCGTGTTTGCTCGGCAACTGTCTTTGATGTATCTAAACGAGAGGTCAACTCTTCTGACAGGTATGTCTTAATCCGGGCTGATCTATTAAGTATCGAGCTTATCAGGCCTGCGCAGTCCGCTATCTTGAGATTGGCATTTGTAGATAGATTGCTTATTTCGTTGGCAAGCACCCCAAGCCCCCTTCCAGCGTCACCCACGCGCGATACCTTTATCATCGCGTTCATTGCCATGAGATTCATGTTTTCGCTTATCGACTCTATATTTGCTACATGGCCAGTCATCCCCTGTATGTTTGTACTGGTTGTCTTAATTGACTCCAGCAGGTTTACCGTCATATCGTTGACAGCAACAAGTACCTTTACGAGGGCGTCAAGGGCTGTTCCTACCAGTGAAATCTTGTTATTGCCGGATTCCTCCTCCGCTGTTATCGTTATGGCGTCTTCGGCCTGTGCCTCTGATAACTCTGACACCTTCGACAGGGAGTTCGAAATGGTTACGGCGGCCTTTTGTGTCTCATTCTGAACAAAATTAAGCTGGCCTACCTGTATCTTTATCGCCTCGGTTACCCATCTTATCAAGATGAACCTGCCGTTTTCATCTTCAGAGTCGAATGTTGCAATCTTTGCCTCAATATCGTGAAATGCCTCGGATACGTGTTCTATTTGCTGACGCGTTATGTCATGGAACTGAATCGAGGCAACCACCTCTCCAACCTCGGGCGAAATTGAATATGCCCTGTTGCTTATCCTCTCACAGAGCCACTTTGCCTGTGTTGACATCGTGTCCAGCTCGCCAAGTATTACATTTACACGGCTCTTAACAGAATCGAGTTCCCTTCCTGCAGTCTCTATGAATGGCGCAAGCTGCTCGTTTACATCTGCCACACCAAGGCTTGCCGACTTCACAGACGTTATAATCTCATCTGTCCCTTTTAATATCTGCCTTGCAAGCGTATCCACCAGGTCTGTCATGATATTAAACTCGGCATTGCCCACGCGTGCCGTCTCGATACGTATCAATGTGCCTATGATAGATATGGTTTTTGACAGTTTCCTGAAGAACTCCTCCATATCTATTACTTTATGCAGGTCATCTATGATAAGGTTCATTTCTTTAGTGCCTTCGAGTATCAGATTGGAAGATGTCTCTATTTCTGTATAAACCTTCTCAAAAAGCTCCTTTAAAGAATGTACGTTAAAACCGCTCCCGCTCTCTATTGCAGTTACCAGATTACCGGCCATTGAGGAATTTTCAATACATGCAAAAGAAAAATCCTGCAAGCTCGCTCCAAGCTCAAGGAACTCTGTCTCCGTAGCCTTAGATATGGCAATCAGCTCATCAGCCATCTTAAGAAACGACTTGCCCCACGATGCATCAACTACAATATGAATATCAGACACAACAGCACCCCCGCCTGTGGGCACGACTGCACCTCCGTCTGAAATAACGGCAGTCTTGTCTGTCAAAAAGGCACCCTTGCTGGATTTTGAAAACAACTGCTCCCCGTGCAACGCCGTATTGCTAATACCTGTAATCTGTCTATTAACGCCATTAACTTTAGTTTTGCGGCTGACCCGCCATTTCTTCGCGCCCGCTTTTGTGCTATCTTATTTCCGGCCAAAAAGTGATTCATTTGCCGTTAATGTTATATCTCGCCCTTTTTTACTTTCTGATAAAACTCACACTCTTTGCAGCTTTTCAGCGATTGAGCTATTTCACACTCCGGCTCAGTCCCGCTTAGGGTACCTGCAACCAGCCAGCAACGCCTTCCGGCTGATTTCGTAAACGCAGAACACTGCCCTGACCTGTGTAACCCAACCTTATCCAACCCGCATTTGAAGTACTCCCAGCACTTCGTCCGCTCGACTTTTACTTGCTCAAACCCTTCAAACGCCTTCGCAAAGGCCTCAAATGCCATTGTCGCTGGACAGGGCGGCTTCTTTTTCAGGCCTGGTTTCAGACCTGACTTCAGATCGGGTATCTTTTTATCCATTATCGCTATTGCCTTTGTCTCTTCGCATCATTTAGTATTCTTCCCATGTTATGTCACATATCATAATAGCAATCCACATAGCAATCCATAGGCCTAATTGCTTAGGCTATTGTAAGTGTATACTTTTGCAAACATTTTGTCAAGGTATCCTTCTCTCAAATTTCAAGTTTTTCTTAATACTTACTACAATTCAGACAGGCCATTGTGGGGGTGGACTTGCCGGGGCGGGCTTTTTGCTTAACTTATAAATAAACGCAAGTATTTCTGCCACTGCCTTATATAGTTCCTGTGGAATCTCCTGATATAAATCAAGGGCTGAGAGGATGTCTACCAACTGCTTGTCTTCTTTAATCGGGACACCGTGTGCCTTTGCTATTTCAATAATCTTATCTGCCACAGCGCCGGAGCCTTTTGCCGTTATACGTGGAACTGCCGCAGCGCCCGATTGATAGTTTAGCGCTGCCGCCTTTCTCTGTTTATCTTCCATATCCTGCCCTGCCTAAATCCGCAAGTCCAGACCGCCGGAAGGGGCTTTTTCGGCAAAGTCGAGCTTGCTTTTTTGTCCAACATTGATTATTTTAAGGGTGAGGCCGACTGCCGCGAATCGCTTTTCGAGTTCACCCTTGTTTTCTGATATGAGGTCTTTGGTCTTATCTTTTTCTGCGTTAAAAGAGACAAAGAATCCACCGTCTGATGTCGTTACCGAGATTGATATTTTCCCCAGCCTGTCAAGGTCAAGATTTATATCACAGGTAAACGATTTCTTTGCATGATACTTATTCTTCTTAAACATCAACTCAGCGTCTCTGAGTTCGTTCCATAAAAATGGTAAATATGTATACACCATATCATTAGCGCGTGAGCTTAGTTGATAGTACTCTATGTTTTTAATAAATTTTTCGACTGTGTCCAATAACTCATCATGCTTGGCTGGAGAATACTTTAGTGCATCAGCCATCATATCGTCTTGTAATATAGTTCTGATTTTCAGGAGCAGTGCCTTCTGGTCGTTGTCCATATTTAGTGGAACCTTTATGTGTTCTTCAGTCTGAGAAACGTGATGCGTAATTGATTTGTCTTTTGTCGCAGTCAGGGCTGCTGTAACATCGTCTTTTGGGGGAGCCTGAGTTACAGTAACGGCATCGGGTCTTGGGGTCAGCACATCGCTGCCCTCAGCCCCTATGACTTGGTGGGGTTTAGCCTGGTCTGCCATTACTATCATAGTATCTTTAGGGGAAATCTGAGGTGTTATCAACGCATCAAGTTTTTGTCTTACAGCGGCCAGCACATCGCTGCTGTCAACGCTTGCGTTGTGGGGTCTGCCCTGTTCCAACATCGCAGTCACTTCGTCTTTGGGATAATTTTGGGGTGTTATTAATGCATCAGGTCTTTGTTTCATTTGTTTCACAGGGCTCAACACATCGCTGTAGTCAACGCTGACACTAGCGGGCTGGGGTTTACCCTGTTGCACTGTTGTAATAATATTGTCATTCATGGAACTCTGGGGTTGTAAAGCGGCTTCAAGTTTTTGTTTTACAGCGCTCAACACATCGCCACAGTTACAGTTTGTGTGCATGTCCTTGTCCTGGGCTACAACAGCCAGGCAGTCATCAATTGCATGGTTGAGCATATTGAGTGTATCACTGGCATTGCCGGGGGTTAAACCCTGAATCCCTTTATATGTTACAGACGCCAAATCGTTTAAAAATATACGCGTATGCCCTTCGGTTTGTGGATTCTGAAATCCTTCAACGGCCTTTTGGACGATGGCATTGAGCGTGTTTTTCGCCAACACGACATCAGGTGCGTTGTCAAGCTCCTGTATGGCAGATTGTTTTACATTGGTCTCAAACAGTATGCCTGATTCCTCAACAGACGCCCTCAGGGTTTGTGCATTGAGCTGTTCCATATCAGGAATCAGAGACTCAAGCATTTTGAACTCAGGATATTTGTTTTTTACACTGGACGGTATGTCAGTTAATATCTTATGCAAGGCCTGGAAATCTGATGAGCTAAGACGCGCGCCCGTGAGTTCAGAAAGTAAGAGCTGGACTTTTTGTGCTACGGTAACTACTGTTGGTGCTGGGGCAGATGCAGGGTCAGTTGTGACCACCGGCACGGGAGTAGTTGTGTGTGAGGCAGCGGTTGTGACCGCAGAAACTGGAGACTGAGGCGATTCAAAGCCCATAAATTTAAGGTTTATTTCTTTATCGCCACCCATTACTTTAAGGGTAATTCTGTCGCCTTCGCTTAATGGAACATTTGTCCTGGCTAACAGAACAGCCCCCTGCGTATCTTCGCTCTTACCTAGCGGAGGGGTTATACGGAGCATTACAAGACCAGAGTCTATTATATCAATGACATCAGCGCTAACGGCATCACCTGAGACAAGGGAAATCGGCTTGCCGTCTGGCCTTGCCAGAAGTACAACACTTTCGCCCTTATTTACGACTACGTTGATGTTCACCCGATACTCCCCGTTTTAAATCGAGCGCTGCAAGTATTCATAATATCGAAGGCTTATATCTTATCCAGCACGACTTGAACGCCTACTTTAAGCGATGCATTAAAGAGCAGCGGACCATGAAAATTAGCGATAACACGTTCGTTTTCCACCCTGATGATTACTAATGTCACTAGGTCATCATTATTCTCTAATTGAAGGAATCTCTTTGTAGTAGGGTCAAGCGACATGTTAAAATTTTGTAACAACACCGTAGGCTCTACAACAATGAAGGCCACATCCGGGTCATCTGCTGCCTGAAGCCACTTCAGCACTGTATCCTTGTGGTCAATCAGTACATATCTTTTAATCGACGAGAATCCCACAATTCCATCAGGGAATGAGATTACCTTGTCAGAATTTACCTCAATAGACCCAAAGCGCGATGTCTTGAATTTGACTTTATTATCGTTGCAGCACATCTTTTATCTTCTCGAACTCGCCGCTTGTCAGACCCATGGACAAGATATTTTCAGTTTTTATCTTTTCATACAGCTCATTCCTGTATATCCTGACACCGTGCGGCGCTTCTATACCGAGCCTTACCTTGTTACCTTTAATCTCTACTACTGTAATTGTAATAGAGTCACCTAACTTTATTGCCTCTTCTGACTTCCGTGTCAATACGAGCATCTTGCCCCCTATCCTTTTTTCTGCTTGAGAGCATCCAGGCTCTCACTAAGCTCTACTGCCTTAGTATACCATATCTGTTGGAAAAATCCCAGATTATCTTATGCTCAGAAAATCAAACAAGGTCTGAGACATTACCTGAGCCGATGACTGTCTAAGCGCCTGCAAGGCTACCTCTGATTTTGATATATCTGTTGCGACCTTTGCAATGTCTGCATCTTGAGCGTTTGATAAATACGTGGACTGATCGACATTGTTGTTATCGTTATTATTAATCGTCTGCTGTAGAAAGTTGAGCCTCGCCCCAATAGTCGCCCTTACGGTGACGACCTTGTCCAGAGACATTAGAAGGGGTTTCATCATCGCATTTATCATATCAACGTCATCTTTATTAAACGCGGTTTCAATTATATTAACCATGTCCATGTAGTTTGAAAAGGAGACCTGTTCAAGGCTCACCGCAGTTGGCGAACTGGAGTTACTTATGTTTACTGCAATAGCGCTTGGCATGTTGCTGTTAGACGGGCCAGCAGTCGGGATGTAATGGGCAAACCTGCCAGTTGTCAGCCGTATCGAAAGCGTAGTGTCAAGAGAAAATGCAAAGGCGTCAGAACCGCTGATGTTTTCAATAACTTGTGCGGTACTGTTTACGTTAACGCTTGTCTGTGTGCTGTCTCCCTGATATGTATAAAAGCCGCCAGCGGATGCTGCTGCCCCTGTCAGGGCAAAGCTGGCAGTGTAGGTTTGACTGCCTGAAAATAAATACCGGTTTCCCAAACGTGTTAAGGACAGGGAGTAGAGGCTCTCTTTTATTGTGGCAATCTCTGCGGCAATATTCTGCCTGCCAGCGGCATCGGTAGAGCCGTTTACGCCGCTTACCATAAGTTCCTGTATACGCTGAAGGTTCTCCACTACGCTGGACATTGATGTGTCAGAAGTCTGAAGAAACGACTGAGCAGCGCTTATGTTTTTCTGATACTGGGTGGTATTTGCTATATCCACCTTATAACCCAGAATCTGACCCATGGCAGAGATGTCATCGGACGGTCTGTTTATCTTCAGCCCCGAAGACAGTTGTTCCTGCGAGTCAAAGAGCTGAGAAACGCTGTCCTGAAAGCTCTTCTTCATCATTTCTATGTACATGAAACTTGATATTCTCATTATTTCACCCTCGTTATCTTACTAAATTGACCAATGTTTCCAGCAAACTACTGGTGACATTTACAATTTGAGCCGCTGCCTCATATGATTTCTGATATTGCACCAGACTCATTGCCTCTTCATCTAAAGACACCCCTGAGATAGAGGCATTTTGCTCTTTCAGTTGACTCAACATATTTGTTGAGAATGTCAGATTAACATTTGCTGTTGAGGCATAGTTGCCAATCGTGGTAACAACTGATGCGTAGTATTCGATTATCGTACTATTGGACAACATTGGATTTACCTGGTCACCGAGGGCTGCCATGGCAAGGGCATTGCCATTGCCGCCGGGAATGGCGCTAGGGGAGCTTGACGCTGCAATTTGCGTTGGGTCTGTGAGGTTGACTCTCCCGCTGCCTATTGCAGTAGCAATAGGTGAGAGTTTAAACACATCACCAGCAGCAGGAACCCCTGCGAATGTTACCTGCATTCCATCGACGGTAAGCGAATTACCGGTCAGAGTGCCGTTTGTCGATGTGTTATTTTTTATGTCATACAACTGGTAGTTGTCATTACCGGTAAAGCGCACCTCGTATTCCTTGTACGTAATGGCAGACATGTCTATGATAACTGCTGAGGTAACTGAGGCCGTAGAGCTGTTTTTGTTTAGTGTATATACTGAAAGGGGATTAAAGAAATTTCCTCCCTGCTGACCATTGAGGTCATAGCCTCTGGTCTGGATAGAGTTAACCATGTTTGTGATTGCCGCTATGGTGCTTCTCAGTCCTGCAAATGCGGCAGGCAGCCCGCCCTTACCGCTGTTTTTAAGCTCTAGCTCTGCGCCAATCTTTCCGCCTGTTATCTTTGAGGTTTGGTCTATTCCATTTATGTTTAATTGTATCTTACCGTCAACCTGCTTCTGCATCGTTATGGGATTAACGATGTCACCAACGCCTACGAGGTTTCTCTCACCAACGGTAACGGTAATAGCGCCAGATTTATCGTCCAAGGTGGTGAAATTTATTAGTCCGGCGAGTTGGGTCAATGCAGCCTGCCTTTTGTCTCTCAGGTCGTTTGCTTGCTGAATTCTGCCACCTTCTGCCAGCGCTATGCTTACGTTGTAACTAGAAATTTGTCTGGCAAGATCATTTACCTGCTTTATGTCATCGGGCATGGACTTGCCAATGGATGCGTCTATATTGCTAAATTGGCTCTCAATTTGCTGCGCCTGAGTGATGATGTTCTTGCCGTCAGCTATGACCACTGTCCTTTGTTCAGGGGTTTCCGGGTTTGTAGAGAGGTCCTGCCACGCATTAAAAAAACTGGTTATAGAAGCCGAGAGCCCTGCGCCTTTCTGATCATTCATTGCGTCCTCTATCTGCATGTATGTGCTTTGAAGAACGCTCTGTTTAGCGTTGTTTTGCTCCTCAAGCAGCATCTGAGCTTGTACAAAACCATCATATTGTCTTTGTACCAACGCTAATTTTACACCAGTCCCTGATGCGCCCATAATCGCTGTATTGGGGTTATTCACTTCTAAAATTGCATTTTGCACATTATACCCCGGGGTATTAACATTGGATATATTATTACCCGTAACGGTTAAAGCCTGACCCATTGTCGATAATGCAGACTGAGCTACGTTCATCAATGCCAGCAGTCCCATGTTTAAGCCTCCTTCGCAAGGAAAACCCCGGTTTTGCCAACAGTGGGATTTACTCCATGCAGATTCAGAAAATTAATGTTGTTTCTTACGTATTTAAGAGATCTATCTATCAATACCTTATTAAATTCATTTAGTTCATCTATGCTTTGCAGCAGAGATTTTAACATCGTCCTTATCCCGTTGAAGTCTGAATCGCCGGTTATCTCGGCCAGTGTGTTTATATTCATATCTACGGACAACTTACGGCCGTTTATTGACTGGCAAGTGTTTATCTCTGTCACAAGCTTTTTCATCAGCCTTAGCCTTTCCTCCTCAAGCAGCCTCAGTTTGAGTGTCTGCGTGTACTTCTCTTTTGCAAGGGTCTCAACACCTTGTTCATTGAAGTCAATAAGATTCTCACGCTCTTGTTTTAAGAGTTCAAAGAGTACCTTATATCCTTCGATTTGAAGGCTGAGTACCTTCTTTATGTCATTAGCAGTTTTCACGCTATCTCATTCAGTATTTTTCCAGCTATTTCGCTGGGATTTATAGTATAGGTACCATTGCTGATAGATGTTTTTATTTCGTTAATCTTATCGTCCCTTACATCGGGAAGTTGGGCAATCGCCCTTGTCATCTCCTCGATTGCACGCGCGTCAGAAGAGAGTTTTACGCTGTCGGCGCTATTTGCCGGGGCTGCTGCGCCTGTGTCCATTGTCTTATCAACCTTCTTTACTGTACCGTATACCTGCTTTACCTCTGGCGGAACACTGCTGTTAATCTTCATATGTTACCTCCTGAAAGTTTGCTAACCAGTACGTAGTTTTAATTAACCCGCACATGGTTTATAAAGCTCTATCGGTACTTTTTACAGACTTCTTTAAGTCTGATTGGGTTTTGCCGTCAGTTTTCTCAGACAGCCGCGTCAGCTCCTTAGCAAATACCTCTCCGATTCCTATGCCTCGCTTAGATAACGTACGCGACAGCTCTGTATCAAACATACTCATGTAGACATCGCCGCCAAGCCCCTTGCCAAACGTTGTGCCTAAACCCTTTCTCATCGTCTTTATCAACTCAAGCATAAACACTGATTCTATTTCTTTTGAAACGGCCTCAATCGTGCCGCTGTCTTTTTTACCCTTCAAGGTCTCTATACCTCTAAATGAATCTAATGCGCCTACTGTATCCATGCTCCACCTTTGTGCCTTCTTTGTCTCTGAGAGGGTCAATGACCCAGTCTCTCTATATTAATATGCAATTACCATGCCATAGTCATAGATACCTTCTTTTATGCCAATCTTACTAACACATACCAGGAAAATAATTCCTGCCGCCGCGTAATATTTTCCTGTTTAAGAGTTACTCTGCCGGTCTAATAATTACGATAGGAGCCGTCATAGCAGGTATACCCCACTAAGTTGCGCTTAGGTGAAGTCGTGCCCAGAAAACACGACATGTCTAACTGGCTGCAGTTTATTGCCATGCCGGATGTAAATGTTATATCGGCTGAGTAGGCCGTACCCCCCACTGAGCCTATCTCGGATGATATATCTATCGAGGTATCCCCGCCGGTGATAGTCGTCCCGCTAAATGTAATCATCTTAGATGTCTTTGCTGCTAAGGAAATCGTCTTGCTTAGGGGCAGTTGAGTTGGAACGGTTGTTGAACTCCCGGACATTATTTGTATCGAGGCAGCGACAGAAGAAGCGCTCTTATTAGTTACCCAGCAGTATGTGGGAGCTGCCGTGTCTGTGGTAAAATACGGCATATAGTACACAAGCGTCCCTGCAAGTTTTTGTAATGCCGAACTAAGGTTAAGCCGCGGCTTATAGATACCGTTTCGATAGTCTGAAACAGAAACCCCCGTGCTTACCAGGGCATAAAGGATATCTGAGACAGACGCCGCTGGTCTTGCCTGTTTTAACACAGCCCATGCCCCTGTAACGTGTGGTGAGGCCATAGAAGTCCCATTCCAGGCTTTATATCTTCCATTACTGACAGGACCCGAAATCTCATAAGCCGGCGCAAGTATATTCAGAAAAGATGCACTGTTAGAGAAATAGGCAACTGTATCAACGTTTGTAGTTCCACCAACGCTTACAACAGTAGAAATACACGCCGGGCCGCTAATACCATCGATATAGCCATGATTGCCGGAAGCGCTGACTGTGGCAATACCAACAGAACGCAGGGTATCGACCATTGCCTTAATCGCCCCATACCCGGTATCGCAGTTAGCGGCGAAATGACCGCCCGCGGTACTTATATTAACAGCGGCTATTGGATAAGCGGCGCTTAGTTCATATACCCTTTCCAACCCCTTGATTATATCGCTGTTATATGCCAATAAACATGGATTGGAAGTCGCACATCCATAGTCAAATCTCGTAAATACCTGCATAGCAATGATTGCTGCCCCTTTGGCAACCCCGGACGCCTCCCCTGTATTTTTACCTGCCGCAAAACCGGCAACCGACGTTCCATGGTCGCACAGTCCGGTTGGGCAGTTCCCTGCATACGGCATTGCTGCCCCGCTGGTTGTTAAGTCTGTCACGGCGTTTGGACAGAGTGACGAGGCATAGGACGATGAGTCATTGGTTGAATAACAGGCCTCGGCTATCACCTTTGCTGAAAGCATGGGATGGGTTTTATCGACACCGGTATCTAATATTGCGACAGCGTAGCCTGACCCATCGTAGCCATACTGCCAAACGGTTGAAGCGCCTGTGGCTGAGATATTCCAGTTCACTGCCGAGGGAGGAGAGACCTCGTCTTCCACTACAGACTCCACCTCCGGCGCTGAAAGTGTACTGTTAAGCGCAGCGCTGTTGAGTGTCATGGCGATGTAGGGGATATATTTATACTTATAGTAAGAGATGGTCGTCAAGCGCCCAAGCAGTTTGTCCTGGGCAGTTAAAATCGCCTTTTTCAGCGGAGAGGCATCCAGCTTTGACAAGCTGCCCTGCGGCTGAAACTTTATACCAAGTTTAACAAGAATTCTTACTGAGCCGTTTGTTTTCGCCTTTGCCGTTAAGCTGTCATAGCCGCCATTGGATATTACCTTGTTTTTCAAAGCAGCCGTAATCGCGGCAGGCTCATCTGCCCAGGCTGCTACATTCATTAATCTAATCAAAACAAAAACACTAAGCAGCCACAGTCGATTAGTAAAGCGACTCATCTCCACCCTACCCTTTTAATACGTAAAATACGTACCGTCATAGCAGGTATAACCGACAAGGTTTCGTCTCGGGGTGGTAGTGCCCTGAAAACATGACATACCCAGCATGGTACAATTCAACGTCCCCGTAGAACTAAAGGTTATATCGGCAGAGTAAACAACTGGAACACCAGAGGAGCCAACCTCGGACGATATGTCTAAAATAGTGGAATCGGCAATAATAGTTGTACTGTAAAATGTAACCATTTTTGAACGTTTTGCAGGCAGAGATAAAGTTGTACTTAATGGTATCTGTGTTGGGGCTGTCGAAGAGTTGCTGGTCATTATTTGTATTGAAGCCGTTGCACTCCCTGTAGATTTATTTGCAATCCAGCAGTACGTAGGGTTTGCCGTATCTGTGGTGAAAAATGGCATATAGTATATTGCCGTGCCAGCCTCTGTGTCAGGTGTTGTCAGGGCAGCGGCAACTATTAAGACTACAATAACTACCATAGCTGTCTTCATGTGCATGTCCTCCTGAAGAAGCCCTTATAAAAGGGCCCCCGGTCTTATGTCGTTTGAAGATATATTATTCTGAAAAATACAACTGTGTCAAGTAACTTACTGTATTTCCAGTTGAGCTGTAAGCGCTCCGGCTGATTTAAGCGACTGAAGTATAGCGATTAAGTCGCGCGGCGTTACACCAAGTTTATTGAGCGACGTGATTATCTCGCCTAACGTAGCGCCTGAAATCTTTGTAAGGGCTGCCTTATCGGCATTTACATTGATTTCGGTCTGAGGGCCTGTGAGCTGCTGTGGATTCTGGGTTATCTCAATAGTTAAATCGCCGTGAGCTATGGCAACAGGGGTGAGCTTGACGCTTTCCCCTATGACGACCGTACCTGTACGCTCGTTTACGATTATCTTTGCCGGTATATCTACTCTTACGTCAAGCGCCTCAAGTTTATTTATCAATTCAACAACGTTTCCCTGATACGTAGGGGGTACAATGACCTTAACAGACGACGGGTCAGGACTGGATGCAAAGTTGCCCCTCAGGTGCTTGTTTATCGCATCTCTGATGTTTGTTGCCGTTGTGAAGTCTGAGTCGCGCAGCACGAGCGTAATGTCCTCTGAATTTGCAATGTCGTAACCAAACTCTTTCTCGATGGAAGCGCCGTTTGGCACCCTGCCTACGGTGGCAAAGTTCTGCTGTGCTGAAGAACCTCCCTTAGAGACATATATGCCGCCTATGGAGACCGCCCCCTGAGCAGTTGCGTAAGTCTTGCCGTCTGCCCCTACTAGCGGAGTAAGAAGCAGCATTCCACCCATCAGGCTTTTGGCATCGCCCATTGCCGACACATTTGCATCAATCTTTTTCCCTATCTTTGGGAAAGCCGGTAAATCTGCCGTCACCATAACCGCCGCCACGTTTTTTGATATTATATCTTTCTGATTTACTGAAATTCCCATCTTCATCATCATATTGATGATACTCTGCACCATAGAACCCTTTTTATCACCCGTACCGCCAAGCCCGACAACCAGTCCATAACCTACCAGTTGGTTATCCCTCACTCCTTTAATAGATGAGATGTCCTTTAAGCGTTCACAATATGCGCCCGTAACGCTTGAGAAAATAAACAGGGCGGTTGTTATAACTATACCAATGGTTTTCCATGTCTTCATTAAAGTATCACCTCAGTTTTCATTGTTAAAATGGCCTCAGTGAACCCCAAAGCCTGCCAAGCCATCCGGGGGATTGAAGCTCCTCTAAGAAACCGTCGCCTACAAGGTAGAGCCTCACATCGGCGACCTTTTGACTCGATATGGAATTGCTCTGGTCAACATCGTCCGGTCTTACAATTCCCTGCATGACAATGAACTGTGTCTCGTAATTAACCGTTACCTCCTTCCTTGAGTCTATGACCATGTTGCCGTTTGGAAGCACCTCAACTACTTTAGCGCTGATAGTGGCGGTGATAGTACCCTCGTGTTTAGTCTCTCCTTTACCTGTAAACTTATCTGTGTTTGTTGTATTTAATTGAGGGGTCGACGCCGTTCCAACAGATGTGGTGCTTGGGTAGAGACCAAGTTTATTTGCATTTACATTAAAGAAATTGGCCAACAGCGAATTATACGATGACTGTTTATTGCCTGTGGTTTCTTCCTTGGCGTTTGCCTTAGTTTTTTCAACAATATTTATCATAAGGACATCGTTCAAGCGGCGGGCGCGTCTGTCTTCAAACAGGCTTGCAGAGTCGTTCCAGAGAGAACCGTTTTCAGGTCTCTGTGCCGAAGCGCCGCCGTATATATATGGGGCTGGTTTGGCCGGCAGTTTATTTGCAGGCGTTGAACAACCAGCACACACTGCCGCAAGAAGCGCTGCCGCAGATATTGTCTTTATCATTTTAAGCATCGTTTTTAACCTCACTCAATTTGCGACAGTTACCATATGTGCACCAGCTATTTTGCCGGTTATCAGCTTGTTTGTCGAGGGACAGAGTACCTTGATATATTTGCCTTCGGCGCCTTCTTCCTTTGCAATCCCTCTGGCCGTAATCTTAAACTTCCCTGAATCTATTACGATACGCACCTCATCTCCCTTCCTTACAATCTTCTCGTCAGCCAGGAGACCCTCCGTTATTGGGCGGTTTACAGCGATTGAGGAAACAAGCACCTTGCCCAGGCAGGCAGATTCTGACGATATAGCGCCTTTGGGTATATTTTTTATGTTTATCATGCCCTTGTATATATCATCTGAAGTGAGCACTTCACCTTTTAACATAGGTCTGCGATTACTTATCACCCAGTCATAGGCCTCAACTGCTGCCTCGACATAGGCGCTCTCGCCTGTTGATGAGCTCAGCCTGAAGGTTACTCTGCCAGGGATACTGCCGCCTACCACTGTTACAGTGTCTGGCAATGGCATGGTCAGCTCCCTGTTCTTTCCAATAATCTGGAGTTTGACCTCCGGCCATGGATAGTTACTCTGGATATGGTCTCTGATAACCATCTCAGGCGACCATGCTGCCAGTAGCGCTGTTAGTAATAGTGCTGCCATTGATTACCTCTTCAGACTATTTGCAGTCTGGAGCATTTCGTCCGTTGTCTGCACTGATTTGGAGTTAAACTCATATGCGCGCTGACTGACTATCATGTTCACCATTTCGTCAATCACGTTTACGTTGCTGGTCTCAAGAAATCCCTGTGAAAGAGTGCCAAAGCCCTGTAGTCCGGGGGTTGAGAGATTTACTGCGCCTGAGGCATCTGTCTCTGTGAAAAGATTTTTGCCTATGGCCTTTAGCCCTGCCGGATTTGCAAAACTTCCTAGCTCTATCTGCCCTATTTGACTTTCCGTTGTCTGCGTGTTTTGAAGGACTGATACAGTGCCATCGCTGGCTATTGAAATTGATACTGTGTCCGTCGGTACTGTCATCTCAGGCTGAAGGACAAGGCCCTGGTCATTTACAATTCTGCCGGTGCTGTCAAGTTTGAAGTTACCCGCCCTTGTATAAGCGATACTTCCGTCTGTCAAGGCAATTTGGAAAAACCCCTTTCCCTCTATTGCAATGTCAAGTTCGTTGTTAGAGTTAATGAAATCGCCCTGTTTAAAAACCTTTCCGGCTGAACTTGGCATGACGCCAAGCCCAATTTGTATACCCGTAGGAGATGGATAACCCACTGCGGTAGGGGCACCGGGGGCCTGCACTGCCTGATACATCAGGTCCTGGAACTCTGCCCTGCCCAGCTTAAAACCATAGGTACTCGTGTTTGCTATATTATTGGAGATAACGTCAAGGTTGGTCTTTTGTGCAGTCATGCCAGACGCCCCAATAAACAAAGATCTAATCATTTAATGACTTCCTCCTTCAGGGTTAACTGTCTTATCATTATAATCTCGCCATGTCGTTAGTAACCTTTGATGTGGCATCGTCAAACGCCTGTACAACTTTCTGCTGTGACTCGTATTCCCTTAACAACTCTATCATTGTGACCATTTCCTGAATGACATTTACGTTTGAAAACTCTATATGCCCCTGGTTGACTGTCGCGGTTGACTCTACCGGCTGATCAGTTGATACAAAAAAATTATTGCCCTGCTTGATAACGTTTTTGGTATCAGGGAAATCCACTACCGAAAGTGTATCTATTATTGTGCCATCGACAGATATGGTACCGTCTGAGCCTATTTGTATGTCCTGGACATTGCCAGTCTGTATTTGTATCGGGCCGCTTGACCCTAATACCTTATCCCCGGTTTTTGTCACAATATAACCCTCTACATCCAGCGTGAAATTACCGGCCCGTGTGTACTTATTACCTTCTACGCTAAAATACCCCCTACCCCCGATTGCAACGTCAAGTGGATTGCCTGTGCTCTGAAATGCCCCTTCTGAATGGTCTGTGTAATAGACGTCTGTGTATGTCATGTCTCTGGGATCTCCTTGCTGCTGGACGCCGTTTATCTCAGAGATATACACATCCCTGAAGGAAACCCTGTCTTGCTTGTACCCAAATGTGGTAGTGTTTGCAAGGTTGTTCGACACAAGCTCCATCTGCCTTTGTTTGACAACCATGCCCGAGGCCGCTATGTAACTTCCTTTATACATTGTACCATTCCCTCACATGTTTTATAGTCATGATCAAGTTATTGCAATTACTATGCCAATGCAAAAAACAGCCTGCCCCCTATGCGCAGACTTTGCTGCCGAGCTTCCAACGGGAAAATTGTTATTGTCCATGAGGAATATTTTTCCATACCTCATCTGTTAAGATTCAGGATTAACTCAATCTCGCCGTGCTGGACGCCGAGGACACTGGCGATTTCGTCAATACCGAGTCCCTTCCCCGTCAGGGCAAGCACTTCATAGCGCCTGTTCTGTCCGCAGTCGGTGTAGTTTACCGAATCGGCCATTTGAATGAGTCTCTCGAAATGCGCTATTTTCGAGTCAACTGAGGCCTCGATAGCCTCAAGGATTTTAATGCTTTTCTCAAGCCTTCTGAACAATGTACCCGCAACTTTCTCAAATCGGGCTATTTCAGCGTTTAACTTCTCCTCATATCTGGTGGTATCCTTAGCGGCCCGGGTATCCCTGGCAATGCCAGCTACGCCCTTGCTTTCAACAACAGTATTGACTTGTGCAGCCTCATCGACAGTTTCTTTGACTCCAAACAATTTCTTCATATCGCTGTCCCCTTTAAGTACTGTAACATTCAATAGAAAAACTATTACTTCCAACGTTAGCAAAATCCTTGCCAGTGGTATTTTATTATTTATAAGTAAGTCGGCAGTATGTTGTATATTAGATAAATATATATATTAATCTGCTTATTATAGGTATATAGTTAATGTGCCTATTAATATAATAACCAGACTTTATCTCTGTACTGCACAGCACAACTACAACCAGCGTCAATACTCCAACATCTCGACCTGCCTTTTAATATCCTGAACCCCGCTGAAGAAGTACCTGAAAAACGGTTACTTTTTTTATCAGTAATTTAATATAATACCATGATATGGCAGGCGGTGAGGATAAGGGCTGGGAACAGTTGTCAGGTCACGACCCCGACGATGTATGTAAGAGGGGATTGGTGTCCTTTGACCGTGTAACGAACAGTTATATAATTAAATCTTTTAACTGGAACTTTAACTTTTATGCCAAAGACAGGACTATCACGTGTGATAGACCAGAAGGAGATGCCCTGCTTAATCGGCTCGGGGATTTTTACAGGCTTTCATCCCTTTGGTATCTTAACGCCGCAAAGGACATTGCCCTGACAGGGCAGCTTGCTATGCCGCAGAATCTTACCGGAGGGGAGTTATTTTTTCGCGGTTCACATGTGCTTCCCCTTGCACGGCTTGCTGCCAAATATGAGTCCAATAAAGAGGGGTTTTTATCAAGTGGGATTGATATACTGGGAGGTTCAGCCGCTGCCTATGGAGATGCGGCAGTTGTCCTCTATCCCTACCCTAAGATTCCCGTTACGCTTATTTTGTGGCTTACGGACGACGAATTTCCGGCAAGGGCTGAGTGTTTACTGGATACATCCTGTGAATTTCACCTGCCCATTGATATTATCTGGATGACCGCCATGATGTGCATCCTTTTGATGTAGAGGGTATTACCGCTTCCTCCCGTTCCCCTGAATTCTTCAGTCGCCATTGGGCATTTTATATGCTTTTCCCAAAAACAGCTTTAATTCATCCAGTGAATCAGCTCTTCTGATTAGGTTTTTGAACTCCTCCAATTTATCTACAGTAGGGATAATACAAACCACATCCATCAACTCAACTCCGGCTGAACCATATTTAAGTTCGAGTCCTAATTCAATTCCCTCAAGTAAGCCTCTTCGCTCACCCTCAAGTAAGCCTCTTCGCTCACCTTCGAGTAAGCCTTTTCGCTCACCTTCGAGTAAGCCTTTTCGCTCACCTTCAACTAAGCCCTGTCTAAATCTAATATCTCTTTCCATATCATATACTATTGCCATGTTTTCCGCCTCCTCAGATACTTCGTTCTGTAAATCCCTTAACTGCGACAGGACTTCCACCTGCCTTACATACCTGCCACGGAGCGTTTCCTCCGGCACCAACTCCATCAATCGGTTGAGTATCTCTCGTATGGTGAGTAGACCGGGGAATTGCACCCCCAGCCCCTCGCAGAACCGGACATGAACCTCTCCGCTCATCCGGCTCCCATTATTCAGC
>LNQR01000063.1 GCA_001541255.1 Candidatus Magnetominusculus xianensis
CGCTTTCTTTTCGGAACACTGGTCGGCTTACTCCGGAATCACTGGTCGGCATGTTCCGGAATGAGTGGTCGGTTTGCTCCGGCGCAAGCATTCATAACACAGTTAGTTGAAGATGATACAAATCCATTCGTTGCTCAGATACTCGCAAGGCATACTGACATCAGGACCACCCAAAAATATTATCATGCTACCTCTCAAAAATTAAGGGAGGCGGTGAACAGGAGGGGTAAGGTGCTGAAACTTGGTAAAGCAAAAACCGGAATGGCATTATTTTTTACAAGTAGTTGATTTAAAAGGATAAATAAATGCCGAAGGGGGGACTCGAACCCCCACGGAGTTGCCCCCACAAGACCCTGAACCTTGCGTGTCTACCAATTCCACCACTTCGGCACATATAGCTACTGAACATATACCGTATTTAAGGTATCATATAGTATCATCTGGTGTCAAGCAGGCGCCTAGGCCTAAATCAACCATCAAAGTAAGCCGTGACATCAGTTTTGGTTTTTTTTGAGAGATTTTGGTAAGGGGTCCATCTCACCCCCACCCTTGAGAGGCGATTTAAACAGCCCTCACGCCCAAAAAAACCTATGAATTTACCTTAATGGACACAACCCTCCTGATTTTTAAAAAACTATATCATAAAACCTCTATATGTGTTCATGGAGCGCAAGCCAATTGCGCAATTTTCCGCCGTGCTAGTAATGACCATGATAGATGGTCGCCAGATATTCGAATTATCATTTTGCGTGACCTCTCTATTACTCGTCCAGCTATGAAGATCAGACCTAGTCGGATGGCCTTCATTCGCTTATTAATCCACGACTGTCCAAGCACCAGCCGCTTCATCAGGACGTTAAAGTTATGTGCCAGCACTGTTACCCACCACCATGCAGCATTTTCACCAAAATCCCCTGATGGAAACCGCCCGCCAGCGAAATCATTACGTCATGCGCCTGTTCACTCTTGCCGCATCTCCCATAAATCCACTTTATCAGCTTATCTCCTGACCAATCCATATTTGTCACGTACCCGAATATTTTATAACGATTATTTTTTATCATCATTGTTGGAAACGGTAACTCATCTTTCTCCATTCCGGGAAGCTCACGACCTTTTATTTCCCGCCGTGTTGCAAGATACCTATATTCCGGCGCACCCTTGCTATGACATAGTTTGTTTGGTACAAAGCATACCTCCGCATATTCTCTTCCTGTCTCCCTAAGTTCTCCATTTATCTCCTTATATATTGGATGCCAGTCCGCTTCTGCTACTTCCATCACCGCTTCCCTAAATGCCTTCGTCACATCGCAGCTTATCACAAACTCTATCCTGCCAAATCGCTTGTTTTCCCCTGCTTCACAATATCTCAACAAATCGTGTTGATACCCCGCACTGTCAGACCTCAAACGTACTTTCCTCACCCCTTTCGGTAAACACTTTAATGCTTCCTCTAATACCCTCCGCTGTTCATATCCCGCTGGTACATTGCCATCACGAAATTCCGTGTGCAACACCACTTCTCTTTCATGCCAATATGTGTTTAACGGCTGATATGCCTTCTCTTCCTTCATAGCTGTAAAGCGCTTCCTTCTTTGATGTCTCTGATAATGTAGCGTCCATGTCTAATGTGGCTGTCTCTTCACATGGCTTTATTACTTCAAATCCTATCAAACCTGTGTTTATACTCATCAGTGCCTTCAGATTCTCTGTGACCTTCGGTATGAATGCTGTCCTGCCTACCCTCAGTTTCTCTTGTTCCTTATCATGAAATTTCGATAAATAACGAAATATTACCGCTTCCGACGGTGTCGTCCTTTTACGTTCCTTGCGGAATCTCCTCTGTTTCTCTCGTCTCTCCCTTCGACTTAGACCTGCTCTTAATGCCTGCCTCCAGTAGTGTCCGGTAAAAAAATAAAAGGATACCCTGCTCGCCGTCGAAGCTGTTAAAATAGGTTTGTGAAGACCAAGCAAAGACGGGAGGGACAGGGCATGGTTATAGTGGACGGGGAGCATGGCCGTATAGAAACAAGAAAATATTGGATAACCGAGGATGTAGGTTGGATAATCGATAAAGAAAAATGGGAAGGCTTAAAAAGTATAGGATGTGTGGAATCAGAAAGAGAGATTGATGGGAAAATGACAGTCGAGACAAGATATTATATAAGTAGCATAGGAGCAGATAGCGAAGACTTTAGTAGAGCGGTGAGAAGTCACTGGACAATAGAAAACTCGCTCCACTGGGTATTGGATGTAGTGTTTCGTGAGGATTACAGTCGTATACGTAGTGGTTATGCAGCGGAAAACTTTTCTGTAGCAAGGCATATTGCGCTGAATCTTCTGAAATTGGAGAAAACCGCCAAAATAGGCGTTAAAAACAAGAGACTGAAAGCTGGTTGGAGCAATAACTACATGGAGAAAATCATCCTATGTTGAAATGCGTTTGCCCTGGGGGGTTATCAATCCATTATTTAGATATCATAAAAATATGTTATAATAAATAGTTTTTAATTACATAAATAAGCGATTGTGTCATGCTTCACGGCATAAGGCATTTATAGCCAGAAAGTAGCATAGATACTATTGCACACTTATGCAATTAGATAGTAGTAAATTTGAAAATTCTCTGACTTGAGGAAAGGATTATGTTTAAGAGATTAGAATATAAGATAAAGCACGGCTTGTTGTATCAGATGTCTTTTCTTATTTTAGCTTTTATAATTACAGTGCCGCTCTACGGCGCTGAGACAGGGCAGAGTTCCTTTAATTCTGTGATGGAGGCATCAGATAACCCACTATTAAACACATCAATAATTTCTGCCCATGCCTTTAACAAAAAAGAAATTTCAGCAGAGCAATGCGGAGTTTGCCACACTGAGCAGTACAGGGACTGGCAGCGCAGCAACCACTCCGTAGCAGCAGCAGCGCCCGTATACAACTGGTTTGAGTTAAAGGTCAACCTGCTCACTGGAGGCGCTACAAGAATCGGCGGTGATTTGCCATACCTATGTATACGCTGCCATGCGCCAGCAGCAACTTTTGACCATTTTCTCAGAAATAACAACAGAACAGTTATAGCACAGATGGTTGAGCCGGAGAAAGACAAAAACATTTTAATAGAGTTAGATGTCATAAGTGATGAGCTTATGCATTTGGCAGACGAGGTGAAACCTCCCTATTATCCCACTCATAAACTGGGTAAAGAGGGCGTCACCTGCCTTGCCTGCCATGCTCCACTTAAAGATAATCGCAAAGATTATGACCTTCTAAGAAAAATAAACCATCAACACGGTATTAATACGATGTTTTATGATATGTCAGGAATCACAGTGCGCACAGGGCGACATGCTGCCAGTGGTTTGGACAGCCGTAAACTACCCACTTCAACAATGCACCGTTATGGATTTCATCACATAATCACAGATGATGAAATACAAGGGACAGCAACTTTGGACGCTGAACAGAAACTTGATTTCGCAGATGGTTTCTCTGGTGGCGGCAAAGGCAAAGGTAACACAGCAGGCGTCTGCCGCCACTGCCATATGGTTCAAACCCGGCTTCACGTCAATATAGAAGATGATCCTCTTGAGCAGATGACTGTCAGGGAGTGGCAGCACGGCGCAGCCTTTAAAGACGGGCAGAGCTGTGTTGACTGCCACATGGTCAATACCTATAAGGGTAAAGCTGAACTTGGGGATATGTCAAAATACACTCAGGAGAAGCGCTTTAAAAATATCCCTGTTGCTAACCACATGTTAGTAGGTGGAGCTAACGCACTTATGAGCGCTGCAAAGGCTGATGAGCTTGGGTATCCGTTAGAGTATCTGGCCGTTGAAAAAATCAGAATGCTCAGGTCTACGCTTGATTTTCAGGTCTTGTTAAAGCCTGAGTACAATGCAAGCGCCTGTGTTCCAGGTAAGGCTACAGTAGGGATACAACTGAATAATACACGAGGCGGTCATAATGTTCCTACCGGAGTCAGCCAGTTTCGTGAGCTTTGGGTTGAGGCAGAGATTAAATGCGGTGGTAAAGTGATATTTTCATCCGGCAAGGTATCTGGCCCGTATGAGGTGCTTGGCGGTCATGAAATTGGCTTTAAGCGTTATTCCGAGATCAATAAACTAAGCCCTGGCGCGAGGGATTTTTATTTCCCTGTTATTACGAAAAATGGCTCAGACATCAACCTTATCCACTTCTCAGACAGTTTATATTACACAAAGTCTAACATCGGAGGAAAACCTGTTTTGGATTTTGCTGGTTCTGTATATTTTACAAAATTTACAGATGGACTCGTAAATGATACTTCTGAAAAAGGCCCTGTTATAACCTCAAAACTCATCTATTACCCTGAACTTGATATTAAACAGTGTGATGGGCAGCCAGCAGCCGGGCGCTTTGCACTGAATTGGCGTTTTTACCCACCGTGGCTGCTTATGGATATAAAGAAAAACATAGAGGCTGGCAGAAGCGGTGACCCTGCAGGGTTTCCACCTGAAGCGCTTGCTGATATTGACAGTAATCTGATAGATGCTATAGATGATAATTTTATGAAGAGCAATAAGACGTATACACTTTTTGAGATCAATGATTTTCCAATTACGGCGAATATCTGTCAGAATAATAACTAATGCAGTTCACGGCTCAGGAACTAGAGGATGTTAAAAGAGATTTTTCAGTTTCTTGAGATAATTATCGAGGACGCCGGGGACATTAGACAGGAAATTAAGTCCAATCGAATCAGAAGGTATTTCTATAACTGCGTGGGAGAGCCTTTTCAATACGATAACATTGTCGCTTGAGTAAGCGACCGCATGAGTTTTAAGCTCATCAACTAGCCGATGGATGAGTTTTTCAGTAAATACGGCTGATACCGCGCAGTCTTCCTCGGCTCCCAACAGTCTTATTTCGTCGGATGTGTTGGCATGTGAGAGGTTTGCGCTATCTTTCGTGCAGAAATAGGCGTTATTGGCGTTGCGTTGAATTGCCAGGAAGTCAGCGTCCAGCGATAGTGAGGGGAAAGGCCAAATGTCTGAACGATTGGAAATAAAACCGCTTACTGTCCTGTTTGCCCAAAATGCGAGGCTGTGTTTTTTTGGAATGCTGTTTATCTGATTAATGAATTCTCTGTTGCTTTCAATAGTCTTGTATAAGTCCTGTCCAACCAGCATTTTATAATAAGACGATACCGGTATTTTGTCCTGCAGATACCACCTGATTTGGAATTTAAAGGGGAAATCAGCGACCATTAATAAATACAGGTTGGACACAATGAAAAGCGCAAAAAGTGCAGCGGCAGATTTTTTTATCGCCCCGGAGAGCTGAAGCTGCCCGAAATCTGTTTTAGCAATCAGGTAAATGCAGGTCAGATATATACAGGCCATTATGTGCATGAGGTGATGGCCTCCGATATTTGTGGCATATGTAATAAACCAGTGGCTTAGTGGGGCTAAGACAATCAGTCCCAATATTTTCAGCGGTTTTATGTCCCTGCGGTTTGCTATAAGAAAAAGGCATACGATAAGAGGTATAAACGCTAGGACCTCTTTTATCTCGGTTGGAAACTTATAGATAAAATTTAAGAAATTGTAAATCCTGTTTTGAACATCCCTATAGAACGCAACGTGATTTATTTGCTCAAGCTGCAAGTTAAACCTTGCGGCAGGCTGTATGATAAACAACACAAGGCCGGTGTATAAGAATGAGGCCAAACCTGTAAGCGCTCCGATTTTCTTATTTTCAAAGATGTAGCAATATGCGGCGAATGTGAAATAAAACATTGCCGAATCATCGGAGGTCAATATACCTAGTGCGGTGGCAATCGAATAGGGCAGCCATTTCTCTGTCTTTAAGTAATAATACGAGGCCAAAATAAAAGGTCCTATTATCAGGCCCCTGTTGCCGCCGAAGTGAACGATTGTCATGTAACTGCTTATCATAAGAACGCCAGCAGCAATGTAGAATTTTTGTTTATACCACGCGGGGGCGTAGAATTTCATTAGCTTCCATGTATATAAAAGCAGCCCAATGTAATTGAAAATAAAAAATATTGCGTAGAAAAAGTTTATATCCTGCCAAAACACATAGCTCAGTGCCAGCGCGTTCATCGTAAACGTAACCGGTGCGGCCAATTGATTTATGTAGGCGTGAGGATTTTTGTTTTCAAAAATGTGCATATTGTCTTTGTTTATTGACAATTGAAATAACCGGCCATTTACTGTATTATAAAATATCTGATGAAATGCCTCAACCGTGATATATCCTGACGATGTGGAAACGGTTGTATTGAGATTAATAAAGAAACCAGCTATGAATATCGTAAATATGATGGCAGAGGCTATAAAAAATACGAGCACAGCCCTATGCAGTTTCACTTAACTATTAAGCCCATTCTTATTTGTATCGCTCAATGGCGCCATTTTTTGTAAACACCCTTTTGTTTAATACAATCCACTTAAACCACAGCCTGAATATATCGATAACAGAGGCTTTGACTGACTTCGGTCTCGTTCCCTTTGCAGCTCCCAGCTTCCTATTGATAAAACCTATTAGCACCTCCCTGATTGACTTTCCACACCAGGATGACTTTATTAACCCCTCAGGGTTGGAGAAACCGCTCTTAGATTCATAGGTTATCGATTGTATCCACTTTGTGGGATAAAAGGTCACGTTTTGATAATCTGACAGGGGTACTTTAAACAATAACCTGATTATAAGGTAATTCACTATTGAAACTATTGATTTTTTTAAATTATCTGAACGCCCTATTAATATGGTATTTCCACGTACACCCTGAACTATGTCAAATGTCTTTAGCAGCTCAAGGTGTTTTCGCAAATCACCTATATTATAACTCCAGTCTACTGTCTGCCAAAACAGGAATTCCTTCGATGCAGATTTGACCGCCCTTTGAAGTGAAAGCCCGACATCAAGATTTTTCTCGTTTCTGTATAGTCTGAATTTTACATGTGTCTTCATGAACGTCTCCGCAAGTTCATATGTCCTGTCGGTACTACAGTCGTCAATCAGTATAAGTTCAAAATCCTCAACGGTTTGTTCCATCAGGTCGTATGCCCTTTTGAGAAACTCCTCGATAGACTCCTCCTCATTATAGGCCCAGCTTAACATGGAAACACTTCTGTCGAATTTCTCCATTAAAATATCTTTCCCTTGTATTTGATTTCACGCAAGGCTTTCTCGGCTTCAAGCAGATACTTATAGTACTTGACCGTAATATTTGAAGGGTCCATGGCATCGATATATCCTGATTTGAGGCCGTCTAATATCTCAATTATCCCGTCGGTTACCGTTTTTTTCGTCTTAAACCCAAGGACATTTGTTATTTTATCGCAGCATACCCTGTAGTCTCTCCTGTCCGGGTCTGATGGAAAGAACTCCAGTTCGGTATTTGGTATGGCATTTTTTACCATATTGGCTATCTGCCATATCTGGTAGTTTTGGTCGTTTGAGCCGACATTAAAGGCCTGTCCATTTATAATAGATAAGTTTTGCGTCTGCATTACAAGTAAAAATGCGTCCACTACATCTTTTACATGAACCAGCGGTCTCCACTGCTGGCCTCCACCCATGATGTGTATCTTCCCGTTTTGCCATGCCTTCCAGGTCATTGTGTTTACAACAAGGTCGAAACGCATTCTTGTGGAGTAGCCGTAGACTGTCCCGTTTCTAAGAAATGTGACACAAAAATTATCATCGGCAAGTGGCTTTATGGCCTCTTCTGCCTTGATTTTCGACCTTGCATACAATGATACAGGGTTTTTCTTTGACTCTTCGTTTAAGAGGTTGTCGTCACCTTCTCCATATATGCTGCACGAGGAGGCAAGTATGTACTGACGTACTCCCATTTCTTTCGATACCTTAGCTACACGTATCGAGCCTTTCTGGTTTATATTAATTGTTGCCTGCGGGTTTATTTCACTGGCAGGGTCGTTGGAAATACCGGCAAGGTCTATTACCACATCCACTCCCTTTAGCAATGCCTTGTCGAAATATCTTACGTCATCCTTATAAAAATGGACTTTTGGATGGTCCAGGTATTTAAGAACCGGCCTCTTTCCAAAAAACATTCTGTCAAGCACTATAACTTCATACTCGTTTTCGAGCATTGCCCCTATCATTATGGAACCGATATAGCCAGCTCCTCCTGTTATAAATACCTTTTTCATCATTTTACTGTTCTCCGTATCCAGTTATTAAACAGTGTAGATAATAGAATATTCCCTCTTTGATAGTCAACTTGTTCAACCAGCGATATCCATATCGGTATGTGAAAGGGAATTATTTACCCACTGTATCAGAAATCAAAGCAGACGCCGTTGATTGCCTTTACTTCTGGTGTGATTGCATGGTCGTTCTTAACCCGACAGACTATATACCCTTTTAATATTGCGTTTTCTCCATAGTAATTTTCGAAGTATTTGAACCCCTTTGGCGGCGCGGGCACACCAGTCAATTTAGCTTCAATGGCTATGAACTGACCGCCTTTTTCAATAATAAAGTCAATCTCTCTGCCCTCTCTTGTACGCCAGTAGTAAAGCGGTGGATTCGTTAGCCCCTGTGAAAACAGGTAGCGTTGTATTTGGCTAAAGGCATAGGTCTCCCATAGCGCCCCTGCCATTGGGGTATTCGCAATCTCATCCCATGAATAAAGACCCATGAGATGAGCGGCAAGCCCTGTGTCAAGGAAATAGAGCTTGGGTGACTTGACAAGCCTCTTGCCGAGACTTCTGTGGTATGGTTCAAGTAAACAGACCATATGCGATGCCTCAAGCGCCGATACCCATGCTTTTATGGTGTTTGGGGATACCCCGACGTCTCTTGACAGGTCAACAAAAGACAGGGTTTGTGCCGTCCGTATGGCGGCAGCCCGTAAAAATCGATTAAAGTCACGTAAACTGCCGACACGCATTATATTTCTGACATCCCTTTCGAGGTAAGTCGATATATACGAAGGGTACCAATGGTGTCGGTTCATATCAGCGTAAAGAGCCGGGAAACCTCCTGTACCTATGTAATCTTCAACAGAAGTAAGCCTGTTTGCGCGCTGTAGTTCGTGAGCGGACAATGGCTGAAGATTGACTATGGCACAGCGTCCGGCCAGACTTTCTGACAGGTTTTGCATGAGCTGAAAACTCTGTGAGCCGGTTAAAAAAAACTGTCCACTGCGTTTTGACTTATCAATGGTTAGCTTGATATGCCTGAAAAGGCCGGGTGCGTACTGCGCCTCATCTATAATTACCGGCTTGTTCAATGAGCCTATAAAATCATGAGGTGAGTTTATCGCCTCTTCGGCCATGTCGGGATCATCCAGTGTGACATAGGAATAATCAGGGAAAAGGTGTGTTAATATGCTGGTCTTCCCTGTCTGCCTTGCACCAGTAACAAAGACGGCGGGAAATTGTCTTCCAAGATTTATGATTAACTCTTCGGCATTTCTCTTTATCCACATGTGGATATTATGCAGCCAGATTGCAGAATTGTCAACATGCTGTTTCCACGACGAAATACTCACGGGCAATCTTGTTTCTCATGCAATTCACCTTAACGCAGGGCAGGTCTGAAATCAAATGCGCCATAAAAATGTATCAATGACTTAAATCTTATGCAGTCACAGCTTCCGTACAGATTGCGTCTGTCTATAAGGATGGGTATAACACCTGCCATTGTCGCGCACAACACATCTGATTCGTATTCATTGCCGACATAAAGTACGTTTTTACGGGATTTTTCAAGAGACATCCCCCGCAGGGCTATGTCTAATATCTCAGGGTTTGGTTTTTCTACACCAGCCTCCTCAGATGATATAATTACCTTAAAATAACTGGTTAATCCAAGTCTGTCTATTATCATGCGAAGATTCCTGTCCCAGTTTGCCACTATCCCTAGCGGCAATCCTAAACGGTGCTGCAGATTCCCTAAGACCCCCTTAACGCCCTTTATTGCGCTCCAGTGCCTCTTTTGGTTGAATTGTTCGACAAGCACCGGTTGAAGCCTTTTAAAATGGCTTGAAATCCCTATTGCCCTGCATAGTTTTTCGTTATAGTCGAGATAGAAGGCCGCCTTTTCCACGGCGTCTTTAATCTTGATGGATGAGTATTTGTTGTTAAAATCTACAATTGTATAGGCCGATTTTACATCTGCCAGACGGAGGCGCAGACCGATTGATGAGGCGGCCAGCATAAATACCTCCTCACGCGACGGCCGCAATGCCACAAGCGTATCACCGAAATCAAACAGAATTCCGGTAAGTCCACCACTTATTTGTGATAGCAGCTCTCCAGCCATATTTGAAATATCATCAGTGTCCATACTTTATATGTCAGCGTCTCATCTGCCTCGATGAACCGCTTTACAAGTGAATCCACGTATCTTGTGTCAAAGTAGCCGTGTATACTTAGCCGCTCTGCAGAGAGTACTTCCCTTACCATTGACGAAAGTCCCTGTCTTAGCCATGTGTTTTTTGGCAGGACGAAACCCTCCTTCGGTCTGTCTAAAATCTCTTTTGGTACATAACGGGCGGCCACGCACCTCAAGATATACTTAAGGGTCAGCCCCTTTATCTTCAGGCTCCCCGGTATGGACGCGGCAAGCTCCACCATACGGTAATCCAGAAATGGAGTTCTCACCTCAAGAGAACTGGCCATTGAGAGCATATCATTAAAAAACAGTATCTCGTTGTGAAGCAGCGTATTGATGTCGAGATAGAGCATCTTGTTCAGCTCGTCGGCCTTATCGTTACACGACAGATATATGTTTTTAAGAAAATCTGTGGTAGAGTAGGACAGGAAAAGTTCCTTTCCCTTTTTTGAGAACACATGTGCCTTGTCCTCTTCCATGAACGATGTATAGGCCAGGCGCCACTGCCACGGTTCATACGCGGACATGGTTTCAACAAAATCCCTTCTGTTATTAAAAAAACCGTAATCAAGGTCGTCTGACGGTCGTCCCTGTGCCTTTGCCAGTCGTGCCGCGGCAATAGGCCAGACAAGGCGGTGGTGACCGTAAGAGGCAAACATGTCATCTGCCCCGTCTCCTGAGAGCGCCACCTTGACGTGCTGGCTCATATACTTTGACAGCCAATAGGATGATATAACACCGGCAAATGGCTGCCCAAGATGGCAGATTACCGTTGAAAGCCCTTGCTGAAGGTCAGACCAGCTCATTACACATTCGTGGTGTGCGGTTGCATATTGACTAGCAACGATGCGGGCAAAATATGGGTCATTTTTATGTGCTGGCATATCGGCAAACGCAAGGCTAAATGTCTGTACTGGCTTGGGAGAGTATTGGCTCATTATGGCAACGACGGTTGAGGAATCTATCCCACCCGAGAGAAATGCCCCGTAACTTACATCTGCCCTCAGGCGAAGCCGGACGCTGTCACGGAGGATTTCATCTATTCGTTCAATCAGTGCGTTCTCGTCCCTGTCCTGCCATGCAGCGTTCATATTAAGGTCATACCACTTTAATATTTTTGTGCCTGTTTTGTTTTTTATCAGCGCGTGTCCGGGCAGAAGTACCCTGATGTCTTTATACACGGTAAATGGGGCCGGTATGTTGCGAAGTGCGAAGTAGTGGCTTAGTGCCTCGTGGTCTATTTCCCTCCCAGTTAGTGGGTGGCACAACATGGTATTTATCTCCGATGCAAATACGATGGCCTTGTTTTTCTCCATATAACAGAGCGGTTTAACGCCAAAGCGGTCTCGTGCTAACATAAGTGTCTCTGTGCGTTTGTCCCATATGGCTATGGCAAACATGCCGTTGAGTTTGTGCAGGAAGTCTATGCCGTACTGTTCATAAGCATGGACGATTGTCTCTGTATCGCTCATGGTTTTAAAGGAGTGACCAGCGCGCTCTAACTCCTCCCGAAGTTCTATATAATTATAAATCTCCCCGTTGAACACTACCCAGATGGAGTCGTCCTCGTTCGGTATGGGCTGATGCCCGCCCGACAGGTCAATAATAGACAGACGTGCCATGCCAAGCGTAACGTGCCCGTCGTCAACCCCGTCAATAATGTATCCTGAGTCGTCCGGCCCCCTGTGTGCCATGCGCTTAAGCATTGCCTGAAGCACCCCGTGGGGTTGATTATCTGTATAGCCGCATATCCCGCACATCCTCTTTACACGCTCCTTTCACTTAAACCATGACTCTATCTCGCGCTGCCCGCGCTGCGGGTAAATCACCGCCGGCACCCCTAAGGCCATAGAGCCGTCTGGCATGTCCTTATTCACGACGGTGTGGGCTGCCGCGACACATTGATTTCCTATTGATATATCCCCAATTATAGTGGAATTGGCAAAGAAAAAACAGTTATCCCCCACGCGGGGAAATTTTTTAATCGAATCAGGATGCCAGCTCTTCACGATGAAAGAAACCCCCTGAAAGATTGTCGCATGAGAACCTATTGTCGTGCCCCTTCCAATGACTATGCCAACCGGGTGGGCAATAAACAGTCCCGGGCCGATTTGCGCGTTGAATTCTATCTCTGCCCCTGTCAGGGTAATGTTTAACCGTGTAATAAACCATGCCGCGTAGTTATGCCTGTTTCTATAGAGCCAGTGTGATATGCGATATAGTAAAACACTGTGGAAACCGGCCTTAAACAATATACTTTCAATCAGTACGCGTCCCTTTGAGTATGGGTGTCCCCGTTGCCGGAAACTCTGCTCAAAACGGGAAAAATCACTTTTAATCAGCCTTATTAGTTCTGCAAATTTCACAATATAACTAGGGGCGCTTCAACAGCGGTCGTGTGACCGTCTCAAGGCCGTCATGCCTTGCAGTGCCGGTGCTTAGTGTTTTAAAATCAGCGTTTTCGATATATATCTCGTTCCAGTACCGCAGCACTACCGCCGGGTGGAGCTTGGGCTGGTATCCGGCAAGATTCAACTTAAACACCTCGAAAACCATCTCTGCATCGTTAAAGCCATAGAGGTAGCGTATACCGTTTGTGCCGGAGAACCGCGGGTTTATCTCGAAGACATATACCTGCCCGTCAAGCAGCCGAAATTGAAAATTACATGCCCCTGTTGTCCCTAAGGCGTTTGCAATGGCTGTGATTTGTGCCGTAATGCTGTCGTCTTGTGTAAGCTCAGTCCTGAATGTCGTCCCTGCAAGCAGGTCTCTGTGCAGAACGATTGAGGCAAAGATATTTTTGTCTTTGTCTGCGACGGTAGTGGCCGTGTACTCGGCATCATCGCCGACTAAGTATCTCTGTATGAGCATGTCGGGGGCCAGAATTTTAGCTGCCTCTATCTCTTTTAGCGAGTGTACTACAAAAATATTTTTTGATGAAGACCCCAAACGAGGCTTCATTATCAGGGGGAATCCATATGTAGAAATCATTCTCTCGACAGCCACGTCATCATCTGCAATGTGGGTTTCTGGATAAGGGAATGAATTATTTTTCAGGAATTCCGACGTTAGTAATTTGTCTGAGCCAATGCGCACCACCTCAACAGGATTTACAAAGACCTCAACGCCGAGTTCCTGCTGAATGACTTCCTTTTGCAGGCTGAAATACTCCAGCTCCGGCGGCACACACACATAAATGGCCTCAATCTGTTCTCTTGTGATGATGTCTTTTATTTCTGCATAAAACGTTGGCGAACCGGTTTTGGATACGGTATAGTATGCGTCGGCCAGCGAAAAACCCGCTGAGAGCGGGTGCATATCAATCCCTACGATGTAGTAATCCCGATTTGCTGCCCGTAAGGATTTTAATATCCCCTGCCCAATGTTTCCACCTATGGCGGTTATTAAAACCCTGTGCGCTGCCATTAGTTTAACCCCATACCTGTTTTGAGTTGTTCCAAACCCTCTTCAATTTGATATTTTGGAGAGAAAGTCAGTTCGTGCCGTGCCCTCGATATATTAATCTTTCTTCCCATATCTCCATCGTCTTTGTCCGGCAGGTAAGTGATTTTTGCCTCACCTGAGGCGAATACCCTGTTTACAGCTTGGGCCAGTTCGCTCATTGTGACAGGCGTGCCTGAGCCTATGTTAAATACCCCATCGGCCTGCCTTCGGGCGGCAAGGACGTTTGCTATTGCGGCGTCCTCGCAGTGGAGAAAATCCTGTGTCCTCTCTCCGCTTCCGTAGACCAATATCTCTCTGTTTTTCATAGCACAGTCTATCATAACAGGCAGGACAGTTCCAGGGTACTGCCCATTGCCGTATAAAGATGAATATCTGAGAAAGGCGGTCCTGACACCTTTTTTACGAAGCGGGGTAAGCAGGTTTTCTCCAGCCAATTTGGATGCGGCATAGGCATCAGCTGGCCCAAGTTGGGAGTCTTCATTAATAATATCAGGGGTATCGGCGTAAACAGATATAGATGAGCTGTAGACGACCTGTCTGAGGTGCCTCCAGTGATGGGTTTGTGCGGCTAAGTGAACTACGGGCAGTATGTTATTTAGTGCAACAGATGTATCATCAGCTCCGCCTCCACGCGGGATTGCCGCTGCGAGGTGGAAGACATGGGTAACGTTATCGGGCATCTTTGCCCATGATTCAGTGAGCGTAAGGTCTCCGCTTGTATATTTTATATTATTATCTGCCTCGATGCTGTCTTCAGTCCTTATGGCAGCGACAACCCTCATCTGCGGATATTCCCTCGTTAAAACACGCAGTAGGCGTCTGCCTAAAAGGCCGCTTGTCCCTGTTATCAAAAAGACGCCCTCATCAGTCAATCTTAGGTTCCCTCTTATGTTTCATCTTTACTGGGCTGCTTTTGCAGCTTCTCTTTTGATGCCTTCTCAAGCAGGTAGTAGTAGTTATAGTTCCATGAACGGAATTGCCTGTCGGCGCAGTTTTCGCAGAGTTTCATTCTGCTAAACTCCCTCTTGATATGCAGTTGCCGCAACCACTGAAAATCTGCCCCGCCCCATATGGCTGATATTGGTTCCTTCATTACGTTTCCCCAGTTTGTTCTGCCCTTTATGTCGTAGATGCAAAACCTGACGTCGCCATTAGTGTCTATCAATATTCTGTCAAAGGGAAATGGGCACGGTGCATCGGCGTTTAAATATGGCGTGAGGTCGCCGGAGTCTGCCAGGTCATTTATATCCCATGTAAGGTACTTGCGTACCTGTA
This sequence comes from Candidatus Magnetominusculus xianensis, assembly GCA_001541255.1. Lineage (GTDB taxonomy): Bacteria > Nitrospirota > Thermodesulfovibrionia > Thermodesulfovibrionales > Magnetobacteriaceae > Magnetominusculus > Magnetominusculus xianensis. Next base: position 15,115 of record LNQR01000063.1, read on the forward strand.
CCTTGTCAACTATTTTGTCCCAGAATTCGACGATTTGAGGGACTTTTTCAGTTATGATTTTCTGGTTGACAACGCTTGCAATTATATTTGTTGCAGGGTTGAGTGTGTTTCTCAGTGCAACTGTGAGCTTGATATTTTCGAGCGTATTATCAAAGTCAAGCCCCTTGCGTACTATACTATATGTCTCGATATCTGCGGCATCAACGCTGAACTCTATTGTATCTATACCTGCGGAAAGCAGGCGGCTTGCCTTGTCCTCAGTCATCATTGAGCCATTAGTTATCAGACCTGTCTGGCAGCCCTCGGCCTTTGCGTATTCGATATAGTCGATAAGCCGATTGTGCAGCAGCGGTTCACCGGCACCTGAAACCCTCAATATCGATTTATTTTGTCCTGTCTGTCTGGCTATTGTTTTAAATACGTCCTCGGGCATATAGGGTGTTTCAATGGCGCGTTGTTCCTGTCTTATTGTAGAGTTCGTATATGGGCAATGCGGACATTTCGAGTTACATATGTAGGTGGTGTTTATTGTGACCATTTTAGGAAATGCCTGCGAATCCTTAAATTGTTCCAGTGTGTCCATATCATATGGGAAATGGTTTATTGCGGTTGACTCAGTGCCCATAAAATCTCCTCTTCTAAGGTTAATCAGTATCACTTAGCATAAAAGACATAACATTATAATAGCAAGGGCTGCGCTCATTAAGCCCTTGCTATAAACAGTAAAAAGGCGCTCCACTCCGGCAATAACCTGCCCATGTGGTTAAATGCCCACAGCAGTTCCTTCGGCCAGTCTTTCATTCTGTCTGAGGACAGGGGTTTTAAAAAAATACCTTTCTCGAAACTCCCCGTTAATCCTGCGCGCTTTATGTCATCAAGCATATCGTCAATGAAATAGTGCCTGCGATGCCCAACCTCTAAGTCTGATGGGGCGAGTTCCTCGTATGTTTTTATCATCCCTAATTGATAGCCAACCCTTCTGTGCAGGGACATCTTATTGGGCACGATTATAACTATGCGGCCATCCTGCTTTAAAAGTCCCTTGTATTGTTTCAACACCACGACTGGGTCATAGACATGTTCCAGCACGCAGCTCATCACTACTGAGTCGTACCTTTTGTCCGATGTGAATTCCTCAAAGAGCGAGTGTCTGATGTTTAAGCGGCTTCCATATTTTTTCTTTGCGTATTCTATATTTTCTGTTGAACCCTCTACGGTTGTCACATTGAATCCACGCTCAAGCAGTGTGTCAGTCCATCCCCTGTCTGTATACCCAAGTTCCACTACGTCCGGCCCGGTAACGTACCCGATTGACTCGGCAACCACCATTAACATCTGCTCCCTGTCGATTGTCATGGCCTTTTCCGTGAAAAACACCTTCCCCATTGAATCGAGGCGGTCTCTTTCGTCTTTTACAAAGCCGTCGCTCATTTATTATACCTCCATATCGGTGAGATTAGACTTCTGCATTTCAGTTAATATCTCAGAGGGTTTCATCGCCTTGCGGCACTTTGAGATGTCTCCGGTGATATATTCGGCAAGCTCTGCCCATCCCTTTTTCCCCAGATAGCCTATTGATGTCTCGTGAGTGAATAGTATGAGTGGAAAGCCCACTATCGAGCAATCGTCCATCAGGCGTTCCAGTCTTTTTATGATTACCCTCACTGGGGCAAAATACATATCAGGCGGCTTGAAAAGCCTTATCCCATAAAGAAAATCTGTCGAAGACGACTCCCTGACGTGTAATTTATAGCCCCGCGGGCTGTTCCATGTGTCGAAATGCTTCTTTATGCCTGTGTGATAAAATAAAGACATGTCATCGGAGTATCGTGTGATGTGATAGTTGATATTGTTATACGGGAAACTCTCAAATGCCTCATGCGGCGCTGCCGTGAATTGCTCGCCAGGTAAAAAGGGTGTGATTATATAGCGTATCCCGCGTCTCTGAAGATAATCCAGCGCTGCCTTTCCAGTTTGAAACCCGTGGGCGCTCAGGACAGTGGAGCGTTTATCTGACGGTATATCAGAGAAAAATTTGTCGTAGTGTCCGAAATATTTGTCCAACTGGTCAGCACTGTACTCACCACCTTCCCAGTTCATGTATATCAGCTCTGTTTTTTCCATCGGGGTGTATTTGTAATGTGAGCAGGCGTGAGCACATACCTCGCCGCATTTTGGAAGCAGTTCGTTGTAAAATGTCTCTCTTGCGGCATTTATATCCACCGCAAGAAGGGTTTTATTGGCAATATCACATAGGGGCAGCAAAAAATCAAACCCGCAATCCCCAATCACATCATCAAACCTCATCGAAAACGTATCAGCCCATTTGTGGTGGCGGAGTTTCATCCCCGTTACAATTTCTATACTCCTCCAAAACCAGTCAATATGCCTTAGCTTAAAAATCGACAAGGGGCTGTGTTTATCGAACAGATTAATGGTTGAATAGACGATTCTCTTTCCCCCTGTCTCTTCATAAATGACTATAGGTATGCCGTTTACGAGTATCAGTACGTTGTCGTCATTTGCGCCATATGTATGAACAGGCAGCTCTATCTGTTTCTTTACAGTTGTCTCTGCCTTATTAATTCTATGAGAAAAATACTTATGACTATACGTTATTGAAACAGTCTCTTCGACTGATTTCATATATCCCCTGCCGCTGGCGTACATCCCTGAGAAATCCACGACACGGTCAAACCTCTTTAGAATCCATTCACTGAACAAGGGGTCATTGCAGTCACCGTTAAAATAGACATGGCCTGTATCTGGAATTGTATCTTGAATAGTAGTGGCGGGGTGGGCAGCCGCCACGTCGATGCCGAAAAATCTCAGGATTGGTTTAAAGTATTGCTCGGCATCTTCAGGTATGGAGTAAGACAGTTTCAGAAAAACTCCGCATAGGTTGACTGCCAGTCTGAACAGTCCCTGCACATATCGGGCAGCTCATCATATCTGTTTTCAGTGTGCATTGCCCTGTACTGTTTAAGGACGCCGTTCCAGACCTCTTTGACGGTCTTTTCCATAACGTTTCCACATTTTACTTTGCAGTGGACATCAACTGAACACAGGGTGGCCTCGCCGTCGGCACAGATATTGATATTCCTGACAAGCCAGTAGCACGGCTTGCGCGTTACAGTCTTGTTGTCCCTGAGGTTGGGGGCATCTACAAGCCCTGCCCAACTGACCTTCGGGCGGATTTTTACGGCTACACCTTCGTTTGTCCAGAAGCGTCTGAACTCCTCTGTTTCATTTGCATTATATTCGCTTACGACAAATTGCACAAAGATTTTTTGTCTGCTGTTACCGTGTTTTATCAATAGATCGCGGTAGGACTGCACATTTTTGACAGTCTTTTCGTAGTTGCCGCCGACTCTGATTTTATCATATGTCTCTTTGGTAATAGCGTCGATTCCTACATACATAGCGTCAAGACCGGCCTCAATAAGCGGCAGCGAACGCTCCGGCGTCATAAGTACACCGTTTGTGTTGAGTACCACATCGGTAAGCCCTTTGTCCTTTGCGTATTGTATCCTGTAGGGCATGTCATCGAGGAGAAACGGGTCTCCAAAGAATATCTGCCAGATTCTCGCGTTTGGGTTTTCAATGGCCGTCTCGTCTATTATCTTTCTGTAGAGGGCTATGTCCATTTTCTGAATTGGCCTGTGACTTTTCATGTTTTTATGGTCGCACATAGAACATATCAGATTGCAGGCATTATAGTTGTCTATCAGCAGGACGGCAGGATAGTCCACCGCCTCGGCAGTTCGTGTTACCTTGTCTATGTCGCTTATGTATGTCATTGACCGCTTCCCCGTTTAGTGATTATTGAGCGTACAGTGTTTATAATATAGTCCTGTTCTTCGTCCATTAATTTTGGATATAGCGGCAGTGTGATAGTGGCTGAACCTATTTGCTCTGCTACGGGGAAGTCCCCTTCCTTATAACCAAAACGCCTTCTGTAGTAGTCCAGCAGGTGAATGGGGCGGTAGTTTACGGCAACCCCAATACCCGCATCCTGCAGTTCGGTAAGCATCTCATCCCTGTTGGCAACACCAATTGTGAATATGTGATGGGCGTGTTTTGAATTCGGGACTTCTGCCGTGAGTCTTACGCCGCTCAGGTCTTTGAATGCCTCTGTGTATTTTTTAGCCTTTTCGTCCCGTTTGGCCCAGAGCTTCTCAATTCTCTCTAGTTGCCCGATTAATAGCGCGGCCCTGATGTTGTCCATATTGCATTTCCAGCCAAGCATGGTCATATCCCAGTGGGCGTATTTTTTTGTGTATCGTTCAGCCGCTGATTTATCTATGCCGTGGAGCCTGAGCATGTAGAGCAGCCTTGCCTTTTCGTCATTGTTAGTGGTGATTGCCCCGCCCTCGCCGCTGGTTATATTTTTAATCGTGTAGAAACTAAAACACGCGGCATCTCCAAGCTCGCCGACCTTTACGCCGTCTCTTTGGCCCTCGACACAGTGGGCACAGTCTTCGATGACGATTAGTCCGTGTCTGTTGGCAATATCCCTGATTTTCCTCATATCGCACATCTGTCCATAGAGGTGGACTGGCATGATTGCCTTTGTCTTCTTTGTAATCTTCGACTCTATAAGTTCGGCGTTTATGTTGCCTGTGCCCTCTTCGACATCGACAAACACTGGGACAGCGTTGACGTATAGGATTGCATTAGCAGTTGCACAAAAACTCATCGGCGTAGTTATCACCTCATCACCTTCACCTATTCCCCATGCAACAAGACACAGGTGAAGTGCCGCAGTACAGCTCATAACGCCAATGGTGTGGCTTGTGCCCAGATATTGCGAGAATTTCGTTTCAAATTCACTTACCTTCTGACCTGTAGTCAGAAACAGGGATTTTAACACCTCATCAGCTGTGTCTATGTCAGAACTCTCTATGTTGTGTTTGTAGAAGTCTATCTTCATTTATGATAACCGTCCTCAGAATAAGAATATCGGCATTGCCCTACATTAACTTAAAATAAAAACCGGTTTTTTGTCAACATGGCGGTATTTGTCTCTTAAAATCTCAGGGTTTGTAAATATATGTGTAAATAATGTTAATATAAGGGTATTCTTATGGCTAAAAAGACAAGGGATACGGTTAAGGTTGTCGTAGATGTCAGGGAGAATGCCGCTGCCGCATTTTTAAAGGCCAACTACGTAAAAATACTTTTATTGGCGTTTGTCATTTACGGGTTTTCTCTGCGGGCATATCATATTGACTATGTAAGCATAGGGCTTCATAATCTTAAGGAAAATCAGCACCTGAGCGAGGCCCTGAATTTCTACAAAAAAGGCATTTCCATTCACAGGGAGGTGTTTTTTCAGGCGGCAGACAAGGACATCCCCTACTATGAGGAATACCCGCAGTTCCCGCTGATACCATATATAGGCGTGCTGCTTTGGAAGATATTCGGAATCAATTTCTGGACGATGCGCCTGCAGATTATCTTGTTTTCTCTGGGGACTATACCGCTTTCCTATCTGGTTACAAAGAAAATCACCGGAGACGATGTCCTGTCTCTTGTAACAGCAGGGTTTATGACCATTATGCCGCTCAACGTGTTTTTCGGCAGGAATATCCAGCCGGAGAGCCACTGTCTGTTTTTACTGCTCGTGTTTTATTATTATTTTATCAAATGGTCTGAGGACGCGGGGGGGCGTAGCGCCCTGTATGCCGGTGGCGCTCTGGCTCTAATCGGGCTATTAAAGATTTCATTCTTGGTTCCGGCCCTTGCAGTACTGCCTGTTGTCCCTTACAGACGTACTTTAGACGATATTAAGTCTATGAACTTCAGGCCATACCTGGGGTTTTTAGTCTTCCTGATTCTGCCGCTTTACATATGGATTACCAAGCTGACAAACGTAAATGAGTCCCTGACAGAAGGCTCTCTGCATAATATCAAGCCCTTTGCCCCGTTTACGCCTCAGTACTGGAGTACAAATGCCTCAGCCTTAATATCCTTCTGGATAGATAACTACTCTGCACAGCTTGGGACAGTTATGTTTTTGGGGTTGCTTGCCCTGTTATTTGCAAAAGGCCGAACGAGGAGTTTTTTCCTTTCATATCTGGGCTCCTTTGTTGTTTATATGATGATATTTAGTCTGTATTTCTATCAGCACAGCTACTACCAGATGCCTTACGTGTATTTGGCGGCGTTTTCCATGGCGTTTGTGTTTCACCTGCTGTTTACAGAACTAATCAAGGTAAAATACTTAAAATATGCATCATTTTTAATTCTTATTTTGAGCCTGTCACCCGTAAAGGCCAGCATCACACGTCACTATGACAGCCAGTTTCTGGGCACAGATGTAGCCGGTGAATATTTAAAGTCACATACGGACAGCGCTGACAGATTTTTAATCCTGGCTACGGCGCAAAAACTTGCCACCTGTTACTTTGCTGAAAGGTTTTGCTTTGCCCTTCCCGGTGACGAAGAATCAGTAAAGAAATTCGAGAAAAAATTTAACTCAAAATATATTTTCATCTATAATAATTCTATGCAGGAGGCCATGTCGCGCGAGTCGTGGAATTATATTTCGAATAACTATAAAATCGCTCAGGCCGGTATAATCAACACCGGTCAGTCAGCCGCTGCAGGGGATAGCGGCTTTAGAATCGCATACCTGCTGCTGGTTAAGGGCGGTACATTCTCTACTAGTATATTAGATGGCAAGGTGCCTGAGTTGAAAAAATACTACGAATTCAGCTACGCGAATTACCCGTTTTATATCATAGAACCTGAAAAATGATTCCTTCCCAAACGAGGCTTGCCGACATTGCTATGGTCTTTGCCATAGTCCTTGCCGGTGTAAAGCTGACATATGGATTAGAACGGTTTTTAGATATTGGGCTTTATGACGAGAGCGTTTATTTGTACAAAGGGGTTATGCTTGCCTCTTTGGGGATTCCTCCTCCGGACTCAGGCCCGCTTTATAAGGCATGGTATTGGTTTCTTTCCCTGTTTATCGATGACAATATTAAGCTCTACTATTTGAACTACAGGATTATGTCGATTGCCCCAACTGTGCTTTTTTATTGTCTGCTGCGGACTTATCGCACTCCCATAGCCGTTTCTCTGGGGATAACTTTTTTTTATCTCATCTCGATGGGTAATCTGGCCGTGTGGCCGAAGCCCTCGCATTTTGCCCTTGCTATGGCGTTAGCTATGTTTACGATAAAAAGACATATCCACTCAAACTCAACATCGGCGTTGTTCTTAGCCGTAGGGACACTGCTTATGTCATATGCAAGGCCGGAGTTTTTTCTGTCATATGTGCTGTTCATTGGGTTTTATATCGCTTATGCCTTAGTAAAAAGACACACGATGGTGTGGAAAAAGGATATTAAAGCATTGATTTTAGTGATAGTGTTGAGTATTTCCCTTTTTTCATTAATAGGAGTGCCGGGTTCGGGGGAGAATAACCGCTCATGGAATGCCTTTGGGCAGCATTTTTCTCTAAACCTAAGCAAGTGGGAACGCGTAGACAAAAACACATGGACTGACTGGGAGTCAATTGTTAAAACACCCTTTGGCTCTGCCAATTCTGTTGCCGGGGCATTCGTAAATAACCCCGCAGCGGTTATAAAACACGTTGCGTATAATGTTATCGGGCTTTCAAACACACTGTTTGGGGTGTTCTTAATGCACTTTAATATTATCTTGCCAACGCGAACAGGTGCAAAATTCGTTATGGAGGGTTATATGCTTGCTGCGCTGCTAATCGGGGCAGGCATTTACTGTCGAAAACCGTTAGCCCAAAACTTTAGAAAGAACTTCAGCGAATCAAAAATAATCATACTGTTTTCGTCGTTTATCTGCCTGCCGTCTCTGATTTCTTTGATAATAATATATCCGCGCTATCACTATGCGCTGATTGTGGGGGTGTTTATGGCCTTCACAGCAGCGGTTGTTTTCAGCCCAAAGGCAGCACCGCAAGACCAGGCTGACAAAAAGACCTTGATTTCATATGCCTTGTTGTTTGTTTTTCTCACCCCGTATAGTGCTCCAAATCCACACTTTAGCTACTCATCAGGTAATGGGCAACTGCAAAACGTAGAGACGATAAAGTTCATCAGTGCACTTAACATATCAAAGCCCGTTAACATGCTGGAGGCCGAGGGCGGAGTATCCTATTATCTTGGGCGCAACTACGCCTGGATTGCCGACTGGAGTAAGGACACAGGATTTTATCAGTTTCTAAAGGACAATGCTATTAATATGATAGTACTCTCAGATGCGCTCTACAGGGATACCCGTTTTGCCAGCGATACACAGTGGCTTGAATTTCTTTTAAATGTGCAAAACTATGGCTTTATAAGAGTCAATATTCCCGGCACAATGAGACAGTTGCTGGTGCATGAGGCTCTGGTGAGGCACTCTAACCCATGAAAAAATTAAACAACTATACAGCCATAACCATAACGATTGCAGCAGTTTTATCAATCCCAATCCTCTTTGCCCCCTTAAGCGGCAGTCTTGATGATTCGTGGAAATTTGCGATTCACAAGGCAAGATTAACCGGCCTCATCTTTGGCACTGATGTGGTGTTTACATTTGGGCCGCTTGGTTATCTTACATACCCGTTATATATAGACAGGGGGTTGTGGCTGCATACGCTTTTATATACAATGCTCACACAGTTGTTGTTTTGGGGGGCGATATATTGGTTTCTAAAGAGGTACAGGGCAGGGCTGCTGAGTACGATTTATACTGCTGCGGCAGTAGTAGTGTTTATGCAGGGGGTGATTGAGGCGTATGGCAGAGCGGGGGAGGTGTATAATTATTTTTATTTATTTTTACTGTCTTATGGCTACGTACTAAAAAAGGAAAAAAATATACCGCTGCTTGCTGTAATTGCGCTCGTGTCGTCGATGTTCTTTTATATAAAATTTTCCTTTGGACTATCTGTGTGTTGTATGTTTATGACTTTCACTGCGTTACTTGCTATGGAGAGGCGCTATAAGGAGGCCGCCTCGGGCGCTGTCATGTTTCTTATGTTTACGGTTATCTCAGGGGCAGTCATGACGGGCAGCCTGGGGGCGCTTGGTGCGTTTTTCTATAATTCATGGTCGATTGCCGATGGATATGTTGACGCAATGGCGGTTGACGGCCCTGCGTGGAAGCTCTATGCGGCCATTTTTGCATGGCTGGTCTATGGGGTGTTTCTTTTACGAAGTAGAAAGAATTATAGCGATATGCGTTATCTTGTCCTTGCCCTGGGAGCTCTTTTCATAAACTATAAGCATAGCGCCGGTAATGGTTCTATCTTCGAGTGGGATTTTTTTGTGACATGGGGACTGGTCTTTACCCTTTATTATGTTAAGAAGGCAGATGACGGCAACCGCATAAGATATGCAGCCCTTGCAGTGTCTTTAGTGCTTGTTGTCCTGCCTGTAGTTGAGTTTAAAAATAAGGCTGCCCCGGTGAAGCAGATATTAAACTCAAGGGTAAATCAACTAAAAATTGCTGGTGAATTGATAAAGAACACTAACCCTTCAATGCCTTATGAGCTGAACAGGCAAGCCCTTTCTGAGTATTATGTGCTGAGTCCCATGACATTAGACCTGCTCAAAGGTCATACAGTGGATATTTATACAGTTGACGCAGCCCTGGCCTGGTACTACGGCCTGCGGTGGCGACCACGGCCAGTATTCCAGTCATATTCAGCATATACGGCCTATCTTGATTCATTGAACGAAAGGTCTTTAAGCAGTGCGCCGGAGTTCATATTGTATGCTCAAAAGGAGTTTGACGGCAAGAGCGCCATACTCTTTGAGCCTGCCACGTACAGAAGAATCCTTACCGATTACCGGGCAGTTGTCAAAGACGGCATATTCTGGGTCTTACAGAGAAGAGGTGTGATTGAGCCTGCTGCACAGGAGGGCGTTGGTGCAGTGTCAGTGCCGCTTGGTGGCAAGATACCATTCAACCTTGACGGCAGGTATCATACATTTGCAAGGGTGTACGTTACATATAACATCAAGGGTAAAATCATCAGGTTATTATACAGGGCGCCCAGTATTTATATTGAATTTCATCGGGCCGGGCATCCTGTAAGAAGATATAAGTTCTGTTTTAACGCTGTAAATGGAATTAACCTCGATCCCTTCATAGACAGCGCCGGTGCAGCCGCAGCAGGCGAATTTGCTATAACGACGCCATATCCCGGGTTTTTCGACAAATCAGTGACGGTAGAATTCTTCAGGCAGTTAAAACGATGACTGATGTCTTTATAACAGTATTGCTAAAAAAGTTTTAACAGCCTTGACAAAAATTGCTAAACCGGTTATAATCCTAATTCAATAAATAACGGTAGTTAAAGGAAATAACTATGGGTGGAGCTTATACAACATATCATCCTCATAAGATTAAGAGGAGACGCAAGCACGGGTTTTTGCATCGCATGAGTACCAAGGCCGGACGTAAGCTGATTAATCGCAGGAGGGCAAAGGGACGCAAGAGCTTAAGCGCCTGAGCACGTTAGAAAGCCTTAAGAAGAGTTTTGAGTTCAAATACGTATTTCGTAACGGCAGGCGTTATAGGGCTGCTCACCTTGGGGTTTATATCTCAAACGGTAAAAAGAGTGGAGTAAGGGTCGGCTTGGTCGTCAGCAAGCGCGTCGGTAATGCAGTTGTAAGGAACAAGGTGAAGCGCCGCTTTCGTGAGGCGATGAGAAATCTTGCTGTCTTAGACGGCTCAGGCACACCTTTGGATATCGTTCTGCTTGCCGGGCCAGATACACCTCAGGCCGCCTACAGTGAGATATATAGTGAGTTGCGCGGTGTGCTTGAGAAACACTATGCGGCATTGAGAAAATATGGCAGCAGGGATGCCCCATGAATGTAATTGATGCCATCACTCAGGCAGCCGAAGATGATACGGCATTGAAATGAAAAGGGTAATCTTATTTGCAATATGGCTTTATAAGGCGGCGGTATCGCCGTTTTTGCCGCAGAGCTGCCGGTTTGCGCCGTCGTGTTCAGAGTATGCAGCGGCAGCCGTAGAAAAGCATGGCGCCCTGAAAGGCTTTAGTATGGCCGTCTGGAGGCTCTTAAGGTGCCATCCCTTTAGCGAAGGCGGTTATGACCCTGTTAAGTAGTTCTTTTTAGAAGGATACTTATAGGTTTCAAAAATATGAATATAAGGTAAATTATGGAAAAGAGGGCGCTTGCTGCAATCGTACTGTCAATAACGATCTTGATGTTGTACCAGTATTTCTATGTCAATCCGAAGGTTAATGAGGCTGCAAGGCGTGCTAAGATTGCTGCCGATGCGGACAATAAGACAAAGCCGTCTGTTGCTGCCTCAACAAAGACTGAACCGTCTGTACCCGCAGGGCCGCCAGCCCAGTCACCCGCTGCAATGCCGCCAGCCTCTCAGACAGCGACAGGCACGGCAGCTATTCCCACCGCTGCCCCTGATGACAGAGAGGCAAAGACCATCAAAGTGGATACCCAGTTGTATACCGCTGAAGTTTCCTCCATAGGTGGTGTTATCAAATCGTTTAAGCTCAAGGACTATAAAGATAAAGACGGCAAAGAGGTCTACCTTATAGATAAAAATGCAAAATTCCCGGCCCTTGCTTCAGGCTTCAATACTGAATTTACATTTATGAAGGCCGCCTTTAACACCTCCTCATCGGGCAGCATCACCCTCACGGGGCAGGAAACCAGACAGTTGACCTTTGCCTTCGACTACAACGACATCCATATAAAGAGGACATATACATTTTATGGCGACAGCTATAAGGTAGGACTAAAGGACGAGGTTGTCGGCATAGACGACTATTATATAACCACCGGCAGTGATTTCAGCTCTGAGGGGGCAGACAGCTACGGCGCTCATAACGGCCCTGTAATCCTCAAGGATATGGATAGAATAGAACTCGATACAAGCAGCAAACTTGACGGCATAAAACTCTACGACGGCAATATCAAGTGGATAGCCCAGGAGAATAAGTACTTTTTTGACGCCATAGCCCCGTTGACCCAGACAAAAGGCGCTCAGATGTGGAATATTGGAGAGACTTCGATACTTGGCGCCATTAAGACAGGAGCCGGTACTAATGAATTCATGTTCTACGCCGGTCCAAAGAAGTACGAGGTACTGAAATCCATTAACGCATCGTTTGAGCATATTGTAGATTTCGGCTTTTTCTCTATCATAGCGAGGCCGATTTTCTGGCTCCTGATGTTTATCAACAAATTCATTGGCAACTTCGGATTGTCTATCATATTGCTTACTATTGTCATAAGGATACCATTTATCCCATTGATAAACAAGGGGCAGTCGTCGATGAAGAAGCTCCAAAAGGTGCAGCCGATGATGACTGAAATCAGGGAGAAATACAAGAAAGACCCACAGCGTATGCAGCAGGAGCTGATGGCGCTATACAAAAAACACAAGGTAAACCCAATGGGTGGATGTCTGCCGATGCTTGTGCAGATACCGGTGTTTTTTGCCCTCTACAAGGTGCTGCTTGTATCAATAGAACTCAGGGGCGCCCCGTTTATGTTTTGGGTTACTGATCTTTCGGCCAAGGACCCGTACTATGTGCTTCCGGTTATCATGGGCGGCACGATGTTCCTGCAGCAGAAGATGACGCCTACCACCCTGGACCCCATGCAGAACAAGATAATGATGTTTATGCCTGTTATATTTACGTTTATGTTTTTGAGTTTCCCCTCAGGACTGGTTCTCTACTGGCTGATAAGCAATCTCCTGAGCATAATTCAGCAGGCGTATATAAACAAGAAAGCTGAATGACAAAAAAACACTTACGCCCGGTATCTTAATAAACAGGGTAATGGACGTCATCATATGCCATATAAATGCCGACTTTGATTGTCTTTCCGCTATGGTTGGGGCGAAGAAACTCTTCCCTGAGGCGAGGATAGTCTTCCCCGGTTCTCAGGAAAGACCACTAAGGGAGTTTTTAAAGGCATTTCCTGTAGAAAATTCAAAGGTAAAAGAAATTGACATGTCCATGGTTACCCGCCTTATTATTGTTGACACGAAAGACCCAGAGAGGATAGGCGATTTTAAACAGATAATAGGGAGAAAGGGGCTTCAGACATTTATCTATGACCATCACGCACGCCGCCCCGGCGATATTACAGGCACGGTTGAGACCATTGAGGAAATCGGGGCAACGGCAACCATGTTCACAGAGATATTACGCTCAAAAAACATCTTATTAACCTCAATAGAGGCGACCATCTTGTGTCTGGGAATATATGAGGAGACTGGTTCTGTACGTTTCTCCTCTACGACAGAGAGGGATGTGCTTGCCGTGGCGTATCTGCTTAGGCGCGGGGCTGACCTTAATATTGTCTCTACATTCATAAGGCCGCAGCTCAGCAGAGATGACCTTGAACTCTTAAATGAGTTATTGGCATCGCTTACAGAGGTCATAGTCCATGGAGTCAGGGTGAAGATAGGCACAGCCGCAAGGGAAAACTACTCAGGGGATGCGGCATTCATAGCCCACGGGATAATGGATGTGGAGGACATAGACGCAGTGGTACTGATATTAAACATGGGCGGGCGCACACTGCTCATTGGAAGGAGCCGCGTGTCAGAGCTAAACATAGCCGACGTAATGCGCCGGTTTAACGGCGGGGGGCATCCATCAGCGGCCTCTGCATCGATAAATGAAACAATTGCAGATATAGCAAAGGAAATGGTAATAAATTGCCTTCATGAGCTAATCAGACCTGAGAAGACGGCAAGGGATGTGATGACAAGTCCGGTTATAACCATTGATTGGGACTCGACGATTAAGGAGGCCGGGGCACTGTTGACGAAATATGAGATAAATGTCCTGCCGGTAGTCAAAGACGCGCAATACGTGGGGCTGATATCAAGGGAGATAGTGGAAAAGGCACTCTTTCACGGTTTCAGGGCAAGCAAGATAGATGATTTCATAACAACTGATGCGATTATGAAGCCCCCTGATGCAGCTATAGGAGAGATAGAGGCTGCAATGGTAGAGAGCAATCAGCGATTTTTACCAGTTATTCATGATGACCGAATAGTAGGGGCGATTACAAGGACAGACCTGCTGCGCTCACTCTATGAAGGGCACATTAGGAGGAGCAGGCTAGAGCAGACCCACTATGAGAGTAAGCATCCTGCCGGAAGGAACCTTGCCGCTGTGATGCGTGAGCGTTTCCCGACATACGTGTATAAGATACTTCAGACATCGGCAGAGGTGGCGGAGGAGACAGGGGTGTCGGCCTATCTGGTAGGCGGCTCAGTGCGGGATTTACTCAGAGGGGAGCAGAATCTTGACATAGACATAGTGATAGAAGGTGCAGGGGCCGGGTTTGCCTCAGCGCTTGCAAAGGTATTAAGGGGAAAGCTCAAGACACACGAACGCTTTCAGACCGCTAAGATATTTGATATTAAGTTATATGATTGCGGTGATTTTTCAATAGATATAGCAACGGCGCGCACGGAGTACTATGAAAGTCCGGCGGCGCTGCCGCAGGTTGAGATGTCATCGATAAAGAAGGATTTATACAGGAGGGATTTTACAATAAACACGCTTGCCGTATTTCTGAATAAGAGGGATTTTGGGCGGTTGATAGATTTTTTTGGAGCGCAGCGTGATTTAAAGGAAAGGACAGTGAGAGTGCTGCACAATCTGAGTTTCATAGAGGACCCGACGCGGGCATTTCGGGCGGTGAGATTTTCCGAGAGGTTTGATTTCAGGATAGGTAAACACACAGAGAGATTGATAAAAACGGCAATCAGGTTTAATCTGTTTGAGAAGCTCTCAGGGGCGCGCCTGTACGACGAGCTTCTGTTGATATTCAGGGAGGCCGACCCGGTGAAGGCCCTGAGGAGGCTTGATGGGTTTGGTCTGCTGAAGGTGGTGCCGCTCAGGTTTACGAGGGAGTCTGCAGTTGTATTTCAGCGGTTGAGGGAGAGCATTGCGTGGTACAACCTGCTGTTCAGGGAAGAGAAGATTGATATAGGGGTGTTATATCTGATGGCGTTGATTGCGCCGTTACTGGATGAGGCCCGTGAGGCTGCCCTTCGGAGGCTCTCTACACCGGAGGCAATAAAAAAACACATCCTGACCGGATTAGCCAGGCTCAATGAACCATTCTATTATCATGACCCTGTTTCGGTGTACAATCACCTGACAGGTACATCGTTAGAGACCGTAATATATTTGATGTCAATCGCAGAAAATGATGAAAAGAGAAAATCAATATCCAGGTATCTGACAGAACACAAGGGCATGAGACCTGCACTTAAGGGTGACGACCTGAAAGGCATGGGGATTCCCCCAGGCCCGTTGTACTCAGAAATATTTAAGGCCATACTGGAGGAAAAACTAAGGGGGGCCGTCAGCACAGCCGAAGAGGAAAAGGCCATAGTAAAAAGCCGTTATTTAGAGTTATTTCGGTGAGCGTGCTTGGCATAGGAAGAGTTGAAAATTATAGGTATGCTCTTCACTTCAATTTTAATTACCTGTCAATTTTTATACCGGTCAGTATTGGATGTGTCCCTATTACTCCTGCTATAAGCAAAGGACATGGGTGTTGGACTATGTCACTGATCGACCTTTTTCCCCTCTTTCCAGCGTCCAGATTCCTTTCTGCCATCGGGGTAGTAATAAGTACCTTGGCCGTCTTTTGAGTCGTCTTTCCACTGCCCCTCATATCTTTCTCCGTTTGTATAAGTCATCGTACCCTCACCGTTTGCCTTCCCATTTATCCATTGGCCTGAGAATATGCGGCCATCGGAAAAATTCATAGTTCCACGGCCTTCCGGTTTGTCACCTTTCCATTGGCCTGTGAATTTGTTGCCATTTTTAAAAATCATCGTACCAGTGCCTTCTCTTCCGCTGTCTTTCCACTGTCCTTCATATTTATCCCCGTTGGGATAGATCATTATCCCATTACCCTGGATTTTGTCATTACTAAAATCACCCGAATACTTATGACCGCTGGTGAAGGTCTTTTCACCGCGACCGTCCATCGTTCCATCTATAAACCTGCCAGAATATTTTTCTCCATCGCGAGAGGTGTATGTTCCCTGGCCGTTAGGTTTATCGTTTTTCCACTGCCCTGAGTACTTAGCCCCATTGGGGAAGGCTATTGAGCCCTGTCCATTTTTTACGCCATCTTTCCACTGTCCTTCATACTTGGTCCCGTTGGCTATAATAAAAGTTCCCTGGCCGTTCTTAACACCGTTTTTGTGTTGGCCTATGTACTTATCGCCGTTGGGAAAGACAGATGTTCCCTTGCCGTTAACGCAGTTACCCTCTGTACATGCTGAGTCTGCTTGCGCATGAACGTCAGGACAAACTATCGGGGACAGCAATACCGCTGTTACGATAAGAGATATAATTGTTTTATTCATTTTAGCTCTCCTCTTCGGCTCCACATAGACGACATTAGTAGTAATAATGGACATATTTGTTCAACGACAATTATTATTATTTTATAAGGGACACATCCTATTGTGATTTAGCGCTTAGACTAAATAGGATGTGTCCCTATTTTCAATATTTTACGCAATAGCCTCCTTTTTGTCAAGCATTTTTTAAGAATAAAAGGGACACATCCCAATACTGTCCGGTATAGAAATTGCTTGGCGGAATAATACGCGGCAATGAGGGATATCGAGATTTTAATGTAACCTAACGGGTGATG
>LNQR01000064.1 GCA_001541255.1 Candidatus Magnetominusculus xianensis
TCGATGGTACTACTTGCTTTCATGGATTGCCCCTCTCTCTGGTACATTTTTCATGACCGCTTTTGGTACATTTTATCATGGCCGGCGACATTGCCCACTCAACGGTTTAAAAAAGTTGTCCAGTTCGTCCTGAAGCGAGCCTTTCAGCAGATTAAATAAAAAAAGTATTACACTTGAAAAGGGCAATTTCCTCTTCCGAGTGAAATCTTTTGCATCGACTCATATCGCTCAGACAATTCACTTGAAAATATCTTCTCTCTAAGTATTACAAGTAGGTTGGCATACTTTTTGGAAAGCATTTTCTATGCCAGAAGTCATGTTTTTCATTGCTTTCCTCCATCTTTTCTTATTATTATGCCGATTATTCAGCTCACCTATTATAACTTTTCTGCCGCCAATTTGTCAGAATTATCTCGCTGCTTAAGTTAATGACATTGATATAATACTTTAATAAATTACATAATAATATTATTATTCATTTTTCAAAAATACCCCCGCTGCCCAGCGCTATGCCCCCCTCAAAAAAAGGTGGGGGCTTTACTATTATTACACAGTCTGGAAAGCTGGAATCCAGAGAATGAAATGACTATTGATATTTTCAAATGCGTTTGCCCTGGAAAGTTGAATCTGCATCCCGGTGGTTCACCGGAATGCAGGTCTGTTAGGGAATTTGTGCAGCTTACCCTTACTTGAGGGAATTAAGAGTCTGAAGCATTTCGTTTACGGTCTGTATACCCTTTGAGTTCGCCTCAAATGACCTCTGGTATGAAATCATATTGACAAATTCAGTGCTGAGGTCAACGTTGCTTGCCTCAAGCGAACCGGAAACCACTCGTCCCAGACCGTCTGAATTTGCTATATTAACAATTGGGGTACCAGAATCCTTTGACGCCATGTACATGTTGCCGCTTATTTTAGTAAGTTTTTCTTCGGAATTAAAGCGCGCCAGTGCCATTTGACCAAGCGTAGCTATTTGTCCATTTGAAAGCGTGGCAGTAATAACTCCATCATCAGAGATTGTAACAGATTTTACAGAACCTGCTGCGTAACCGTTTTGTGAGGAGCTTATCATTTGGTTTGCTTCGGCAAGCTGTGTTGTGCCGCTAAACCCTATGCCGCCTTCATTTATCGACTTTCCATAATCGAACACGATGCCCTGAGGAGATGCCACTGATGTGCCAAAGTCAAAGTATAAAGTCGGATTAGTATTTGATGTGGAAGATGTGCCGTCACTGACCAGCGCACCGCTGGTGTTAAACGTCAGGGTCTGCGTTGTGCCTGTTGCCATTGTCAGTATGGGACTTGAGGCAGTCGTTGATGGGTTATTGCCAGCTTGATACGCATAGTGAACCTCCCACGAATTGTCACCAAGTTTTGTAAAATATCCCGTAACCTCATGAGAGCCTCCCTGAGAATCATAAACCGTCGTTGTTCTGGAGTAGCTATAATTTGCAGGGTCATTGTTAATGCCATCGCCATTGCCATCAAGTGTAAATGCTGCAGAGACAACCGAGGCGTGTGAATTAAGATTAACTCCAGTTGTTACGAGAGTCGTTCGCTGTGCCATCGATATGTTGCTTTGTATCTTAATGTTAGTTAAAATACCATTATTAGTGTTGCTGCTTGTAGCATTAACATCGGTACCCATATATCCCTGAACCCTCATGCCGGAAGATGTTATCAGATAACCGTTCTTATCGACATTGAAGGCCCCTGCCCTCGTATACATAGTAGCCCCGGTTGAAGTGTCTTTAACTACAAAAAACCCATCGCCATCAACCGCCATATCATACACATTGCCGGTATTTATCAAGGAACCCTGCGTAAAAAATGTACTTACGCTGATTACCTGAGTGCCCTGTCCAATCTGCCCATTATACGTCCCAACATATTGGCTGAGCACGTCTCCAAAGTTTGCCCTGTTGGCCTTATAACCTGATGTGTTCATGTTGGAGATATTGTTACTAACAACATCTAAAGCGGTACCGGTACTGGTCATTCCGCTTACTGCACTCCACAGTGATGATATCATCTATTTACCCCTCCTTTTTATCAGGCAGTTTTTGCGGCTGTGGCAACGGGTGAATTTATTTCCTTAACGTTAATCATCTGCACACTGCTTCCGTTGTCAAGCGTAAGATAAGTAACACCGTTGTCGAACTTCACACCACTTACTGTTCCTGTAGAGCCGTCATCCATAACTACACTCTTGCCTATAAGACCTGTTGCTGCCATATTGTTTAGCGAATTTGAGTATGCGCTGAGCGCCTTCATGTTCGTGTTGAGATTCGTCAACTGCTGAACTGATGTAAACTGAGCCATCTGGCTTGAGAAATCTGAAGTGTCCATCGGCTCCATCGGGTCCTGATATTTTAACTGTGTGGTGAAAAGAGATAAAAAGTCCACCATATCATTGCCAAAACTGGAAGATGTAGTATCTGATGACGATGTTGTATCTGTCTTTGACGACGAACTTGTCTTCGATGACGAAGACGAGGCTGCCGTGGCATTGGCGCTCTTGCTCGCAGAATAATAATTCCCCATAGTATTTGCACTACCTACTGATGATACTCCCATAATTCCCTCCTTATTACGTTAACATTTTAAGCAAATATACTTATGCCATCATATTTATAAGCAGTCCTTGCATACCCTGTAACAGCTATGGGCTGCAACTGCCTTTCTTCTCTTATGTGTTTAGCTGCGCTTTGCTCGTTTTTTCCTTCTTTATAATTCCCGCCTCTGTCTTTAAGAGAAACAGTGAAACCTCCCACTGTAAGGCCCTCTTTTGTCAGTGCGCTGACTATTTCATGCAGGTTCTTCTCTATAATTCCCTTTGCAGCCGAATCTGAAGCGCTTATATTGGCATTTAAAACACCTTTTTGCACGTTTACACTGATGTCAAGCTTTCCTATGCCGTCCGGCTCAAGTTTTACCTCGATGGACGTGTCAGTCTTTCTCGTGATTGTAAACCTGTTGCCATTCAATTCGACGGTCTTTGCGCCGCCTACTGCGAGTTTTTCACCTGTGTCACCTGTGGCGGCCTGGCTGGTCTTGCCAAGCGCTTCGTGAACCTGAGTTTTGTCCACTGAAAAGACAGCAGCGCTTATTCCATCATCCTGTTTTGAATCACCATTGTTGACTTCCTTTATTGTGTCAGGCGTGTCCTTTGACAAATCGTGCTTCGACAACTGTGAGCCGCTTGAATCTGCTATATTTATTACCGGCAGATTGTTCTGTGGGGCATTCGATTTTGGGGACAGTTCACTAAGGATGTCAGAGGACTCTTTAGAGGATAATTCATTCTTAGCAGCGTGCCGCACGGAGTTTAAATCTACAAGATTAATTGCCTGCGAAACATTATCAGGGGGCTTCAGTGCAGCAGTTAACTGCTCAGGAGTCTTAATCTCCGGGATTTTTATCTCTACTGCACTCATGTTACTTGCGGCATCTGTGGTAGTAGGTTTAACAAGCGCCTGCTTCAGAGCGTCAGTATTGCCTGTCATAAGATTACCTGTTATAAGATTACCTGTCTTGGGGGGGGTAACATTTTGCTGCTGAATTGGCTCTTTCAGAGACACAGCGTCATGTTTAACATCACAGTCATCGATGCTGCCGGGCTGCGGCAAAAGGCTGCTTATTTCTGGCTTAGTCTCTGGCATCTGTTTTGTATCAACTACAGATGTGATATCATCCTTCTCAGCTTTAGCGTTGAGTGGTTGCAGCATACTTATTATTTCTGGTTTGGTATTTTGCTGCTGTGTAGCGCCAAGCAGAGACAGAATATCGTTTTTCACGGTATTAGTACTAACTGATTCCACTCCATCTGAATTATCACCGGTGATACCGGTGGGTTGAAGGTTAATCATAACGGGTGCAGTGGCAGCTACAGTGACTGAACCTGCCAGTGCTTCTGCCTCGATGTTATTTTTGTTAATCCTGCCTTTCATTGCCTTATCGAGAACAGTGGTAAACTGTTCATCGTCTTTGGCTGTTGTGGTATCGTCCGAACGCGGGGTCGTTGAATCATCTGCCTCAAGTGTAGTGCTGGTTGACTGCATCGCAGAGGTAGCGTCAGCCAGCTTGCTGTCGTCATCAGAATGGTTAGCCCTGTTTGAGCGGGAGCTTGAGTGACCGCGCTTGCTTTTGACAGTTGAGCTGGACTCGGTGGTGTTGTGAGTCTCGTCGTCGGCGTCTGGCCTCTGGGCATCTGATCTCTGGGTGTCTGGCTTCTGGGCGCTTAACTCTCTTACCTGCGTCTTCGGCTTCGGTTGAACCAGGCTGCTTATGTTGTTTCCGATTATATGTAGTATCTCACTCATGTAAGTAGTAAGAGCAAAATACGTGCCAAACAAAACCAGACCGTGTGTACTGGGAATTTACGATAAACCGGAGATACTACAGGGAAAATTTTTCACCTAACAGGTAATTTTTTCGTTACCTTTGACATCAGGTCAGTAAATATAGCGGCTTTTCTTTTATCCATTGCAGACAGCACAGCAGCCGTCTTACGGGGTTTCATTTTAACAAGAATTGCTACGGAAAGCTCCTCATCAAGCAGCTCAAGTTCTTTTGCGGCGTTCTCTGCGGGCATCGATTCATATATTTTGACTAAGTTGTTCATTCTTTCGGTGTTGGTCTCTTTCAGTTTTGCCATAATCTCATCAAGTTGTCTCAGGAGTTTTTCGTATTCGGCTATTTTTTTATCTACTTCTGCCTTTAAGTCGTTCAGTCTCTCCTCTTCCTTTTTTACAGCCTCTTCTCTTCTCGACAATTCCATGTTCTTAGTTTTGCCGGAATCCGCAGGCTGTTGAGTGGCAGCAGGCGTATCCTGGGCAAAAACTATGGCGTTGCTGCAAACACAGCCCCATAGCGCCAGTGCCAGCAGAGTTTTATTCACGCGTAATACGCGCCCGTGTAATACTTGAAAGATACGCAAAATCCATCTGGCGCTGCTCGATAGCCGTATTTCTCTTATCGTCTTCATATATTACCTTGTCCTTAAGTATTCCAACTGTTTTTAATTCCTTATAGGTCTCGATGAGGACAGCCTGTCTGTCCTTAAGCTCATCATCCTTTTGTGCTACGACAAGCATTTGTTCGTCTATGTTTTTATATAACGTATCGATATAATTATAGTATATTGTCAGTTCAAAGGTGTTTACAATGCTGCCGGTTTTTTTTTGTTCCAGGTCGGCTGTCGTCTCTGCCAGAAGTCTCTCCAGCACTGCAAGGACTTCCTGTTCTTCTCTGAGGGCCTTCCATGCCTTATGAACCTCTATTTCGGCCTCGTCTTTTTTGAATTCCCTGACCTGTTCTATTCGTTTAAGCGTATCTAATTTTGGCATAAGTTATTCCTTATCTTGATTTCGAAAATAACTGATCAAGCCCCTTAAGGCTGGTTTGAAAGTCCCTCGGCTCTGTCATCCCCTGCTTTAAATACGTATTCAACCTGTCTATCATTGAAATGGCATAGTCAACCTTTGGATTAGAACCTTCTTTGTACGCGCCAAGGTTTATCATATCCTCAAATCTCTTATACACCGACATCACCTCAACAAATCTGCCCGCAGTGTCCAAGTGTCCCTTAGTAATTATATCAGGCATTACCCTGCTTATTGACCTTAACACATTAATGGCCGGATAGTGATTTTCCATCGCAAGGTCCCTTGACAGGACAATGTGGCCGTCCAAAATAGACATAACAGAGTCAGCCACAGGGTCTGACAGGTCATCGCCCTCAACAAGGACGCTGTATATGCCCGTGATACTTCCCTTTCCCTTTTGCGTCCCTGCCCGCTCAAGGAGTTTTGGCAGGAGGGCAAAGACCGATGGTGTGTAGCCTTTGGTAGCCGGCGGCTCACCAACTGCCAGCCCTATCTCACGCTGTGCCATGGCAATACGTGTCAGCGAGTCCATAAACAGCAGCACGTCCTTCCCCAGGCTCCTGAAATATTCACTTATGGCCGTTGCCACAAACGCACCCTTGACCTTGGCAACCGGTGATTGTTCAGACGTAGAGACCACAGCAACCGACCGTTTCATTCCCTCAGGCCCAAGGTCTCTTTCTATAAACTCCCTTACCTCTCTGTTTCTCTCTCCAACAAGGGCAATTACATTGACGTCGGCACGAGTGTATTTTGCCATCATCCCCAGAAGTACACTTTTTCCTACTCCGGCCCCGGACATGATTCCAATTCTCTGCCCCTTGCCAACCGTCAAAAGACCGTTAATTGCCGCAATCCCTAGGTCTATTGGCTCACTTATTCGCTCCCTTGACATGGGGTTTGGCGGGATTGACATCAACGGGTAGCTGAAACCGCTTATCGGGCCTTTACCATCGATGGGATGCCCGGATTCGTTTATAACCCTTCCGATAAGACCATCGCCTACCTTAATTGAGACCTTCTTTCCCATGGAAAGAATCCTGCTGTTGGGTTTTATCCATGATATGTCGCCGGTAGCCATTAATAGCGCCTTTGAGTCCTTGAATCCCACAATCTCTGCGTCTATTGGGAGCTGGTTGTCAGAATATATCTTACACGCATCTCCGACGCTGGCCTTTATGCCTGTGGCCTTTATCATGATGCCGGTGATCTCCGTTATTCTGCCGTATACCCTGAGCGGCTCTGAGTCTTCGGCTGCCTTTATGTATGGCGCTAAATTAACTTGCAGCAAGTTTTTGCCTCATATCTTCCAGTATATTTATCAGCAGCTCATCGACATTGGTAACTACCTCTTCCATCGGGCCTACAACTACAGGGCCGTTTACAGGCAGAGACGGGTCAATGTCAAGCACCACCTCCTGGTGCAGCTCAAGAAACTCCGGCCTTTTCTTTAAAAACAACTCATGCAGGGACGGGTGAATCTTTATTGTAATCTGCCCCATCTTCTCAAGCCTGTTTATACCCTCTTTGACTAGTTTGACAACAAAGTCAGGGTTTATGGACAGTTCTTCGTAGAGCGCCTTTTTTGCAATAGTTATGGCAAGCGTAAGCAGCTGCGGCTCAATCTCCCGAAGCTGCTTTTCCCTTAATTGCTCAAACTGCGTTAACATAGTCTCAAGCTGCCCTATCAACAGTACTACCTTTTCCTCGAATGACTTCTGGCCTTCCACAAGCCCGGCCTGAAAACCTTTTTCATATGCGTCTTTCTCTATTTGCTGCGCCCGCTGCCTTGCCTCACGCTCGATGGCCTCAGGGTCTACCACGTGTTCAGGCTGGACATCGCTGACCTCTGTAACTCCGCTAAATTCCTCATCCCGGTCTTCCAGCGAAGGCAGCGTGTATGTCTGCAGATTGGAGTCTCTTAATACCTTATGGCTATACAAGCGCTTCCTCCTCTCCGCTTCCAGGTAAGGTTATCTTGCCTGCTTCGCTGAGCTTTCTTGTCGCCTTGATGATACTCTGCTGGGCCTTCTCTACCTCTGAGACCCTCACAGGGCCTTTTACTTCCATATCTTCCTTAAGTATTTCAGCAGCCCTCTTAGACATATTCTTAAATATCAGTTCTTTCAGTGCATCAGAGGCAGTCTTCAGCGCTAGTGACAGCTCATCTGTGCTAACCTCCTTAAGTATCTGCTGAACGTCTCTGTCGGCAATCCTGACAATGTCCTCAAAGACAAACATGAACTGCCTTATGGATTCTGCTAGTTCATAGTCGTGGCTTTCGATATTCTCAAGGATAAGTTCTTCAGTAGCCTTGTCCGTAGAGTTAAGGATTTGGGCAACCTTTTTCACGCCGCCCACTTTAATGCCCTCGCTCCTGTCTATGTCAAGCTCGCTCTTTAGCACATCTTCTATCTCCCCGATTGCATCCACAGGGATACCCTCTGTGGTTGCCATTCTCATAGCAACATCGACTTTTAACGATTTTGGCAGCGTTGTCAGCACATTTGCCGCCTGTCCAGGGTCAAGCAGGGTAAGTATAAGGGCAATGGTCTGGGGATGCTCTGTAAGCAAAAAGTTGGTCAGCTTTTTCGCGTCAATCTTCTTTAGCGACTCAAGGGTTGACTCAACGGCAGTTTTTTCCATAATTACCTTTGCGGTCTTTTCGTCCAGCCCCTTAGTCAGCATATGCCGTACATAGTCACCGCCCCCTACGTATATGTCTCCCTTTTCAATCTTCGTAGATGCCTCTTTGAAGACCGACTTTATCTCTTCCTCTTTCAGCGATTGAATCTTGGCCATCATTGAACTAACCTTGCCGATTTCCTTAACATCAAGGCTTTTTAGCACTTCGGCAGCGGCGTCCTCACCAATTGCCGTCAGAAATATCGCGGCTTTCTCCGGACCAGTCAGCTCTATCATCTCTCTCTCACCCTCCCTCTTCAGTCCCTATCCAGTCTTTTATCATCACTGCCGCCTGTTTAGGGTTGTCCTTCGCCCACTTAATCCATCTCTGTGTGTCTTCTTTCGCAGGGGCTTCCTTTGTTCCAGGCTGCTGTTGTAATAATTTCTCTGCCATTATGATGGCTCCTCGGCTGCCGAAGACATCCACTCTTTTATGAGTACTGCTGCCTGCGTTGGGTTGTCCTTCACCCAATCCGACCAGCCTGACATCTCCCGCTTAATAGTCATTTCCTCCGTAGGCGGCATCTTCATACCCTTTTCCTTGCCTGCCAGAGCCTTCCTGCCATCATCGTCTGCATCGCCGACTGTTCTGGAATACGGCAGCTCTTTCACAGTAGGCATTGACTCCTGTACTAGAGATTTTACTATTGGTCTGACCACAAATGCAACAAATAAGAGTGCCAGTAACACAGGTGCCAGATATTTTACAACCATCACACCATCCTTGAGATAGTCTGCATAGGTTCTCTTAACCGGTGCAATCTCTTCCTTTTGCAGAGGTTCAAATGGCATGTTTATTACTGTGACCTCGTCTCCCCTTTTTTCAGTAAAACCAATGGCCTTCTTCACAAGGTTCTCGTACTGCTTTAAGTCTTCTTCCTTATGTGGTGTATATACAACGTCTTTTGGGTCTTTTGAGTCTGCCTTTGCCGTATATATGCCATCCACTAATACTGCAGCGGTAAGCTTCTTTAACTTACCATATGGGGCTATAATATGGCTTGTTACCTTGGTGATTTCGTTATTTATCGTTTCGTTGAGTTTCTTCGTCTGCTGCTGACCGCCCTGTGACTGCGGCGTGGTCTTTGCTGGCAGATTCGATTGAACCCCGACTACCCCGGCAGGCTGCTGCGTTACAGACTCTTCACTTGACGTTTGTCTGCTCCTTACTACTTCACCGTCTGGGTCATACTTTTCCTCTTTCATCTCTGTGCGTGAGAAGTCTAGGTCTGTGTTTACCTTTACCTTGACTTTGTCCTTGCCAACTACCGGTTCAAGAATCTCCCGTACACTGGCCTCTATGTCTTTTTCATATTTTCGCTGATACTCTAGCTGTGTACTGGTCAAACCCATTACCTCATCGGCATGGCGCGTAAGCATGTTGCCGCTGCTGTCTACAATAGTCACATCGTTAGGGTTCAGCCCCTCGATGCTGCTCGAGACAAGGTGTACGATGCCCTGTATCTGCCCCTGTGTCAGCGACCTTGATGGCTTTAATGTAATAAGTATAGATGCCGTTGGGGGCTGCTTGTCCTTTACAAAAAGGGATTTCTCCGGCATTGCCAGATGAACTCGTGCCCTGTCAACCTCTCCAAGGGCCGTTATAGTCCTCGCAAGTTCTCCCTCAAGCGCCCTCTTATAGTTGAGCTTCTGAACAAAGTCGGTTGCCTGAAAGTCTGTCTTGTCGAACACCTCAAACCCTATTCCACCACCTTGGGGCAGCCCCTGGGCAGCCATCTGGAGCCTGAGATCATAGACCTTCTCAGCAGGAACCATAACGCTGTTTGATGTAACCTGATACGGGACTTTCATCTGCTGCAGCTTTTCAACCATCTTGCCTGCATCGGCCTCTGAAAGATTTGAAAACAGTATCGCATAGTTTGTCGACTGTGACCACGAAAACAACAACACTATCGCCGCTATGCCTAACACCAGCGATAATGCAATGATTAGCTTTTTCTTATTAGACCAGTTCTTTATCGTTTCAATAGTGTTTGCCATAATTAGTCCTGCGCTTATTTTTTGCTGTTTATAAAACGATTACATGTCTGAGTCCGCGTACCCGTTAATTTTAATGCATCTCAGAAAATAACCGCAACTTCCACTATCAACCAATTTCAGCCAGGGCCGGTATGCTGCTGCCGGCCTTGGTTCCTTAATTACCTGTTACATCTCTCTACAACTTCAGCAAGCTAACAGCTCACTACACCTGCATCCTCATTACCTCATCGTATGCGGTTAAAAGCCTGTTTCTCACTTCCACCATCAACTGAAAAGACATATCAGCCTTCTGCATTGCCATTACCGCGTTATTTACATCGCCGCCTTTAGCAAGGGCATCGACTGCCTTGTCGGCCTCCTGTTGAATGGCATTGACCTTTGAAAATGCCTCACGCAGAGCAGTGTCAAACCCACCGGCGTTTGAATCGGCAGCGCCCTTGTTTGCAGGTTTTATCTGCTGTGGAATTTCAAGACCAGAGCCTTTTATTGTTATTCCTGACATGACTACCTCCCTATCTCTAACGTTTTGAGGTACATACTTTTTGATATATTAAAAGCCGATACGTTGGCCTCATATGCCCTTGATGCCATCATCATGTTTACCATTTCCTCTATTACATTAACATTTGGCATTGCCACATATCCCTCAGGATTAGCGTCCGGATGTGTAGGGTCGTAAATAAGTGTGGGTGGAGTCTGGTCTTCTACTATCTCTGAGACCCTCACGCCATTGTTCATCGTGCCAGGGTCATTGCCCACAGGGGCTACCTGAAACGCCAAATCCCTTCTCTTATATGGGCCGCCTTGCTCTGTCCTTGTCGTGTGTACGTTTGCCAGATTTGACGCCACGACGTTCATCCTCTCACGCTGTGCTTCGAGGGCAGATGCACTTGTCTTAAAAACTCCGGCTAATTCCATTAGATATTCCTCTTCATAGCTGTTTTATACATCATTATCTTCTGCGATACCAACTTTGCAGCCGCCTGATATTTTAAGGCGTTTTCTGTCATCTTCGCAACTTCCATATCCACTTCGACATTGTTGCTGTCACCCCATAACAGGGCATTATCGTCAACCGTTACGCCGGAGGCAGACATCGGCACACCATCTTTAAAGTGCATCGGCTTCGTTGCATCCATCTTCAGGCGCTCTCCGTCAAAAAATGAACTAAAGTCAACATCCTTTGCCTTATAGTAGGGTGTGTCAGAGTTGGCAATGTTCGACGTCAACACCCTGTGCCTGAGCGCTGTGGCACTCATCAGCTTTTCTAAATTTAAAAATCCCCTGTCCAATTCCATGATACACTCCTCCGAGTTACAATTATATGCTAATATATCTATCAATAATCATGCCAGCCAAACTATTTATTCTGCTATTATACTTATACTTTATATCTTGTAACATAACTACGTGTATTATTTATATATTTACACTTAACTCATTGACAACTGCCTGTCTGAAAAAGGACGCTGAGGCGTCGTATTTCCAACAGTTTACTGTTCATCTGGAAAAAATTTCCCATATTCACTAAGCTTATTTCTTATTGTCCTCACGTTTACACCCAGAATCTTTGCCGCCTTTGTCTTATTGCCGTTTACGTCTTTGAGCGTTTTCATAATGAGGTCTCTTTCCATTTCCTTTATGCCGCGCTTATTGTTGTCTGGTGACAAATCAACCCTACGGGCCGAAGGTTGCTCTTCAAGCATGAAGTCAGATATATCAATCTCCTGATTCCTTGACAATAGTACTGCCCGATGTACAGTGTTTTCCAGTTCTCTGATATTACCGCGCCACTGATTTCTAAGGAGAAAATTCAGGGCAGAATCTGACAGCCGCTTGGCCTCTTTGTTAAGCAGGGCGGAGAATTTCCTGATAAAATAGTCTGAAAGCAGGGCAATGTCCTCGGGGCGTTCCCTCAGCGGGGGGACATGCAGGGGGAAAACACTGAGTCTGTAGTAGAGGTCTTCTCTGAAATTCCCCGCTTCGGCCTCTTTTCTCAGGTCCCTGTTGGTTGTGGCCAAGACCCTGGTATTGATAGGGATGGTGTGTTTTCCGCCTATCCTGTCGATTTCTCTCTCCTGAAGTACACGCAGGAGTTTTGCCTGAAGGCCCATTGGCATCTCCCCTATTTCGTCAAGGAGGATAGTGCCCTCGTTCGCCAGTTCAAATTTACCAAGTTTCTTATCTGATGCACCTGTAAAAGAACCCTTTTCGTGACCGAAAAGCTCAGATTCCATGAGATTTTCCGGGATTGCCGCACAGTTTACGGCAACAAATGGTTTTAACTTCCTGAGACTTTGACTGTGTATGTATCTGGCAATCAGCTCCTTGCCCGTGCCGCTCTCGCCATAGACCAACACCGTTGTATCACCTGCGGCAACATCACGGGAGATTTGTAACAGACGCGTCATCTTCGGATTGCCTGTGATGATATCCCTGTCCGAGGACATGGTCTCCATAATGGAGCTTATCTTGCTGCCTAACTTATCGAATGAAAACGGTTTCATAAGATAGTCTGTAGCGCCTTCTTTCATCGAATCAACTGCGTTTTCCACAGTGCCGTAGCCGGTTATTACCAGCACGGGAAGGTTCCCAACACGCCTTCTCACCTCTTTCAAAAAGGCGAGACCGTCCATTCTCGGCATCTTCATATCTGTGATAATCAGGGCAAACGGCGTATTGGCCATCTTAGCAAGACCGTCCTGACCGTTTTCTGCTACTGTAGCCTCAAACCCAAGCCTTTGAATGGCCTCTTTTAATGCGTCTCTCATCTGAGGGTCGTCATCGACCACCAATATAGGTTTCATTGTTTTCAATCGCCCCTCCATTTAATTATTCTAACATAATTTCAATCACATTTCTAGCGGCAGTACAATTTGAAAGGTACTGCCAATCCCCTTTTTGCTCTTTACCCTGATTATCCCATCATGGGCCAGCATTATCTTTGAGGCAATGGCAAGCCCAAGCCCCGTACCTTTTTCCTTTGTACTGAAAAAGGGATCAAAAATCCTCTCTATATTCTCATGCTCTATGCCTTCACCGTTGTCTTTGACCTCTACGACAGCGGACTTATTATCGTTGACACATTCATTAATAAATATCTCGCCGGACTCACCGGCAGCCTGGATTGCGTTTATTATTACGTTCATTAAGACCTGCTTTAATAACTCAGCATCGCCGTGAACCTGGATATCACAGTATTCACTCCTGGTAAACTTAATTGCACGTGCCTCTACAAGCGGCATCAGCATGAATATTGTATCAGTCACTATGGTGTTTAAGTTAAGCGAGTGGAAGAGCGGCTTTTGTGGTTTTGCGAAAAACAACATATTTGTAAGTATATTGTTCAAACTCCTGATCCCTGTGTAGATTCCCTTTGCAAAGTTCGTCTGGGGTGAGTTACCCAGCTCAGACTCAAGCATACTGGCATAAAGCTCTATGCTGCACAGAGGGCTTCTGATTTCATGCACAATCTGTGCCGCCATCTCACCCATCGCTATCAGGCGCTTATTGCGCTCCTGATGGGACTCAAGCTCTTTTATTCTCGTCATATCCTGTATCATTATCACCTGCCCCCTGACACAACCCCTTGAGTCGCTTACGTTTGAGCGGGATATCAATACGTTACGCTTCTTTTTATGCGTCTTTAGATATGTATCAGCCCCATCGCTGTCTATCTTTATATCGAGGCTGTCAAACGGCCTTCCTATTACCTCTTTTGAGCCTAGGCCTATCAGCTTTTCGGCGGCTTTGTTAAACATGGTAATATCTCCGGAGGGGTCGATGACGATAATAGATTCACTCAGGCTCTCTAAGATCCCCTTCAGGTAGTCCTCTGCCTCTTCTGTGTCGTACAGCGCCTTTTCTAACTGCCTGTTTTTCTCCTCAAGCTCCTCGGTCAGATACTGTACACGGTCTTTGAGTTTTTGATACATATGCTCAAGACTTTGCGAGGCAAGCATAAAGTTTTGAAATGCGTCGTTCAGACGCAATATATCTTCCATTGGCTTCACGGTTTCCATTAGTTTTCCTTATGTTTTCCTTATGTTATTAAAGTTCTACTGTATATCGTCCAGCCGTTTACTAACGCTTTCACCCTGAATTACCGATCTGGCAAATTTACTCAACTGTGAGCTTCCCACGCTGAGTTTTTTCAATGCCTCTTTCCCCTCAGTATCGTTTAGTATTGTGCCTGTCCTGTATAATGCCCATTCGTTTGAGGGGTCCTTAGACAGCGCCTGCCTGTAGTAATTAACGGCCTCGTCTTTTTTGCCGGTCTGCAATAAATGCTCTGCTATGTTCATGTCATCTTCAGAATTGCCCCCCAGGTTTTTCACTGCCTGTGCATAAAACGCCATAGCCTTCTCCTTATCCGGGGCAAAAGCTATGGAGTCTCTGAACATCTGAAGGTCGTATTTGGTAAAGTGTCTGATGGCAGTCAATCTTTCGTACACACCCTTTAGGTCCTGATTATCGTAAAGCACCTGTGCCTCAGACCTTAGGATGTCATCAGTCGGCACTTTATATTTTTTCAACTGCCCGAGGTATTTTACTGCTGTTGCCTTGTCACCCTTGTCTGCATAGAGTTGGGAGAGTTCATAGAGGGCATTTTGTCGTTCCAAGTCTGAGGAGTTGTGTAATATCCAATCAAGGACTTCTATGTATGGCTTGCCACCGCTGGTTTTCAATATATCGGCTGCCTTTAGGACAAGTTTTTCATAGTATGGATTAAAAAATGTCTTTCCGTAGTCTTTCCACAGGGATGTGAACAGCTCCTTATCGGCCTGTGCAGTCTCATTCAGAGTGGTCTCAAGTTTTTGTACGAGGGTTGTTGAGTTTGGGTTCTTTGCAATCATAGACTTTATGAGTTTGGCTGCATCTTTATATTTTTTTTCCTTTAACAGGAGGTCAATGTTATAAAAATCCAGTTCTTCCTTGTCCTTGCCGCTTACGTAGAGTTTCTTTAGGGCATCGATGGATTTCTGTGCAGCAGGCAGTTTTCCTGCATCTAAATTTATGCGGGTAAGCATCATCAGGGCCTTTGTCTTAATGTCCCTGTTTTTGGCATCTGCTGCCATGGTCAAATATTTGACTGCCCCACCGGTGTTTGAGGCATTTGCCTCGATTGTGCCAATGGTGAGGTCGGCCTTTTCTTTTAATTTTTCATTTGCTCCCTTTTTATCGCTTATCAGTTTGAAAATATCTTTTGCCCTGGGTATGTTGCCAGTCTGGAGGAGATTTTCAGCATACAGAAAGCGTGTCTCTTCGTTTGCGTCCAGATAATCAGCATCCTGCTGGACGGCCTTTTCATACACTTGCCTGGCCTCGTTTATCTTGCCTGTTTTCTGGAGCATATTTGCCTTGCCGTAAAGGGCGGCTGCGCTATCCCCTGCCTTTTCATATGCAGCAAGCGCCTCGGCATATTTTTTCGACATGTCGAAACTTTTTGCGAGATAGAGATTAGCCTTTTCGACATTTCTTGCGTTAGGGAATAAATCCAAATACTGATTGAAGCCTGTCTGGGTTTCATGTGGGTACTTTTTCTCAAAAAACAGCTCTGATTTCCTAAAAAGCGCCTCTGCGCGCACATCCGGGTTTGTGGAGAATGTAAAGGCCTTTCTGTATGAGTCGATAGCGCCAAGTGAGTTTTTCTGTCTGTCAAGAATCCTGGCATGGAGAAAACTACAGGCAGCGCCGGTCTCTGTGGTCTTCAGGTAACAGTCATTCAGCGCTTCTTTAGCACGTTTGTAGTCTTTCAACTCAAGATACAGCCACGCCTGTTTCAGCTCAGGCGTTACCAGCACCTTGCCTACATTAATGGCATCTGCAACCACAGCGCCATATAACGTTGCAGCTATCACTATCCCCGCTGTCAGAAATCTATTCATCACTATGTTACCTCAGAACACATAGCAATATAGTATGCAAAATATATACCAGAACGGGCCAGCACGGAAACAACTATAATCAAAGGGGTTTACTACGTTGAATGTCAAAAATCCGACGCTTTACGTGATTGGCGATTCGTTTAACTTTGCGTCAAGTCCTTTTTTCTTTAGTTTCTCAAGAAAAGTAGTCCTGTTCAGCCCAAGCAGCGCTGCTGCCTTGCTTTTCACGCCGCCGGAGATTTCCATGGCCTGAATAATGAACGATGTCTCAATGTCATCGAGGTGTGTCTGTAAGTCAATCCCCTCAGGGGACATCTGATACTGTAAGACCCCGGAGAACTCCGCCTTTTGTCTGGCATCAGAGAATCTTGGGGGTAAATCTTCCTGAGTTATAGTGCCTGTCTCATCTAATATCACAAATCTCTCTATCAGCGTTTCAAGTTCTCTGACGTTTCCCGGCCACTGGTAGTTAAGCATTAAGTCAATGGCCTCCGGAAGGATGTTCAGGGTTCTCTGGCCCTCCTTACCATCCTGTGAATCCGGGAACTTCCCAATAAATCTATTGATAAAGTGTTCTATCAGTAATGGTATATCGTCCTTGCGCTCTCTCAGAGGGCTGATGTGAATCGGAATAACGTTGAGGCGATAGTAGAGGTCTTCTCTGAAATTACCGTTCTTTGCCGCCACACCGAGGTCTTTGTTCGTAGCTGCCAGAATTCTGATGTCAACCTTTACTGTCCTTGTCCCCCCTACCCGCTCAAATTCCCTTTCCTGAAGCACTCTTAGAAGTTTTACCTGAAGCGATGGATGAAGCTCTCCTATCTCATCAAGCAGTATTGTACCCTTGTCAGCAAGCTCAAAACGCCCCTTGCGCGTATTTATCGCCCCTGTAAATGCACCCTTTTCATGCCCAAACAGCTCAGACTCAAGCAAGTCCTTTGGTATCGCACCGCAGTTCAGGGGAATAAAGGGATTTTCTGCCCTCGCGCTGTTCTTGTGAATCGCCTGAGCTACTAGTTCCTTCCCTGTGCCGCTTTCCCCTGTTATAAGTACCGTACTGTCGGCGCGCGAGACCTTGCTAATCATATTATAAAGACGCTGCATTTGGGCAGACTTCCCAATCAGCTTATCAAAATGCGTTTTTATTTCCATAACAATTTTATATTGTATAGCTATTTTTGTGCTATGTCAATATTAAAACACTAGTTTTTATGGGGTGTCGGCTGGCACAACGTGAGCATACAGCATAATTGTTCTTTTATACCCGCATGTTACGTCATTAACATAATGTATTAGTTTAGCTTATTTTAATAAGATATGTATGTTAATATTTTGACAGTGCAGAATTATTTTTCGAAAAAATCAAATATCAGGTCGTT
Organism: Candidatus Magnetominusculus xianensis; assembly: GCA_001541255.1. Lineage (GTDB taxonomy): Bacteria > Nitrospirota > Thermodesulfovibrionia > Thermodesulfovibrionales > Magnetobacteriaceae > Magnetominusculus > Magnetominusculus xianensis. The sequence continues at coordinate 17,341 of LNQR01000064.1, forward strand.
AAACGCCTGCGGTGCCTCAAGCATTGGGCTGTGGCCGCAGTTTTCCAGATAGGTAAGCTGACACTCAGCAATAGCCCGCGCCGTTCTTTCGCTGCCAACCTTTGGTATTAAATCATCCCATGCGCCATGGATAAAGAGTGCAGGACATTTTATTTTATGAATCCTGTCCGTCCAGTTGGCCTCTGACATCGCCCTCGGATGCTCTACAAAGACCTGCTCTGATGATTTCAGCGCATGTGCTAAAATCTGTTCAAACATCTCGTCATCTGACATGCCGGGCATAACCGCCCTCAACCAGTGCCTCAGCATTGGTTCGTTTTGCATAATTGCGCGCATCATGTTATCGTCATAGTCAAAGCCAAGTGCAAGCCCATCCATAGCGATAGAATTGATGAGGACGAGTTTCTCTATCTTCTCAGGATAGTTTATAGCAAACAACTGGGCAATGCCTCCGCCCATTGAATGTCCGGCGAGATAAAATCGATTTAATCTCAGCGCATCGGCAAAGTCATTGACAAACGAAGCTAAGTAATCAAGCGTATGGCGGCTGCGAGTCTCCGGTGTGCCGCCGCTGCCGGGTAAATCAAGCGCATATGCCTCATACCCCGGCCTGATAAGTTGAAGTGACTTCCTCCACCAAAGCGACGATGCAAGGTTGCCATGAATGAAGATGACCTTTCTGGGGCCGGAGCCATGCTTCAGATATCCAACTTCGTCCCCTTTGGACGTATGTGTAAAAAGGCTGTTCACTTACTAATCACCAGGGCTGAGTATAGCATAAGGGATTAGAGTAAATCATCCCTTGAATTCTTTGTGACATTAGTGTCCGGTTAAAATAAAGAGAGCTGTGCGATAGGGTCTCTGACTTTAGAGGCATAGTAGTATTTAGAGGACAACAGGTCAAT
>LNQR01000065.1 GCA_001541255.1 Candidatus Magnetominusculus xianensis
TCAAGGCGGGGTTTATACCTGTATTCTAACCCAAGATGGCAAAGGGATAATCTCCGGCTCATCTGATAATACGTTGAAGCAATGGGATATGGAATCTGGCAAGTTAATTGATACGATACGGCTGCCGTGGATTCCCCGGCATATCGCACATGTGCCGGAGCAGCCGGGGACGATTGTGACGGCTAATGGTAATGGGACGCTGACACTGCTTGATGTCTCCGGGGTGTGAAGGCAGCGGGTGGTCACATGTCTACTTTACAAGGCCGTCTATTTTACAAGGCCAAAGAGTTTGGCAATCAGGTCAAGGGCTTTGGGGTTTGTTAAAAGTATGACGAATAGGAGTGTTAAAAAGTACAATTTATTTTTCAATTCCATACGAGCAAATCTCTCGTTCATGCGGCCTTCAACAGCAGCAAATCTCTCGTTCATGCGGCCTTCAACAGCAGTAATTCTCTCGTTGAGCCGACCTTCGAGGGCAATAATCTTCTCGTTTAAACGGTTTTCAACGGCGCTAATCTTCTCGTTTAAACGGTTTTCAACGGCGCTAATCTTCTCGCTTAAACGGCTTTCAACGGTGCTAATCTTCTCGCTTAAACGGCTTTCAACGGTGCTAATCTTCACGTTTAAACTGCTTTCAACGGTGCTAATCTTCACGTTTAAACTGCCATCTAACTTTAGTAAATCTTCTCTAACGGCAGTAATCTTCTCGTTTGAGCGGCCTTCCATCTTTAGTAAGTCTTCCTTAGTGACCAGCTCTTTGGTTAATTCCTCTTTAATCTCAGCTTTTTTTTGAATAACAACGGTTTCGGCTTTTGTTTCGATAGCGTCAAAGGCGACCGTTAAGATTTTCCCGATTTCACGGGCTTCTTCTTTGCCTGCTTTACTCTCTATCAGGTCATATACTTCTACCGGTAATGTCGTAGGCATAGATTAATTATAGCTTAATATTGCAAATGAAATCAATCTGCATTCGGCAATTCACTACGGTGTGCATGACCAGATATCGAAATGACGCGTGCTTGAGACTATCTTATACCGCTGTGTGAAGGCGCTTTGAAATGTGCTGGTAAATAGTCCACCTGATGACTTGTCATAGCCGTTCATTGAAAATGCCTGACCACCTCGCGGTATCAGCCATATGCCTGTCCTGCACTCAGAGACTGCCCTTATGGCAGCCTCTGGTATAGATATACCGCTTAATACATTGTCCATAAGTGACGCAGCGTCAAACGAGTAGATACCGGTGTGAAATACCAATAATGGACGATAGTACGTCAGCGGGTATGTACCATCGCCTGCGTAACCCATTTCGATAGTCTGCGATGGGTAGGCCGCTATAATGCCCTCCACTTCATTAAATATCTCTGGCGCTGCTGCGCGCTCCTTTATGTTCATATATAAAATGATAGGGGTCTTAAGGGCAGGCATAGTAGTCACTATCAGAGACGATATTAATATCGCAATAAATATGTTTTTTTTGGAAGGGTCAACGTTCACGGTTGAGGCGGCTGCCAGAAATAAATAAATCATAACCGGTATGAGCGGCAGCAGATGGTGTACACCCGCTCCGGGCTTCGACGCCACAACTGAAACCGCCAGCGAGACAGCTAAAAATGCCCATATTGCAGGCATATACCGCCTGAGTTTCACCGTATCTTTAAAGCCGTATAAGTATATCAGCGCAGCAGCAGCAATCTTCAATGCGATAAAGTTTAGATTCTTTATAAAAAGTGTAAGCTCAAGCCCATGCCTCGCCGTAGCCCTCATCCACATAGCATAGTTATACAAAGAGATGTTTTCAAATATGACAAAAGGCGCTAATGCCACAATAAATCCCAGCCCATACATACCGATACCCCATGCAAGACCAAAACGGACATAAAGCAGTGCAGCAACAGGGATGAAATATAAGACTGAGTGCAGCTTTAAGTCCGCACATATGCCGGTACAAATGCCTGTGACAATGACCGCCGCCGTCTTGCTGCCGCACGTTGAGGCATATAATGCAAGGACTACGAAAAAGATGATGAATGGGTCTGCTCGCTGCCAAAACGTAACCACAGGAAAGTCCATGAATATTAATATTATCAGAGCAGCGGCAATAAATGCGGCCTGATTGCCTGAAAGTTTTCTGAATGAGAGAAACGACAACACTACCGCCAATATTGCAGCCATGACGCCGCCCAGCTTAGACGTTAGAATTGAGGGCCCGAGTGCCTTCATTATATAACCATTGATGATAAACAGGGCTGGTCCATAAACAAAACTGTACCTGTCCGGCGAACCCAACGGGGGATATACTGCCCTGCCCTTAGTAAAAATCCATGATATAGCGGCAATGCCCGGCTCGACATGGTCTCCATACGCGTAAGACGTCAGATATAAATACAGCTCAACTGTGTATACAGCCATCAACCCCGAGGCAGCGACAAAAACCAATGTCCTGACGCCAGCGCTGATGCCAGAGCTGCCAGCATAGCGCAATAGCATATAGAATCCAAACGCACAAGCAGCAAATATAGCCCAGCTCGCAAAGACACCGTTCATAACAGTGGCAGGACGGTAGAGGATATTAAGAAAAAAGTTATCCAAAATCACCAGGTATTTGCCCCATAGTGCATAGATTACATCATATAAACTAAAGGAAAATCAACCATCTGTACAGGAATATTCTAACAGAATTAATTTTTATATATGTTATAATTATACACGTCAAAGGAGGATTCACTATTATGTATAAACTCGATGAGAATATTTTAAAAGTCAAGGCGGGTGGTGCGAAGACTGTTTTGGTAGTCGATGACGATGAGGCTATACGGCTTCTGATTCGTAATATTCTGGAGCCGGACTACATTGTCTTTGAAGCGGTTGACGCAGCAGGCGCCCTCACGCAGACCATTGCTTCTGATTTTGACGTTATTCTCCTTGACTATAACCTTGGCGGACGCGACGGCCTTGACCTGTTAATCGAACTTCGTGAAGACAGAAAGGTCGATGCTGTTATTATATTTATGACCTCAGATACATCACGCGACCTTACAGCTCAGGCATTCAGAGAAAATGCCGACGATTTCATCGGTAAACCCATCAACAGGCGGCTCTTTAAATACGCTATCAGCGAGGCAGTCAAAAAAAAAGAAACCGAGCGGAAGCTGCGTGAGGCCGCCTTTATAGCGAAAATAGAGGAATCAAAAAACCTCATCATCGCCATGGCAAGCCACGAACTCCATACCCCGCTCATCCCCCTTATCGGCCTCTCAAGCGCCCTATATAAACGCAGCGAAGAGGGTAATCTGGACAAAGATGTACTCTCAGACGGTCTCAAACGCATCGTCACCGCAGCCAGACGCCTGAACGAAATCATCGGAGATATTTTAGAAGTTGCTTCCATGAAAAGAAGTGACCACCCCCTGCACTATGAAGATATTGCCATACGGGCAATGCTTGAAGAACTACGACTCTATTACAAGGAGGCTGCGGCAGAGAAGGGCCTGAATTTAGTTATTACGATGCCAGAGGGTGAACATACCATCTTTACAGATGGGAAAAGGCTGCGGCAGGTCTTGCGCCTGATTGTTGATAACGCCATCAAATTCACCGAATTTGGCGAGGTGGAAATCGGCTATGATGTAGGTGAGGAGGATGTCTTATTTTTCGTCCGCGACACCGGTTCAGGGATTTTACCCGAATTTCAGGAGAGGCTTTTTGATGCGTTTGAAAAAGTGGATATGAAAAGCGGTACATCGCCGGGGCTTGGCGTGGGATTATATCTATGCAGACGTATTGTTGAAACTATGCTTGGAGGGGTTATCGAGGTTGACAGCACGTTGGGCAGGGGGAGCAAATTTACAATTAGGCTTCCAGAGATAGGGGCAAGGTAACCCCCGTTTATGCCGAAGACAAAATCGCAGGCGCTCAAAAAGACCAGTGAATTAGAGGCAAGTGAGTCCATGATGCGCGCGATTTTGGATGGCGCCGTCAATTCGATAATTATTATCGACCACATTGGTACAGTCCAGCTCTTTAACCGCGCTGCCGAGAGGACATTCGGATATGATGCCAGTGAGGTCATAGGCCAGAATGTTAAGATGCTCATGCCCGAGCCATACAAAAGCGGGCACGACCAGTATCTGTTAAATTATATTACGACCGGCAGGAAGAAAATCATCGGTATTGGCAGAGAAGTCCGCGCACAAAAGAAAGATGGAACTACATTCCCGATTGAACTATCTGTGAGTGAGATAAAATCAGACACGAGTATATTTGTCGGCCTGATTGTTGACATAAGTAAGCGTAAAGAGGCCGAGGAGGAATTAACGCGCCTTTCTGAGCGCCTGAGCCTGGCCGTTCATTCAGGTGGATTTGGGATATGGGATTATGACGTGAAACAATCGAAGCTCATCTGGAATGAACAAATGTTCAAGCTATATGAGATGCCACCGGAAGATTTCACGGGAGCCTATTCTGATTGGTCTGCTAAAGTACACCCTGATGACCTGCCAGCAGCAGAAGAAAAACTTGGCGCGGCCCTAAGAGGGGAGGCAGATTATGACGCAGAGTTCCGTATTATTACATCATCAGGGGAGAAAACAATCAAGGCCTCCTCGATTACCCAAAGAGACGCCTCCGGTCAGCCAGTCCGTATGATTGGTGTTAACTGGGATATTACTGCCGAGAGAAAGAGAGAAAAAGAATTGCTTGATTTATCTGAAAATCTGAAAATTGCAAAAGACCAGGCCGAAGCGGCCAGCAAGTCCAAAACAGAGTTCTTATCAAGCATGTCCCACGAGATTCGCACCCCGCTTAATGCTATTGTAGGCATGGCTGACCTGCTGTCAGAGACGACATTAACCGAAGAGCAGGCGAAGTATATCAGGACATTCAGGCACGCCGGAGACGGCCTGCTTGCGATAATAAACGACATCCTTGATCTGTCAAAGGTGGAGGCCGGCCTGTTTGAGCTTGAGTCTATTTGCTTTGATTTGAACGAACTGCTGGATAAGATAGGCGAGGTGATGTCCTTCCGTGCCCATCAAAAGGGGCTGGAGCTTGTCTTGTCACATATGCCTGAGACAATAGGCCTGGTAGGTGACCCGATGCGCCTGAGACAGATAATCGTCAATCTCATTGGTAATGCCATCAAGTTTACAGATAAAGGTGAGATTGCCATAATGACAGAGGTCGTGAATTCGACTGCGTCTGAGATAGAGTTGAAGTTTTCGGTAAGAGATACAGGCATTGGTATTCCAAAAGATAAACTGGATGCGGTATTTGAGCGGTTTACACAAGTTGACTCCTCAACGACAAGAAAATATGGCGGCACGGGCTTAGGTCTGACCATTTCCAAAAGGTTTATCGAGATGATGGGGGGCAAGATTCACGTAGAGAGTGAGTATGGCAAGGGTAGCGTCTTTTCATTCACGGCGAAGTTTAAACTCGACAATGAATGCAAACTCAGCCTAAAGCCGACAGGTACAAATATCGTGCCGACAGTTTTAAAAGATGATCAATCCGGGACAAGACCGCTTAGAATATTACTCGTAGAGGATAACGAAGACAACAGAAACCTGATACTGATGTATCTGAAAAAGACCCCGCATAAGATTGAAACGGCAGAAAACGGTCAGATAGCTGTAGAGAAATTCACATCCGGCACCTATGACATAGTCCTGATGGATATGGAAATGCCAGTCAAGGATGGTCTGACCGCTGTAAGGGAAATTCGACAGTGGGAAAACGAACAAAACGTCCGGAGGACAACAATCGTCGCCCTCACAGCCCATGCCCTAAAAGAACACGAAGATAGAAGCCGCGAGGCCGGTTGTGACGAACACCTGACCAAACCTATAAAAAAGGCAGTCCTGCTGGAATTCATTAAGAAATATGGCGGCTAGTCCTTAAACACCTCATTGCAGAAGGGGCAAAACTTCCAATCATGATTCCTTGGATTCAGGCATTTAGGACATTTATGTTTCAACGAATGACCGCAAAACGGGCAAAAGACGTAATCAGAACTCAGCGGCAGAGTACAATTTTTGCATATAACCATCTCCCTGCTTGATATGTTCGATGTTACCCTCATTACCTCCTCGATAGTAGTTATCCCCTCCATCGTTTTCCTAAGTCCGTCCTCGGTAATAGAATGCATACCGGCGTCAAAAGCAGCACGAGATATATCGTTTTCTCCGGCTTCCTCGAATATGAGTTTTCTGATTGTTTGGTTAACTGGTATGATTTCATAAATCCCTGTCCTGCCCCTAAAGCCGCGTCCTCCGCATTCGTCACATCCTACCGGCTTACAGAACCTGGCATTAGCGCCTACACTTTCCCCTTTCAGACCCAGCAATATGAGTTCTTCCATCGATGGCGTATAGGTCTGTTTACATGTGTTGCAAAGTTTCCTGACAAGCCGCTGGGCAATGATTCCATTCAAAGACGACGCTATAAAGTGGCCTTTGATACCCATACCCTTAAGCCTTGTAACTGCGGCAACGGCAGTGGTTGTGTGCAGCGTGCTTATAACAAGATGCCCTGTTATCGAGGCTTGAATTGCTACTTCAGCAGTCTCCGGGTCGCGCATCTCTCCTACCATTATAATGTCAGGGTCTTGTCTCAGTACCGAACGCAGGGCAGATGCAAATGTAAGTCCTGCCTTATCGTTTATATTTACCTGAATAGCGCCTTTGAGATTATATTCAACAGGGTCCTCAATCGTAATAACATTACTTATTTCGGTCATCAGGTGATTCATCGAAGAATACAATGTAGTGCTTTTGCCGCTGCCGGTTGGTCCTGTAACAAGCACAAGCCCCTGCGGCTTTTCTATCATCTCCAACACCATCTGATAATCCTTGTCGTTCAAGCCTATATCAACTAACGACAAACTTGACGACGACGGGTCAAGAATCCTGATAACCACCTTTTCGCCATATTGCGTAGGCAGCGTAGAGATTCGGAGATCAACCCCCTTGCCTTCGACCTTGATCTTTATCCCACCGTCTTGCGGGATGCGTCTTTCAGATATATCCAGCTTGGCCATAACCTTTATCCTTGAGACCACAGAAGGGGCGTAAGTCTTTGAAAGCTGCGTAAGGCTGGACATTATCCCGTCAACACGTAATCTAATGTTAAATGTGTGTTCGTGAGGCTCTATGTGTATGTCGCTTGCCCTGGATTTAAGGGCGTTTAATATTATTTTATTTACAAGCTGGATAACCGGCGGGGATTCACTGTCTTTTAACAGTTTGTTTGCTTCACTGTAAACATCAATACGGTCAGTTTTTATGTCCAGTTTAGAATCTGTTTGCTCCTGATCTGCAAAGAGTTCATTAAGCCTTTCAAATGAATCAACCTGCGTTGCCCCAGTTGACCTGTCAAGTGTAATTTCAGCGTAATTGCGGCGAATGGCATTCTCTATTTCTGTTGGTGTAGAGATAACTACTTCAACTTCCTTGTTAAGCATGTACTTGACTTCCCTTATGGCGTCAATGTCCATTGGATTGGCCATAGCTATTTCCACCATCCGGTTTGTGGCACGTAACGGTACAAGCACATATTTCAAGGCGAAGTCCTTATCTATCAATCTGGCTACATCATTTTGTATGCCTACAAAGGTCAGATCAATGTACGGCATATTAAGTTGTGACGACAAGCCGCGCGCTATCTCAGCCTCTGTGGCAAAGTTCATCTGAGTTATAATGCCGCCAAGTTTTTTCTTGCTTGTCTTCTGTTTTTTAAGACATGCCTCAAGCTGCTCCGGCTTAATAGTTCCCGCCTCTACCAGTATCTCTCCCAGCATTCGGGGCTTTACATTGTAGTAATAAGTCTGAATTGCCCTTCTTATTTCAGACAAAGTTGCAACTACCGGCTTTACTTTTTTCCCCGTGACAAACTCAATGTCTCTGATTGCCCCGAGGTCAAGCGGGTCTGACATTGCCACGGTTATACGGTTGTTTGCAAAGTTGATAGGCAGAACAAGGTGTTTCTCTGCGAGTTTTACCGGTACTGCGTTAATGGCGGCTGCCTCAATCTCGGTTTTTTGAATTTCTATGCTCTCAAGCCCCATGGTGTCTGCAACTGTATGAACAATTTCCATTTCAGAAGTAAAGCCGAGGTCTATAAGCACTTTGCCTAGTTTGCTACCAGTACGCTTTTGCTCGGCCAGGGCCGACTTTAGCTCCTCTTCCTTAATTACACCGGCCTCCAGCAATGCCGCACCAAGTTTCTTGGTATTAGCGTCCGGCCTGCTCCTTTTAACTGTCACAATACTTACCCCCCATATATCGTAATCAATTTAATATTATACACGTTACAACATAATATTACAAATCGTGCCCAAGCAGTTTAAGCAGCCCGTTGATAACTGTAAGCGGATGGGGCGGGCAGCCGGCGATTGAAAGGACTGGTCTTATAGTGTCTAAAAACGAGCGGTCAACGGCGGTTGATTTCGCAAACAGGCCGCCGCTTAGGGCACAACTACCAACAGCAATAAGCGCCCTGGGGCTGGGCATTGCCTCGTATGTGTCCCTTAAGGCATAGGCCATGCCTTTAGTAATCGGCCCGGTCAGTACGAGGCCGTCTGCGTGTCTTGGTGAGGCGACAAAGTCTATACCAAAGCGCCCGATGTCAAAGTTTACGTTTGACAGGGCGTTTAACTCCAGTTCACAGCCGTTACACCCACCTGCTGATACGCTTCGGAGTTTGAACGAGCGTTTAAAATAGTTTCGAAGCCCTTCGTTTACCTTTACCACAGGGGTCTTCCTTTGGGCAGATATTATTAATGACGACGGCTCTGTTGCAGCTAGTTCTATAGAGTTTGAAAATTTTATTGTCCCATTGCAGCATACGCGCACACATTCGGGGCAGAGTATGCACTTATTCAGGTCTATGGCAAGCGGGTTAAATGAAATCGCCCCCGTCGGGCACACATCGCCGCATCTGAAGCAGCCGTTTGGGCAGTCCCTTGATTCAATAATCGGCAGCCCTCGAAATCCCTCAGGAGGCCGTGCCGCTTTTACATCCTTTATGCTTCTGAATCCCTGGTTAAATCTTACCCGTAATGCGTCAAACATGAAATTCTCCTACAGGTCGTGCCCAGCATAAGAGGCATCAAAACTCTTGTTGCAGACCGGGAAATCTGAAATCCCTCCTCTTCTGACAGCAAGGGCAAGGCCAAACCAATTGTGAAACGAGGCATCCACTACCTTATAGTGATCAACTTCGCTGTTACCCCCGGTTAGTACCGCGTGAGAGACCTCACCGCGCCATCCCTCAATGAGTGCAACGGCGAATCTGTCAGGCCCTAACAGCGGCGGGGCTGTATAAATATCTCCGGTCATCAGGCCAAAACTCAGCCAGCCGCGGATTAATTCTATTGACTGTGTTATCTCAAGCGCCCTGAGCTTGACGCGCGCATAGACATCTCCCGAGTTCAGTGTGACCGGGTCAATCCTGTCATGCTTGTATATGCCGTAGGGCTGGTCTGCCCTAACATCTATGGGAAGACCGGCAGATTTTGCTATTATACCGACAAGCCCTGCCTTCCATGCCAAGTCCGTACTTATCCTTCCCGTGTATTCCAGTCTTGATAACACGCCTGGATTATTAAACAGGCATTGGTTTACAATCTCGAGGTCGCGTGCTATCTCTGCCGTCATATCCATGATGTGCTGCCTTAAGTCCACGCCAATGTCTGCAAGCACACCGCCAGGACGTATATACCCCCTGCCAAAGCGGCAGCCGGAGAGCATTAATGTTGTATTAATTACGGCTGTGCGAATGCGGCCATAGGCAGATGCCCCGGGCAAAAATCCAATGTCCAGCGAAACCCCGCCAAGCCCCACGAGGTGCATCGCTATGCGCTCAAGCTCAAGGGCTATGGCGCGCAGAATCTCAGCCTTTGGAGACAGCTCAATCCCGCAGAGTGCTTCTGCCGCGGCGGCATAAGCCCACGCATGGGCTATTGCTGAGTCCCCGGCTATGGATTCGGCAAGCGGGGCCTTCAGCATCGGGCTGCCCTCTTTAAAGAGGGGTTCAATACCGCGGTGCTGATAGCCTAGTTGTATCTCAAGGTGATAAATCTCCTCGCCGTGGCAGATAAACCTGAAATGTCCTGGTTCGATTATACCGGCATGAACCGGTCCTACTGCTACTTCGTGCGTGTCTCTGACGAGTGAGCTGTACAATGCCTGTGACGCGCTTGGCCCTGTATCTCTAACTGGTTTAAGCCAGGGGTGCCCCGCCGGTATGATGCCGGTTTGTTCGTAGAGTTCTCGTTCAAACAGGTGAAGGGCAGGGGCATGGGGGGTTATCGAATCATATGTCATACCCGGCCCGGCCAATGCAGAGGCCGCCATAAGCGTGTTTGATGTGTCATCAGCCAGTACAGCTATGATTTCGTACTTGTCTTCGTGCGTGGGATGCCCGAAAAAGTGAACAGGTCTGAGGCCGTCTTTTACATGCGCGGCAGTGTCTTGCGCCAGGTCTGCCATCGATAATATGGGGATTGCCTTTCTCGGTATAGAGATGCCATTTTTTATTGCCGCCCAGACGCCCATTAATTGCCTCCAAGCGCTGCGGCTGCCTGATGTAGCAGCGTATTCAAACGTTGAGGGATGTGAATCCCCAGGGCAGCCAGCGCCGCTATGAATGTCCACTGCGGCAGGGTTGACAGGATGGGCTCATGATGTTTTTGAACAGGCTCACCTTGTCCTTTAGAGAATGCCATGCGCATCACCGCTGCGGCAAATCCATAGATAATGACCGTTAAAAAAAGGGCAACCACGCTAAGTATAAACCATCTGCCGTCTGTCACCATCTGCCTGAGCATTGAAAACTCCGTAATGAAAATCGCCCAGGGTGGAAATCCCAAAAGGGCAAGGGTTCCTGTCACTAATAGCCACGCGCTTTGTGGCACACGGTCAACCCCGCCGCGAATATCCTTTACGTTGACTGTGCCATAGGCGTGCAGGAAATTCCCCGACGTAAGAAATAACGAGTGCTTGGCAAGCGAACTGCAAAGCGTATGGAGCATCACGGCATAAACCGCCCCCCCGCCAAGCCCCATCCCTATTGCCAGAATCCCCATATGCTCAATTGTCGAGTACGCAAGTTTTCTCTTAAAATTCCCCGCCCTGATGACATACACAGCCGAAACAAACAGGGAAACGAGGCCAAGAATAAGCATGAGCTGCCTGATAAAGCCAATCATCGGCGTTGAGGAGAATATTTGATAGTAGCGCAGAATACACAAAAAGGCAGAAATCGTCAGCGCACCAGAAAACATCGCCGACGCCGGTGAGGGCGCCTGAGAGTGCGCATCAGGCAGCCATGTGTGCATGGGGGCAAGGCCCATCTTCGTTCCAAAACCAACAAGTGCAAATACGAAGGCAATCCCCCCCCAAAGCGGTGAGATATTCGCTGCCCCGGCGCTCAGCGCATCGACATTCAGACCTGCGTCCTTGATTGATCTACCGGCCTCTGTCATCGCCAGTACACCAATGAAGGCAAGGGCAATGCCCACTGAGCAGATGAAGAGGTATTTCCACACCGCCTCAAGCGATTCCTTTCCCTTGTGATGAAGGATGAGCGGGGCAGTCGACAGGGTCGTTGCCTCGATAAATACCCACATCAGGCCCAGATTCCTGCTCAGTATAACGCCGCTCAACGTAGACAGCGTAAAGAGCATTGTTGGTACATACCAGTGGTTATATTTTTCGTCGTGTGCCTCTCGTATCAGAACGGTCATCTCTGCGATAAAGACAGTGCTGTAGAGCGCTGAGGCCAGAAAGAGTGTGGACAGTATAAGGAGAAAGAGATAGTTCAGGGCATCGGCGCCGATTAAGGCATCCGGGGCGTGCTGCCCATATGTCATGGATGGCCCATATGAAAGGAGCAGCGTCATCACAAGGTGAGTAACCGCCGCCGCAACGATTATCGTCTTGTCAAAGAATGGCGCTTTGGCACTGACCGCCCGAATCGCCTTTAGTCCGATAGAAAGCGCAGCAAATAACGCTGGCATGGCAATCAACATAGATTCGCTGAGTATCAATCCTTTAGTCTCCTCAGAAGGGTTACGTCTGAACTTTCAAACGTAGATTTCATACGGTTCAGGAATATCCCCATGAGAAATACACCCATAAACACATCAAGCAGAACTCCGGCCTCCACAACTACCGGCACTTCTGAGGCAAGGGACAGCGACATCATAAACACCCCGTTTTCAAGCACCAGAAATCCCATAACATGGGTAATTAGTTTTTGATTGGTTATGACGATAAAAAGCCCTATCACTACCGCTGAGATGGAGATACTAAACGTGAGGACATCAACACCAGAACCCGCGTTTCTCAGCGCCACAGACAGGACAAATGATACAGAGATAATGGCGGTTGCCACAATAAGGGAGATAAAGTTATCGATATACGGCTCTGTCACCCGTTTGATGTCAAGTTTTTCGATGATGTAGTGAATAAACAGGGGTGTGACGGCGGCCTTTACAACGAGGGTCTCAAATGCAAGAATCATTGTGTGACCTAGTTTCATATTCCCTGCGTGAGACAGGGAAAATAGAAACAGGAGCAGCCCCTGAACTGACAGCACCTTGATATATGCGCCAAGCCTGCTGGTTGTGGAGATATAAAGAAGTGTAACGCCAAATAGCACGACGACCAGGTTATGTATCACTTATGCACCCCCAGCATCAGCACGGCTAAGACGATTAGGGCCACAGACGTAGCCCCAAGTATAAACTGCGGCACATGTGTCATGCGCAGCCGTGCGATTGTGGATTCAAGCAGCCCTATGCTTATAGCTATAAGTGTGAGCATAAGCAGATACAGGACTACTCCGGCAAGCGGCGACACCCACTGCGGGATGATTATGCCGGTGATGAGGGTGCCAAGCAGGGTTATTTTTATCATATTTGCGGCGTTGATAAACCCCAAATCAGGACCGCTAGTGTCAAGCACCATGACCTCATGGACCATTGTCAGTTCAAGATGAGTAGTAGGGTCATCAACGGGCATACGGCTTGCTTCAACGAGGATTGTCATCATAAGGACGATGTTGCCGCAGATGGCCGGGATTAATAGTTCAGACTGTGACCATGCGCGCGCTGCCCCCATGATTGACGCCAGAAAACCGCCCTGTCCGAAGTCGTAGGCGGCGGCAGGGATCATCGAATAAATACCGGTAATAGATGTGTGGCCGGTGAGCATAGCCATTGAGCCCATGATGATGAAAAACGCAGGTTCAATGAGCGCAGAAAATGTAATCTCCCTGCTTACGCCCATGCCTTCAAAGCTGCTGCCCGTATCAAGCGCCCCAAACACGGTGAATAACTTGCCGAAGGCCAGAGCGTAGGTAAAAAATATGAAGTCCCCGTTGAAATGAATAAGGGCAGGGCGTCCGGCAATAGGAACCACTACTGCTGCCGTCAACACAGCGCCAAGGGCTGCCGAGGGGGCAAGGGCAAAGATTGGAGATGTAGTTCTGCTTATCACTGAGGACTTTCTCAGAAGCCTGATAAGGTCAAAAAATGGCTGAGTGACCGGAGGGCCGTATCTGCCCGCCCACACTGCCTTTACCTTGACGATGAGCCCGGCGATGACGCCCGATATGGCAATCATAAGGAAATATCTGACCATCGCGCCACTCACGCAACACCTCTCCATACGGCGGCAAAGAGAAACGCGGCCAGCGCAGCCAGAATATATAAGACATAGTGCCCGGTGTGCCCGCTCTGAACCCATGAAAACCTCTCGAAAACCGCCTTCAGTATAGCGATGCCCTTGTCGATAACCATAGATTCGATAAAATCGAATGTAACCGATGTATATTTCACGCGCCTTGCGGGAAACGGCTCACAGCCCGGGATGTCGGCGCTTTTGGGGATGAATTTTTTCTTTTCAACACGCCGCAGAAGCGGTGAGACAAGTTTTACCAGTGGTGCGCCAAGCGATGACCCAGTGTACTGCATCCGGCTTGAGACGGCCTCATATCCACAGCCCCATGTCGGCGCAGAGGCAGGGGTTCTGACAAGCAGCGTGCGTATGAGAAACAGGGCGGCAGTCACTACAACAAGCAAAAGTGCGCCGCGTGCTACAGAGCCGGTAATGGTAACAGCGTTACCTATCAGATTGATTTGCGTGACCCCAAGACACACTAACGGGGCATGAATAAGCCGCATAACGGACTCCGGCCAAAGACCGGTGACAAGACATGAGGCCGCAAGGACAATAAGCGGGAGCGTCATCGATGCAGGGGGTTGTAAGGCAGCTGGCAAATTAGACCTCGGCGTGCCTAAGAATGTAATACCAAAGGTCTTGGCAAAGACAGCAAGCGTGACAGCGCCATTTAGGGCAAGCACGGCAACGGCAATCACCCCGACAGTGATGATAAATCCTGATGCCGGCGTCAGCGCCCTTAGCAGCCCTGAGTATATGAGGAATTCGCTGATAAAGCCGTTAAAGGGCGGCAGCGCAGAGGCTGAAAGTGAGGCGGCTAAAAAAGTCACGGCCACAACTGGCATGGATTTGATAAGACCACCCAGCCGGTCGATGTTCGACGTACCGGTTGAGAGAAAGACTGCGCCTGCTGCGTAAAATAATACGCCCTTAAACAGGGAGTGATTAACGACATGAAAGAGCGCCCCGGCAAATCCAAGCACCTCCATCAGGGGAAGCGAGTATGCCTTGCCAAGCAGCCCTACACCGATGCCGATGCCGATGATACCTGCGTTTTCGATTGTGGAGTATGCAAGTATGCGTCTGAGGTCATTTTGGACCAGGGCATAGAGGATACCTAGTACGGCTGAAAACATGGATATAAATAACACGGTGTAACCATAGAGCGGTGCAGCGGCAGGCGTCAGGGCGATGATTCTGAGGATTCCATAGATTCCCATATTTACGGCAGCGCCTGAGAGCAGACCTGAGACCCCGCGCGGGGCTTCGGTCTCTGCGTGAACCGCCCATGAATGAAACGGCATAAGCCCGGCCTTAAATGCAAATCCGATGAAAAATAGCAGAAACACAATCGTGCCGCTTGTTGTATTTGACGAAAGCACGGCGGTAAAATCTGAAAAATCCATCCCTGTCCCGTTGGAAGCCATGACTATAGCGGCAGCCAGAATCACTGCCCCCACGTGCATGGTAACAAGAAATTGAACCGCCGCCGACATGGGTTTAATTTTACCCCGCTCAAAGGGGATGAGAAAAAAGATACTCAGCGCCATGATTTCCCATACGACAAGAAATACAAGCGCATTTCTGAGGACTAAGGCCATAAGCATGGAGGCAGCTGCGAAGTTAAAGAACATGTAGTGTAGTCCAGCGCTCATACGTGGTGATGATTTTGGCATAAGTGAAATATAACCGGTAATATAAATAATAGAAAACAGGGTAGTGACGGCAGTCAGGGCAGCAAAAAATGCGGACAGCGCGTCAAGTTCAAATCTAACAAGACCAAGCGGCGCCCCCATGTCGATAGTTTCAGTAAGCACATCACCGCCAAGCAGCACGCGCACAGAAACAAACAGCACACCGGCGGCAGCAAGGGCGATAGTTGAGACAGAGCAAACGGCGGCAACCCTGCCCCTGTCAGCCTTCCCTGAGAAAACAGCCGCTAATAAGCCCCCTGTAACAGCCGCGGCAACGGCGATGAACAAAACACTCATGAGATATTAACCTTCTATCAGCCTTTAGGCAGCCTTCAGGTAATTTATAGGCAATCTTTAGGCAGCCTTTAGGCAACTGGCCGGTTCAGCGCACACCCCCGCCAAATCCATCCCTATAATAAAGAAATGGATTTTTCAGTGTCAACAAGTATTTTGCACATATAATGGGGGGTGATGAACAGGGAGATGGGAGCAATGATAGACCATGTCATAGTCATTACGATTAAATTATCCAATGCCCTCTCTTTCAAATAATCTTTCGATTTTTGCCTTCAATTGTGGGATTGCTTTATCTACCGTATCCCAAACCACTTGAATATCGACTCCAAAGTAATGGTGTATCAGTTTATCCCTTGTCCCGGCCATTACCTTCCATGGAATCTCAGGGTATTTGTCTCTTATATCTATACTTATTCTCTTTGTTGCCTCTCCGATTATTTCCAATTCCCGAATAACAGCAGCCTGAACTAACCCATTATCGATAAAACTGTCAAAAACCATATCTTTTGTATATTGTTCAATTCTGCAGATAGAATCATAGATGTGTCGCAGATAAACGGAATTGCCTCTATTCATCGTAAATCTTTACAAGACTTTTCTTGATATTGTCAATCAAATAAGGGCTGATGGCACGTTCTGTCAATAGATCAACTTTAATCCCAAGCGCCTCTGATAACTCCAGTTCTATGCCAACTATATCGTAGAGGGTCAAATTTGTTGAAAACTCGACGAGAATATCTATGTCGCTATTAACTGAAAAATCTCCTCTGACGTAAGAGCCGAATACCGCAATGCTCTTAACCCCGTAAGGCTTGAGGCAGCTCACTATCATATGCTTAATCTCTTGAGTCATTATATTCACAGATGAGCCAATTGCAAAATATTTTTGTTCTCAACTGATTCAATTCTTTACGGACATATTTTCCCTCACCCCAGTATTGAATATCACACAGGGTATGTTCATTTAAGCCCTGCAATATCCCATATTGTATCCGAAATGCTTTGCAGTGATACGGAACTGCTTACCGAGGTGCCGTTCATAAGCCACACAACGTTTGCCCCGGTAGACTTATCCCTCCACAGAATGTCGTAGTTGCCGTCCTTGTCAAAGTCCGCAGCGCCAGCGATTTCCCAGGTAGAACCGGTTAAGGATGGTAATGTTGCCGTGCTGCTTACAGAAGTACCGTTCATGAGCCAGACGGCATTAGCCCCAGTTGAACTGTATCTCCAAATAATATCCTGGTAGCCGTCGGCGTTAAAGTCCCCCGTGCCCCCTATCACCCATGACGTGCCGGATATTGTGGGAAGTGAAGCGATCCCACTTATCGTAGTGTTGTTCAAAAGCCATACGGCTGTGTAACCGTATGTCTTATTTCTCCATAGGATATCAGGGTAGTCGTCCTGGTTAAAGTCTGCAACGGCGGCGATTTCCCAGTTGGCATCGGATACTGACGCAATTGATGCGCTGCTGCTTGCGGAGGTGCCATTCATGTACCATAAGGCGATGTCCCCGGTTGAGGTATTTCTCCACAGGATGTCGGTGCTGCCATCTTTGTTGAAGTCCCCGGTGCCCACTATTTTCCATGTCGCATCTGAAAGCGATGCAAGAGATTGCGTACTGCTTATCGTGGTGCCGCTCATGAGCCATACATAGTTGGCTCCGCTTGTCTTGTTTCTCAATAGAATGTCGGGGTAGCCGTCGGCGTTGAAATCGCTTTTTGCAGTATTTGTTATGCTAAAAGATGACAAATTAGGCGGGGTGTCATAACCCACGTATAGCTTATTGTTATAAATCATGCTATGAGGGCGCGTCCATGTGCCGGAGACAACAAGCGTATTGGATATAAGCCCCCAGCTTTTGTTGTAAACCGCGCGATACAAATCCCCGCCCTTGTCTGAGCTGCCGCGCCCGTAGTGAATGATGAAATATCCTGTTGTAGGTTCTATGGAAAGAGCCGACACAATGCTCAACATACCTTTGTCCGTTAGGATAGTCGATTTACCGGCAACAACGTTCCAGTTTGAGTCATAGATAATCCTGCTGAAGTTGTCATTAGCACCTGGTGCAAGCGTATCCGGGGCCACGAGATGGAAGTAACCGTTAGAGTACACGGCGGCAGCGCCGTTAGCGTGGACGTTGGTGCCTGTGCCTATGACATACGTGCCTTTCAGTGCCAGGGAGGAGTCATATTTATAAACCTTGTGTCCATTGCCAGGGTAGAGCTGCCCTACATAGATATACGTGCCGTCACCAACAATAAACATGTCATTTGTCGGAGAGCCATCGCTTACCACGGTTGTTATCCCTGAGCGCTGGAGATTGGCGTCAAGTTTTAACAGATATAAGTAGCCACCCTGCCCTGAGCCTGAGGTTGAAAAAGTTATATAGTGGTAATTGTTCTGAAACAGGTGCTTGTGGTCAGCAATTGTGTCTCCGTTTGCCGTATCCGCCGATGTCGCCACTGTGACAGCTGTCGATGTTTGATTTAAGGATGTGTCAAAATTACCCACTTTAATCGTCCCGTTCTGCTCGGTCGAAACTACAATGCTGTTTCCGTCAAACACCGGGATGCACCATACGCCGCCGTAGTCAACGTTTACCGTTTTTGTCAGTGAAAACGTCAGACCATGCGAATTCTCTGATGTTACCACCACAAGCAAAAAGACTGTGACGGCAATGAATATGAACCCCTTTGAAAAAACATATAGCGCTTTTGAGTGCTTACCCATTGAGAGTACCTCCTTAGAGATAGACTAGTTTAGATGTTAACCACAGTAGCAAAACCCGCCAATAATGTCAAGACTTTGCTCATAAAATATTCTCACTCCCTTACACTCGATATCATCTTTTCGTTACACAGATAGGATGGGTGAAAATGGACTTATTTACTCGTTTTGCAACTGGTTCAGATAATATTTCTTTTCCTGTTCAAGGCTGAGAGATTCCAAGTCCCCTACTACTCGAACACATTTTTAATGTTGACTTGAAGACCGTCTATGACTTTAGATGTAACCACTCCTTCGATTTCCGCGATTGAATGAGTCTTATATTTATCTGTTTCGATTGTTAGAATCTCAATAGTCTGGAACTCAGGGATGACAATCCAGTACTCAGGCACTCTGTATCTCTCATATATGAGAGTATCACTAAAAGATAGATATATGTTATAATAATCCTCAGAAAGATAAAAAGGAGGATAAAAAACATGAACTGTCCAAAGTGCAAG
>LNQR01000066.1 GCA_001541255.1 Candidatus Magnetominusculus xianensis
ATGATCTAATTTCCTACCGTCTAATTCTCTCATCTTTTATCTTAACATTTTGCTTAATTTTATGTCTACTTACTTATACACTTATTAATAGCTCATGAATTAGAGCTGCCAGCTGCACTGCTTCGCCCAACTGATAGATTTAGTGAAGAATTAAAGCCTGATCCTTTCAATAATTTTGATGACGGCCTTGCTGTGCTGGCAATGGAACTGGATATTGTCATGCGTGGAAAAGGCTTGAAAAACCAGCTATTCGATATAAAAAACATAGATGATTATATTCGATGTATAATAGCCCTTGACCAGTTGGAATCTAAGTGCAAAAGTGCTGCAAATGTTAATAATACAATCGTTAAAACTAAAATCATTCTTCTTGCTGCCGTGCTTATCGATTGTTTAATTTTTTCGAAGTATATAGGTGAAAGAAACTTCGTTGCAGCATTATTTTTATTTATAATACTATTAGTATTGCTTGTAATGTTTTATCGCGTGGCTGGGAAATAATGATGCGTCGATTTAATCGATTAGTAGTTTTTGCATTGACGCTGTTGAGCCGGTAATTTTAGATATACTCCACTAATGCAATGAACTACTTCCTATAAGGCTGGATGATATTGAGAAAAGATATGGCATGATATGTTATAATTAGAGTTAAGATGATGTGGAAAAAAATAATAAATATCATAGATATGTCTATAACTGTATTGTTTTTGTCATTTTTCATATTATTCTTGTGTACTGCACTTTATATTATAGTTATATTAGACAGTTCGGAAAGAGAAGCATTTTATCCTATATTAAAGCAATCGATATATCTAAGAGTGATACCGAATGATCTTCCACCTGATGTTACTGATATATATGTAAAATGTGATATGAAGAGAATCTATCCGTATCTGTTACGTTTTAACTTTTCATATATTTCACCGGAATGTAGAGAAGTTAATGAAAAATATGTTTTGTATCCTTATTCCATATTTTCACCTAACTGGTGGCCTAAAGAGTTAACAAGTACTACATCCTCGAAAAATATGACAATATTTAAATTATCACAATATTATATATTTTTATCTGCTTTTTTATCTGAAGAATTAACAAGCAAAGTATTCCCGAAAAATCGTACAAAATATAAATTTTATCAGTGCGATAGCATATTGTATAAAGATGGGATAACTGTGTATTATGCCATTGATTATAATGCTAAGACAGGATATTTTTGGCAGTTATAATTGCAACCGATCAAGCACCTTGTATAACTCTTATAATGCCATAATAGTTATACAGTTATAGGAGTATTTACTTGACAACTAAGGTTATGGATGTCCTGAGATATTCAATACGGATCAGGGTTCGCAATATACTGGTCGACTTTTCCGAATGTTCTCAAAAGCAATGGAATTCGTATCAGCATGGACGGCAAAGGACGGGCAATGGATAATATAATGATAGAGCGTCTGTGGCGAACTGTAGAGTATGAAGAGGTTTATATAAAAGACTACGAAACAGTCAGGAATTGACTGCCGCCCTTCGGAGCTACTTTGATTATTATAACAACGAACGCCCACATGCTACGTTCGACGACAAAACTCCTGCCGAGGTGTGACGGCAATTATGAAGGCTGCTTAATGAATGGTTACAAAACCCTCATAGAGGGCTATATCTTAAATCCACTAAACAGTGGTATTGACATTTGGGGCCACCTTATGAAAACAGCTCTAAGGACTGTGGCATGAAGAATTTGGTGTCCACTATTGACATCACAGCTCAGAATATTATCATATCTGAGATACACGCATTGTTTACATAATTTCCACAACATGCGGCCAGCGGTTATGCGTTATATGTGATAAGATATACCCTGTGCAGGCCGCTGATGCCTTTTAGCTCGAACAGCCCTACGAGCCTGGAGTGAATCCCTTCCATTTTTGATGCCTCTTCGATAACGTGTTCCGTTACTAATACACGGTCAACCAACGGCAGTTCCTCTTTTGTTTTCATAGCGCCTTCCATTGGAATTAAATCTGCCCACTTAACACCCTCCACGCGAAACGTCATATTGGTTGCAACGCCAAGCCTGTCTCCTTTGGCGTCTATTCTCGTCTCACCCTGATTTATGGCAAAGCGCAGTTGAATCCTTGCGGCTTCGTCCTCTACGGTCTTGTTGTGCGCGGCTATTTCCTTCAAAACGGTAAAGGCAAAACGAACTGCATTAGGAACCTTTGGAAATGTTATTAAAAAACCATCGCCCGTACTTTTCATAAACCGGCTGCCCTCTTTTTTTACGATAGGCCGTACCTTGTCTGTCAGTGTCTTTGTAAGGTCAAGCGCAAACTGGTCGCCATACTTATTGGCTATGCCTGTGGAGTTGCATAAATCCAGGACAAGTATCGCCTCAGTTTGAATAGACCCCTCGGGAAGCGCAAATCCCACCATTGTCCTCATCGTCTGCTGCTGTTGCTGCTGCGGTTTCCCCTCACCTGCCTTGAAAACCCTGCCTGTGAGCGCTTTAAGGGCGTTGACTGCCTCCAGGCGGACCTCCTCTTCGTCGTCATCAAGCATCTCCTTTAGTTTAGGGATTGTGTCGGGGTCTTTCAACTTGACAAGCGCCTTTAAGGCGCCTACCCTGACGCGTTTCTCACTATCGTCAAGCAGGATATACAACGGTTCAATAACCTCATGTCCGCCAATTGAGGCAAGCGCAGACGGGATGACCCATTTTATCTCGCTGTCGTTAAGTACGGCGGAGAGGGCGGCGATTGCGCGTTTGTCCTTTAGCGTACCAAGCGCTGTTACTGCCTTTTCCCGTACCCACCAGTCGGCGTCGTTTAAGGTTGCAATCAGAGGCTCAAGGGCCGCAGGGTCGGCAGCTTTATTGAAGAACTCCACAGCACACCGTCTCATGTTTACATCATCGGAGTCCTTTAACATTTTAATGAAAAATTTGACGATATGCTCACCCTTTACCTCTGCAAGCGCATCTGTTGCAATTTGCCTTACCCACCAGTCTGAGTCTTTCATCGCCGCCACAAGGGACTCTGCCGTGCTTGGGTCTCTGATATTATTCAATACATCTACGGCACACCGTCTGACGTTTACGTCCTTGTCTCTCATAAGTTTGATGACATCAGGCACTATGCTTGCATCCGCAAGCTGGATGACGCATTCGGTGGACTTTTGTCTTATGACAAGGTCTACATCCTTCAACAAGTAAAGCACTGCAGAGGCCGCCCTCTTGTCGCCAATTGCTGCCAGGGCGTCAAGTACGGTACGCTTCAATAGTGTGTCTTCCACCTGAAGTAATTGTGTCAGAGGGATAACGCTCTCCGGGTCTTTTAACTGTGCCAGCGCCCGTACTGCCTGAATACGCAGAGACAGAGATGTGTCTGAAAGGGCGCCGATTAATAGTTTGGCTATGCCGGGGGCGTCTGTCTCCCCTAATATTCTTATTATTCCCTTTTTCTGCTCAGTGTCACTCTCCGCGTACATTGCCATAAGTCTGAGCACACAGGCCTGACTCTTTAACGTACACAATATATCGACAGCGGCCATTCTGTAACTGCTGTCAGGGCTTCTTAGATAGTCAACCAACGGCTGGGCTGCCGCTTCTGCATATTTCTTTAAGATGAGTTCCTTTGCCGTCCTGCGTATTTCTTCCTGAGGGTCACCTATGAGCTGCAATATGTCAGGCATATAGTGGGTGTCGCATAGCCTGAAAAGTACCGCCTTTGCCCTTGTCTGATGAAGGCGTCTGTTACGGAAGGCATCTATTATACGTGTGTAGGCCTTTCTGCCATAAACTACAAGGGCTTCTACTGCCTTTGACTGGTCAGTTTCTGTCTTGGCTTCATTAAGCTCCGCTATTAGCTTCTTTATCTTTGAGCCTTCAAACACGATTTAGCCCGATGCCGTTACGGTGCAGTTTATTACAGTGTAACAGCCGGCAGTGCCTGTGATATACAGACAATATTATACTAATAGCGCCGCCCGCCTTTGCTTTAGCAAGTTGTCCAACTCCCTCACCCCTTTCCAACACCCCTTTCCTATATCGCCGGCAGGCGTTTCATCTTATTAAATGGGCCGGCAAATGGGCCGGCAAATGGGCCGACAAATGGGCACAACATTTTACGACTGTTTCTTCAGCGCGTGATTCTCAGCAATCAGCTTCACTACCAGTGAGGATGTCGTTCGCAGCCGTTCTGCCAGGGTATAGAGTATATGGCGAAATTCCTCCGATGTCTTGTTTATTTCCTCTTCGAGAAAATCCTTGTCTATTAACCCAAGCTCTACATCCCCTACGGCAGTTGCCGAGGCAGAGCGCGGCTGCCTGTCCAGAAAGCTCATCTCACCAAAAAAATCACCTTTTTCCAATACTGCTATGTGGAGATTCTCCTTGTCCATCTTCTTAGTGATACGAACCTTGCCGGAGATTACCAAATATGTGCCCTCGCCGTAGCCGCCCTCTTTAATTATCACCTGTCCATCTTTATATGTTTCTTTTACGGCTATCCTTCTCATTTCTTTTGTTGACCCCTTATATTTATTAGCAATTTACATTAAAAGAGTATATCATATAGTAGTGGAAAATTAAAATACTAATTGATATAATACCACATATGAGAAACACAAACCCCAATACTGAAGAATAAGGCGTGAGACCCCGCGTTGTGATAGCCGGAGGAGGCTTTGGCGGGCTTTGGGCAGCCAGAACTCTTGCCAATCAGCCCGTTGATGTTATCCTTGTTGATAGGAATAACTATCACACTTTTTTACCACTGCTCTATCAGGTAGCAGCGGCTGAACTTGAGCCTGAAGATATTGCATACCCAATAAGAAGTATTTTGCGAAAATTCCCTAACGTCAGATTCGTCCTCGCCGACATCAAACGAATTGATTTAGGCAAGCGTGTCCTCTACAGCTCTGATTATGCCATAACCTATGATTATCTGATTCTTGCTACCGGAAGCACCACTCAGTTTTTCGGCATACCGGGTGCTGCTGAGTACTCATTTCAACTGAAGACCCTTGAGCAGGGCATAGCCCTGAGAAATCACATCCTGCGCTGTTTCGAGTATGCCTCAAGAAAAATAGACGACGCAAAAAGACAGCAGCTTCTCACATTTACCATTGTAGGAGGCGGCCCTACGGGGGTGGAATTTGCCGGTGCACTTGCTGAACTCATACACGGCCCGCTCAAAAAAGACTATCCATCGATTGACTTCGATTATGTAAAAGTCGTTGTCATCGAGGCTGCCAACAGTGTTCTGATCACATTCCCTAAGACGCTGCGCGACTATGCCCTCGATAGATTATACCGCATGAAGGTCAATGTCATGCTTGAGACATTGGTGGAGAAGGTCATGCCTCAGACCGTTCATCTCAAAGACAAGAATATTTTGCCCACAGAGACCGTTATCTGGACTGCCGGTATTTGTGCAGACCCGATTACTGAGGGCTGGGGGTTTTCAACAGCCCGAGGCGGCCTCCTCATGGTGCTGCCCACGCTTGAAATCGAAGGACACGAAGAGATATATGTCGTCGGAGACCTCTCTTCAATAGAAGACACCAGACGCCAGCTCCCTATGACCGCCCCTGCAGCGGTTCAACAAGGCATACATGCCGCTAATAACATACTAAATAAACTGACAGGCAGACCACAAAGCCCCTTTATATATAAGGACAAGGGGGCAATGGTTACAATCGGGCGCAACACTGCCGTAGCACAAATAGGCAAAAGGTCTTTTACCGGATTTTTCGCATGGATTCTATGGCTTATTGTCCAGTTGATTAACTTAATAGGGTTTCGCAACCGCCTGATGGTGTTAATCAACTGGTCAATCGATTATCTGTTATTTGAGCGGGCAATCCGGCTGATTCTGCCGTTAAGAAAGCAGCCTCAACCGCCGCGAAATCAGACTTGACAGTCCAAACACGACATAGTTTAATTGCTATTTACGCCATTGTCATTGTATTTGCTGCAGCCACGCTTTTTTCCAATCTTGGCAACAGGCTCCTCTGGGGAGATGAGGCAACCACCGCTCTATTAGCCGAAAGCATAACAAAACATGGACTGCCAAAGGTCTCTGACGGTAAAAACCTGATAACCTATATCGGGACAGAGCTGGACTCTAATAAAGCCCAGGTCTGGACTTGGGCTCCATGGACTGGAGAGTATCTTGCGGCTGCATCTTTTTTCCTGTTTGGCAAGTCAACTGCCACGGCACGACTGCCGTTTACTTTTGTTGGTCTTTTCTGTGTCATTATATTCGCCCGCTTAGTGTATAAAATATATGAAAGTCATGAGACGGCAATTATGGCAGCTCTGTGCCTTGTTACATCGGAGTTGTTTATCCTCCATGTGCGCCAATGCAGGTACTATTCAGTCGTGATATTTGCCGAGATTTGGCTCATCCTGGGGCTTTACCATCTTTTCACAGGGCGCGCCAGGCGCGGTACCATTCATATGTCAATGGCACTTGCCTTGATGTTTTACTGCAACTACATTATTATCATAGGAAATATCATTGCCATCGTATTTACCACAATCCTCGTACACGAACGCCGCAAATACCTATGGCGTTATATACTCTCAGGATTTGCGGCGTTTACGTTAATGGCAGCGCCTTGGATACTTTACGCAAAGCCGTGGACCCAAGCCGGACAGGTCAATAGCAGGCTCTATATTCCAAAACTCCATTACTACGCAGTTGAGATTAATTTTCACATGTTTCCATTTGTGTTGTTATTAATCCCTGTCGGGTACTTTATTTTCAAGGGCCGCTCCCTCCACATCTCATCAGGGAAAACGCCTGCTCAAAGAGACCTGGAACTTTTCTTGTGGATTTTAATACCATGTCAGCTTGTGATCATTTCGGTGGCGCCGGGGCTGTTTGTACGTTATTTTACACATCTTATCCCTGTGTTTTGTATCCTTCAGGCCATGTTGCTTACAAGATATATCAGGCCCATGCTCCCTCGTTATGCCCTTGTCGGGCTTCTCTGCTTTACCAATCTTTTATCTATGCTTGGATTGTATTTTTTTCAATATGGCCACAAACCAGCCTTCCCTGTAATTAATCTGATGCGTTCTATTGCCACACCATACACAAGCAGGCTGGATGATGTTGTTGCGTTTCTTAAAAAGGAGGCCGCCCCGGGCGAATCCATTTTGGTATATGACTCTGAGTTCCCCCTGATATTCTACACTGATATGCAGGTAATCGACGGCAGATTTACCTATGGTAAGACTGTGAGGCCGGACTGGTTTTTCCCGATTGGCCCGTCATGCGTATTTGATATGAAACCAGACAGCATCCCCGAGGATTTATCAAATGACTTCACCCCGGTTGAGATTGAAGTCCATAAAACTAAAAGGTCTGGCAGCATCGGCGACCCCGACAAATATGAATACTTCACCGCCACTGACAAAGAAAAATTCGTCATATATAAAAGAAAACCGGAGACCCGGAGACCCCGGAGACAAAGTGAAATCCTCAATAAACACTAGGCATATTGTCGTTTGCCTGGCTCTATTTGTATTTACTGCATACTTGCTCTTTTACAACATTGGCGGCAGACCGTTGTGGGGGGATGAGGCAGAGAGCGCCCTGCTTGCCGTTAATATCACAAAATATGGCCTGCCGGTAAACACTGACGGTAAAAACACGATTACCCTGTACGGCCAGAATGTCGATTCCAATGAAAACCACATATGGACATGGAGGCCGTGGCTTGGCGAGTACCTGATGGCGGCGTCCTTCTCTATTTTTGGCAAGTCAACCGCAGCCGCACGGCTTCCTTTTGCCATAGTTGGGTTTATCTCCGTTTTTGCCCTTATGTTTTTGGTCTTTCGCATCTCCGGTGATTTCAACAAGGCCGTGCTTTCAACTCTTCTTTTTGCCGCATCAGAACTCTTTATCCTTCACGCCAGACAGGGGCGCTACTATGCGCTGATTATTTTTGGTCAGATATGGCTTATCTACGGGATTTACCTTGTGTTAAAACAGCCCGGTAAATGGTCCGGCATATTGTACGGCGCCGCCGCACTGTCAGTTCAGTTCTACTGTAACTATCTCGTAGTGCCCGGCAATGTCATTGCCATAGGGATTTGGGCAGTCCTTATGCGCCGCCGCTACAGCGGGATTTTGCACCGGCTTGGACTAGTCTTTCTCCTGTTTGTATTGACCAGCCTGCCGTGGCTTTTATACGCGAGACCGTGGCGTCAGGGGTCTTACGCGGGGGGGGTGAATTTCTTACAGGGGGCGCTGGTTTATTCAAAGGAGATACACTTTCATGTCTTTCCGGTTACTTTACTGTTACTGCCAGCTTGTTTTTACATTTATCATCGGGTCAGAGGTGTTACTGCCGCTTCTGAAGAAACGCCCATTGAGGCCGACCCCATTGAGATAGATATAGTGAAGCTACTTTGGCTTATCGTACCGTTACAGGTGCTTATTCTGTCGTTTGGGCCGGGGCAGAATCTGCGTTATATAACCCCGTTATTACCAGTGTTTGCAATTATAGAAGCCGGTCTGTTAATGAGATACATAAAACCTGCCATATTACGCGCCGCTTTAACAATAGTGCTGCTGGCTTCCAACTTCGCGGCCTACCCGTTTGACCACATACACGAGGCGCGGCTGACCGTCGTAAATCTGATTCGCAGCATAGCAACTCCCTATACCAACCGGCTTGCAGACGTTGTGGCGTTCCTTAAAAATGATGGCTTACCCGGTCAGTCGGTCTTTGTCTTCGACCCTGAGTTTCCGCTTATTTTTTATACTGATATGAATATCATCGACGGGCGTATATCTAATAGTTTTTCTGCTGATAAGCTGCCTGACTGGGTATTTCCAGTAAGTGCATCGGGTATCTTAGGGGAGAGCGCCATTGCCACTTCTGAGGTCATACACAAATACTACGACGCCGTTACAATTTCTGTCCACAATTCAAGCAGGATGGGGAATGCACCCGAGCCGGACATTTACGAATACTTCACCAACCATGATATTGTCCCAATGACCGTATATAAACGCAAGGCTGTGGCGGGATAATATATGCCCCAGATTGATTATAAGGCTGTGGCGGGGTATGTGTTGGTTTTATGCCTGGCCTTTTTTTTGATGTTCTATCACATAGGAGAGCGTCCGATGTGGGGAGACGAACTGACCACTGCCCTGCTTGCTGTTAACATTGGCAAGTTCGGCCTGCCCAAGGTCTCTGACGGCACAAACACCATCACCTATATGGGTGAGGGAATTGACGCAGACAAGTACGGCAACTGGACATGGTCGCCGTGGCTTGCTGAGTATCTGGCCGCTGGGTCTATTAAAATATTCGGCAAGTCAACCGCCGCTGCGCGCCTGCCTTTTGCCATAACGGGATTTTTGTCTGTGGCGCTGTTAGGGTTTATTGTCTACCGGATATACGGCAGCCATGAGATATCGCTTATGTCTATGCTTTTCATGTCAACATCAGAGGTCTTTATTTTGCATGTGAGACAGTGCCGTTACTACCCGCTGATAGTATTTGCTGAGATTATGTTTATTGGCGGCGTTTACTTGTTGTTAAAGGGCCGGAGGACGGCGGCAGTCACCCTTATGGCAGCAGCCCTTACGATTCAGTTTTATAGTAATTACATAGTTGTTGCCGGAACTCTGATTGCGTTTGCATTTTTTACAGCATATATTTACAAGAGGTACGACAAGGTTATCAGCACCGGGGCAGCGGCAGTTATATTATTCGCTGTGGCGGCTGCGCCCTGGATAGTATATGCAAGGCCCTGGCGGCAGGCCGGATATGCCGGTAAAGAAAATATCATAGAAAAAATCGCCTATTATCTCTGGGAAATGAATTTTCATATCACTGCCCTGATAGTTTTCATAGTGCCGCTTATATATCTTGCCATTAAATCCATGAACGACAACCGTGAGAGGCAAGTGGCAGATGATATGGAGGCATTTTTCTGGATACTGATTCCATATGTTATTGCCACGGTTTCTTTGGCGCCCGGGGTGTTTCTGCGCTATCTCCTGCCGCTGCTTCCGGCTGTGTTTGTCTTACAGTCGGCCATATTGAAGCGGTACATTGGCAGCCAAGCTGTACGCCTTGCATGCGCAGCTCTCTTATGTCTTACAAACTATGCAGCCTACTATCCCCTGTATCCAATAAAATTACTCGACCCTATAAACATACCCTTTCAAATACATCAGCCACGCCTGCCCCTAACGACGCTTATCAGCGCTGCATACACCCCATATGCCGACAGGACAGGGGACATAATAAACTTTCTGAAGAAAGAGGGTGCAGACGGTCAATCGCTCTTCATTGCAGACTCAGGTATGTCCCTGATATTTTATAACGGGATGAGGATTATCAATACAAAAACAGATATTGCGGGAAATATTAAAGAACTCCCTGACTGGATATTTACAGAAACTGCTGCCGTCCTGCCCAAAAAGCCCCCTCCCATGTATCCATCTAAAGAAATTGCTGATTTATATACGCCGATAACCCTGAAGGTTCACGCATCGCGCAAGAGCGGAAGCATCCCTGAGCCAGATATGCACGAATTCTTTGCACCAGAAGAGATGGAGGATATTCTTGTCTTTAGGAGAAAGCCGGGTTAACGTCACCCTCTAATTTACTTACAGCCAACTCTATCATAAACTCAGCCCCGCCTTCCACATTTTTTACCGAAAGTCTGCCGCCCATGTTTGTCTCTATTATTGTTTTGGACATGTAAAGTCCAATCCCCGTGCCTTCCATCCCCTTTGTTGTGAAATAAGGCTCAAAAATATTTTCTATAACATTTTCTGGAATGCCGCCGCCGGTGTCTCTTATCAAAATTATTATTTTACCGCCATCATCGCTGTTACTGATTGTTATTTCTATCTGTCCCCATTTTGGGGTTACGCCGGGATATTTTATTGAAGTGATGGCATCTCGGGAGTTATTCAATATGTTAAGTATCACCTGGTTAAATTCATTGGGATATCCATCAGTAAACAGTTTTACATCGCATTCAGCTCTTAAAGTAATATCAATGGCGCTTTTTTTATACAATTGTGCGAACATCGAGATTAATTTATCTATCGTAGATTTAACATCAAAGCGTACTTTCAGCTTTGAGGGTTTTAGAAAATCCCTAAAATCGTCAATTGTTTTTGACATAAAGTTTACTTGACACATTGTCATATCAACCGCTTTTGCTACATACTTCCCATCAAATTCACCATAGTCATAAGCGTCTTTTATATCCTGAATAATTAACCCGATGGCATTTATTGGCTGCCTCCATTGGTGTGCTATTAAACCTATCATTTCCCCCATTGCAGCCATTTTTGATTGATAAATCATTAATTGTTCTTGCCTGCGATGTCTCTCTTCTGAGAGTTTTCGCTCTGTTATGTCACGAAATATACCCTGCGCAAGTATTTTACCATTAATTTTTATAATGTTGGCGGAAATTTCAACTGAAACCCTGGTGCCGTCTTTTCTTAATATGTGCGTTTCTAAGAAATGGTGGCAGCCCTCTGCAATTGCGCGTTGAAAAACATTAATAACCCTCCCACGGTCATCCTGTGGATGAATGTCTGTGTATTTCATGTGAAGAAGTTCTGATTTACTATATCCAAGTAACACAACAGCCTTTATATTAGCATCCAGCAGATTTCCCTCAGTATCGGCTATCAATATGGCGTCACTAGCGTTTTCCATCAGGGCATGTGATATTTTTTCCGACTCAAGAAGCGCATGTTCTATTCGTTTTTTCTCAGTTATATCCTTAATAATACCACCAGAGCCTAAGCAAAAATCTAGCTTACGGCTTATAACACCTAATGTGCCATCATGATCAGCGATATGTTTATCAGCGTTGAACTTATATATGCCATAGCTGGATACCTCTGAAATAATTGGCTTATTCGATAATTCTTCATCCTTTGTTTTTAGACGAACCTCAAGTCCGAAAGTCTTTCTGTCAACACTTCTTCTTTCATCAAACAGCTTGGGCGGTTTCAAATTA
The DNA here is from genome assembly GCA_001541255.1 of Candidatus Magnetominusculus xianensis. Lineage (GTDB taxonomy): Bacteria > Nitrospirota > Thermodesulfovibrionia > Thermodesulfovibrionales > Magnetobacteriaceae > Magnetominusculus > Magnetominusculus xianensis. The sequence goes on from LNQR01000066.1 coordinate 12,020, forward strand.
CCAGATTTTTTACCAAGAAAATATGGTAGGACTTCCTCTCTGCTTATATTTTTTACGTCATCCTGATAGAATATTTTACTAAAATGCTCTCCTATTAGTTCCTCTGGTTCATATCCATAGTGGCGTATAGCGTCATTTATAAAAGTGAATTTGCCATCAGTATCAATTTTATAGACTACGTCCGGTAAAGTTTGAACAAAAAACTTAAACATCTCCTCAGATTCTTTAATCACGTGTGCCTGTTCAATAAGTTCGTTGTTAAGTCTTTGGAGAGTATCTTTGGACTCTAAGATTTCCTGATACTGATGAATGACATTTTCATAAGTAGAAAAAAGAAGATTAAATATTTTCCTGTAATTCGAGTAAATAACGTGTGTTGTCCCTTGGTAGGTTACTTCAAATTCACCACTGACTGTTGCATCAACTATTGGTATTGTATTATTAATATATGATTCAATTTTAGAAATAAGATATTTCTCATTATACGGCTTTGTTATATAGTCATCAGATTGTGATTTCAGACCTTCTATTATATCTGTAACTGATTTTAACTCGGTAAGCAATATTACCGGTATTTTATTAATATCCTTATTATTCTTAATCTCACGACAAAGTTCATATCCATTCATCTCAGGCATATTAATATCACTTATCACTATATCAGGCTTGGTAAATAAAGCTATATTCAGACCAAGTCTGCCATTTGATGCAGTAATAACGTCATATCCATTTTTTTGAAGAATGCGCCTCAGTATTTCTAACTGTATCTTTGAATCCTCAACGATTAAAATTGTCTTAGCCAATTAACACACCTATACATAAACGTATGATTAACACTCTGTGTCACACATTATAGCGAGATATTGCATTTGTTTCACACCAATCATGACTATAGCGGCACCATGTGATATACTAACACATTTGCGATTGGTTGTGTCAACAACAAGTCCATGTATCAGAACTTATTTCGTGTAGATTTTTACGTGATGCAACACGCTATTTCCCAGATTTCTTTCTTCGCCAACTGACAGTCTCTTTTCTCTCTGAGGAACTTAAACCCTCGGTGATTGCATCAACCCACTCAGGCTGTGAGAGAATCTCAAGTGTCTCCTTGTGCCGATCAATATAATCATCGATAAGTTCTGAAAGTATTTCATTGATATCGCGCTTTTCTATTGTCGCTATGACATTGAGCGTGTCCCGCTTGTCCTCTGGAATCATTACTGTTGATGACATATGCAGCCTCCTGCAAATAGTCTACTTGTTAGGCATTCTATAAGTCAACACTTCTTTCATGCCCAAGTTCCGATGTCCCTATTGACAAAAACTCTGTAATCCCGATAAGATATAAGTGTAAATACAATAGAATCTGCAACTATTCTTAAAAGGATTTATATGAAATTACAGTTACATATAGAGCAAGACGAGGCAGGCTATTTCGTGGTTGCAGTACCGGCGCTTCCTGGCTGCCTTTCCCAGGGCAAGACAAAGGAAGAAGCTATAAAAAACGTACACGAAGCAATAGAGGGCTGGCTTGAGGTTATGAGCTCTAAAAGCGAGTATTCCAGGGGAGAACTTATTGAGGTTACTGTTTGAGTGTACCGGTTAAGGCTTTGTTCAGGCATGGAGGCTGTCAATAAATTTAAAAGAGCAGGTTGGGGTATAGCAAGACAAAAAGGATCTCACGTAATGATGATAAAAGAAGGTTATGAATACACGTTGTCCATACCACTGCATCCTGAACTAGGCCCTGGTATTTTGAAAAAGCTGATACGACAAGCAAATATTTCCGTGGAGGAGTTTAATAACTTATAGGCTTCTACTAATAATCATGATAGCATTTTTTCAATGTCAATAAATCTCTCCCCATTACTGTAGACGGTTCAGTTACGTCTCCACAAATGGCTTTAGTGTTTCGTCAGCATTGCCCCTGCTATGGGGTCGATAGCAATCGTGAGTGTTTTTTTTCTGGTGGACAGACTTATCTCACCGCCTGTTGAACCGCCGACGGCATAAAACACTACCTGCCAGCGGCCTCTTCTGAACTCCTTGTCTTCAGCGTCTTTGATTACGATTTTTGTGTTTTCGGGGAAACTCCTCGTCTTGCCATTAAATGTATATGCCAGTGCGTTGAGGTCAACGGTGACTTTTACGTCCTTACCCTTAGAGGAGGCAAGGACTGAGGCATATCTCAAATCTGCAAGCAGCGTCCTTGCCGCCGACTTCAACAGCGTCTCAGGCATTCTCGATGTCAACTTTACCGCCACTACCGACAACGCGATGGCAAGGATAAGCATAGTCACCATCAGCTCTATGAGCGTAAAGCCCCCGCTGCTGTGATGCCGATTACGACAATGACGATGGCGATTACATGGGGATATCATTTAAACTAAATATGGCCATAAGCATCGAGATTACAATAAAGGCCACTACGACGGCCATTACAAGTATCATCGCAGGCTCAAGAATGCTTATCAGCCTTCGTACCATTGTCCTCAGTGTTTTTTCATATGTTGAGGCAGCCTTTAAGAGCATCTCGTCAAGCGCTCCGGTCTCCTCGCCTACTTTCATCATGGAAATCGCAAGCGGTGGGAATATATTAGCGGCTGCAAGCGGCCCGGCAAGCCCCTTTCCCTCCTTTGCCCCCTTTATGATTTCTTCGATGGTCTGTCTAATGATTAGATTATTTATAACGTCTTTTACGTTTCTGAGGGCGTCAAGGAGTGGTACGCCGCTCTTTAACAGTGTCCCCAGTGTCCTAGAAAACCTTGCCGTCTCTACCGTTACGACAATTCCCTTAAATAGCCTGAGCCTTAAGGCATCAAGGTTTTGCCTGCCAAGTTCTGTGAGCGCGTATCTTTTGTATGCAAAAAAGGCAATGCCAATCAGCCCCACAACCGCCCACCAGTAATCGCTGAAAAAGCCGCTTATCATCATCAATATCTGTGTGGGCAGGGGCAGGGTCTCACCCATCTCTTCAAATATTTTTGCAAATTGAGGTATCACATAGGTCAGCAATATTACTATTGAGACAAGGCCGGTTATACCCAGAAGCACCGGATATATCATTGCCGAGTATATGTGCTCTTTCAGCTCGCTTGATGTCTCCAGATAATCGGCAAGTTTCTCCATAACGGCCTCGATAACACCGCCGGACTCGGCTGCCTTTATCATGTTAATATAGAGGCGTGTGAATATCTTCGGGTGCTTGGACAGAGACTCTGAGAACGAGTTGCCCTCGCGTATGGTCTTTAAGAGAGACTGAATGATTGCGCGCATCGAGTCGTTGTCTGAGACCTCAACTAAGATGCTGAGGCTTCTGTCAAGGGGCAGCCCTGCGCCCAACAGTGCCGCCAACTCTGTTGTAAAGGTGAGGACTTCCTTTGAGCCGGATTTATTGAATATCTCAATCCTGCCCTTCGGTTCAGAGCGCGTAATGGAGAGCGGGATGAGGCGTGAATCCTTAAGAGTGCTTATGACGGTTTCCTCGTCAGCAGCGTTTATGACACCGCTGCGGTGTTCTCCCTCCCATGAGGCCGCCTTGTAGTAAAATAGGGGTATGTTATACCTCCTGTGTAACCCTCAGTACCTCGGCAATTGTAGTCTGCCCGGCCCTGACCTTCTCCGCCCCGCTTTCGATAAGTGTTTTCATTCCATGTCTCTTAGCAATGTGCCGGAGTTCGGTCGAGTCGGTACTTTTTAAGATGGCCTTTTTTAGAGAGTCATTGACAACAAGGAACTCAAATATCCCCTTTCTGCTATAAAACCCCGTCCCCGCGCACTGCTCACAGCCCGTGCCCTTATATAGTACAACATCGGGGCTGAGGCCGATTAGTGCAAGTTCGTCGGGTGAGGCCGCCTCATCATCAATGGCCTTGCAGTTATTGCACACTATGCGCACAAGGCGCTGCGCAAGTACCCCGCGAAGGGTTGACGTAAGCAGAAACGCCTCCACCCCCATGTCAATAAGACGGGTCACTGCAGAGGGGGCGTCATTCGTGTGCAGCGTGGAAAACACAAGATGACCGGTCAGGGCAGACTGTATGGCTATCTCTGCCGTCTCTACGTCTCTTATCTCCCCTATCATTATTATGTCGGGGTCTTGTCTGACTATGTGCCTTAGGGTGTTGGCAAAGTTAAGGCCGATTTGCTGCTTCACCTGTATCTGGTTTATGCCGTTGAGGTGATATTCTATCGGGTCTTCGACTGTAATTATCTTTTTCTCCGGCGTATTAATCTTATCAAGCGCCCCGTAGAGCGTGGTGGTCTTGCCGCTTCCGGTAGGGCCTGTGACAAGGACGATGCCATGGGGCTTGGTTATCAGGTTGTTAAACCCGCTTAGAATATCATCGGGGAAGCCTAGCTGCGTAAGGTCTATGACTATGGATTCCTTGTCGAGAATCCTCATCACGATGCTCTCGCCGTAGAGGGTTGGCACGGTGGAGACGCGCATATCTATTTCTTTTAAGGCAATCTTGAGTTTTATCCTGCCGTCTTGCGGGAGGCGTCGTTCGGCTATGTTTAACTTGGCCATTATCTTGATTCTTGATATAATGGCGGGCTGGAGCTTTTTTGGCGTGGATTCGACCTCTTTCAGCACACCGTCGATGCGGTATCTGACCTTTAGTTCATTCTCGAAGGGTTCAATGTGAATGTCGCTTGCCCTGGCCTGAACTGCCCTTGAGATCAGGAGGTTGACGAGTTTTATAATAGGGGCCTCAGAGGCAAGCCCCTTAAGGTGGTCAACATCTTCGTCGTAGTCGCTTATGGTGTCGAAACTTACATCGCCGATGTCCTCGATTATCTTGTTAATATTTGATTCCCTGCTGTAAAACTTATCAATGTAGTCTCTGACTTCTGCCTCGTCAGCCCCAAATGCCTCTATTTCATAACCGGTTGCCACTGTGAGGGCGTCAATAGTGCTTATGTCCCACGGCCTTGCCATGATGACCTTCAGACGGTTATCTTCTAAATAACTTGGAATAATCAGATTATTGCCAATAAAGCGCGAGGATATGCCGTCAAGGACGATGGGGACACGGGGGAAGTCCTCCGGCCCGGCCATCGCAATCTCTCTGTCTGGTGTCTCTTTGTCCACGCTCTCTTTATCAACTCTATTGGGCGAATTCTATGAGCTTCTCTGCAATTTGCACCGCGTTGAGGGCAGCGCCCTTTCTCAGATTGTCTGAGACAATCCACATGTTGAGCCCAGAGGGTATGGATTCGTCTTCACGTATGCGCCCTACGTATACCGCGTCCTTGCCCGCACAGTCAAGGGGCAGGGGATAGATGCCTTTTTCTGGGGCGTCAAATACTATAACGCCCGGGGCCTCAGACAAAATAGCCCGCACCTCGTTTGCCGTCAGTTTCTTTTCAATCTCGATGTTGACGCACTCAGAGTGCCCTCTGAATACAGGGACGCGCACTGTGGTTGCCGTTACCTGTATGGAGTTGTCACCCATTATCTTTCTGGTTTCGTTGAGCATTTTCATCTCTTCTTTTGTGTAGCCATTGTCTAAGAACACATCTATCTGGGGGAGGCAGTTAAAGGCAATCTGATGTGGATAGACATTGCATTTAACCTCCTGAAAGCTGAGCAGCGACTTTGTCTGCTCAAGGAGTTCGTCCATAGCCTTTGCGCCGGTGCCGGAGACTGCCTGATATGTGGACACCACGATTCTCTTTATCTTTGCCCTGTCATGGATGGGCTTTAGGGCTACGACCATCTGGATAGTCGAGCAATTTGGATTAGCGATGATTCCCGTGTGTTTTTTGAGGTCACCGGGGTTTACCTCAGGGACAACGAGGGGGATTGCCGGGTCCATCCTCCACGCGCTTGAGTTGTCTATGACGACACAGCCGTCTTTGGCTGCAAACGGGGCAAAGTCCTTGCTCCTCTGCGCTCCGGCAGAAAACAGGGCTATATCAATCCCCTTAAATACGTCTTCACGCAGGACTTCGACCTTTATTTCATCGTCTCTGAACTCTAGTTTCTTACCTTCCGACCTTTCAGAGGCGAAGAGCCTGAGCTTATCAATGGGGAAATTCCTTTCCTGCAAGATAGATATCATCTCACCGCCAACAGCACCGGTTGCCCCAACCACTGCCGTCACATACTTATCTTTTTTCTTTAACATTTATTAACCGCTCCTTCTTTGCTCCTTACGGGATTATACTGCATGGCACTATTATAACTTTATTATCCCTGATAATAAAAGCCTTTTCAGAGGGCTACACCTCTTGCGGATGCTTGCAAAGTATATCACTTAGTGATATAATTAAATATATGAGAGTTTTCAAAAACAAATGGTTCAACCATTGGGCACATCGGGAAGGTATCTCTGATGCTGTTTTATGCCAAGCGGCGGAGGAAATCTCCACAGGTAAGGTTGAGGCCAACCTTGGTGGTTATTTGTTCAAAAAACGATTGACAAGGGCAGGAGCGGGAAAAAGCGGAGGGTATCGTGTAATTGTAGGTTATAGAAGACCAAATACTGAGCGGATTGTTTTTCTGTACGCTTTCGCCAAGAGCGATAGAGCCAATATTTCCGATAGGGAAAGAACTGCTTTGAGCTTTGTCGCAGAAGCTTTTGTTTCATCAGTTGATGAACATATTCAGGAACTCTTAGCGATTAACTCGATATGGGAGGTAAAATGTCATGACTGAAATTCTGGATATTGCCCATGACATGGCGAAAGACCTTTTCAAGGTAGGAGCCATGGACGAAATTACCATGCGGACAGTGGAGGCGCTTTGCTTACCACCTAAGCGTCCTTTCAGACCCGAAGATATCCGGCGTATCCGCACGGCCAATCATGTAAGCCAAGCTGTTTTTGCGGCAATACTTGGTATTGGCAAGACTACAGTACAGCAGTGGGAACGCGGGCAAAAGAAACCAAGTGGTGCAGCACAACGCCTTCTTGACCTGATAGACCGTAAGGGACTTGCTGCACTTAGCTAAAGCATGAATGAACAAAAACATCTAACCGTATCTTGGTTCAGCATGAATTGGATAAATCCGATTCACAAATTTGCGCTCCGAATATCTACACCCTGAGACTGTTGCACCTCTTGCGAATTTGACCACATTCAGGTATCATTAGAACATGGCAAAATCAAACGCTGATACCTTGATGAGTAATATAGCACGTTACTCAATCAGCCATTTTATAACTAAGATACTGGGGGCGGTTTATGGATTCATAAAACCCAGAATGCTCTCTCCTGAGCTTTACGGGCTATGGAATCTCCTGAACCTTATCCCAACTTATACGACGTATATTCACCTCGGTTCGCGCTCCGCAATGCAGTACATCATTCCATACAACAACGGCAGGGACGAGGCATTTAAAAACGATGAGATAAAGAGCACTGTCATGCTCAGTACATTTGTGCTTAACATGGCTGTTGCCCTGATAATCGTTATAACAGCACTCACAGGGAAATTTGACATCACTGTTACAGCAGGACTTCTGGTTATGGTTGCAGCGCTGATGATGAAATGGTATCAGGAGTTCATTCTCAGCCTTCTTAAGGCATATCAGAATTTCAGGTTATTGACCTCGCTGAACTATCTGATGACATTATTGACAGTGTCGTTTGGCATAGCTTTACTTTTTATCTGGGGCATATATGGCTTATACATGAGCCTGCTCCTGACATGTGTTATTGTGGTTTTATATATCAGAAAGACCTATCCAACAAATATTTCATGGCAATATAAGTCATCAGTCTTTGTTGACCTTGTCAGGAAGGGTTTTCCAATAATGATATTTAATTTCAGCAGCATTTTACTTAATACATTTGACAGGATATTGATTTCACATTTTCTTGATATGAAACAAGTCGGCTATTACAGTTTCTCTGTTACGGTGTTCACATTTATGATTCAGATCCCGGGGGCTGCGCGCGAGGTCATGGAGCCGGAGTTGATGCACGAGGTCAGCAGCCAGTCAAAAGAACAGATACTTGATGATTTCCTGTTCAAGCCCCTTGTGACAACTGCATGGTATCTTCCATTTATGATTGGTACACTGCTTATTATGATTCCAGTTGCAACACCGTTTCTTTTCCCAAAATATATAAATGGCATAGTACCTGCTCAGATTGTTATACTGGGCAGCTATTTCTTTTCTCTGTCTGTATTTACGCGTGGTATAATTATTTCAAACAACTGGCAGGTTCAGGCTGTAATACTAATGGTGGCTGTGTTAGTTGTTAGTATAATATTAAACATCGTCGGAATAAAGGCCGGATATGGCATAAGCGGAGTTGCCTGTGTAAGCAGTGTTTCTTGTTTTTTACTTTTTAGCGCCCTGTCCACTTTGATAGCAATAAAATATGATATTCCCTGTCGAATATGGCTAAAAAGAATGCTGCCGCTGTTGATTCCTTTTAGCGTCATGTGCGCAGCGGTTTTTTCGCTAAGATATGTATTCACCCGCGCAGTAACGAATCCTTATATTGGCGTGGCATTGAGCTTGTTTGTTTATCTGGCGCTGATGACGGTATTGATAGCAGCCGCTGAGAAAAAATACCCGCACTTAAAGGCATTAAGCATAATGCGAGTATTGCATAAGGTATTGCCTAAATGACATTTTCACTTAATATACACTCTCTGGTTACAGTGCAGTTATGCGAGCTTAATAGTCATATAACAGAGCGGCTCAAAGATTATTTCAGCTTATTCGCAGCCGACCCCGCTGAAATCTCTGGAAATTACGATATAACAGTTATGCCATTTAAGACAGATAAAAAATCTCTTGAACTCTTTTCAAGGGATATTCTGCCGTTTTGGATAAAGGAACTCAGCGATGATTCATACGTGGTGGTTGGACACAGAGGTAAACCGGATATGGCATTTAATGTGTCTGGTCCAATTACTATTGAATATTGTGAAGAGACCCAGGAGTTTGGCAGACTACTGTTTAATCTTACCTATTGTATCCAGTTTAGCCTGATAAGAAAAGGCGGGTTGTTATTTCACGGTGCTGTCTTATCGCGGGACAATAACTGTGTTATTATAGTAGGTCCGTCCGGTATAGGGAAAACCGCCCTGACACTTACTATGCTTAATGATGGCTGGGATTATGTAGGCGATGATAAATTTATTCTTTACAAAGGAAAGGCCCACATCTTCAGGCCCTATATACCGATGGAGCGCTTCCACTTTGAGTTCCTGACAAGGAACAACCGTATGGTTACAGGGCACAAACGTTTTAAATATCCGGTTGTGATTAGCAAGCTCGCTAAGGTTTTTGTGGAAAAGTATTCCCCTGATTTTATAATACCCATGTTCAGCCGGTTACGCTCTCCTGTGGTGTTTGTAAACGTGAAGGATATGTTTCCTCAGTGCAGGGAACATACTACGGCAATCCCGTCAAAATGTGTTGTTATAACGCACGGCAGCTCATTCAGAGCTAAGGAATGCAGCCATGACAAAATCATCAGGGATATAATCAACCTCCAATGGCTCCATTTCCCGGATTTTGAGAAGATGACACGCATTCTTAGCCTGTCAGATTATTCATATTACAGGGATTTCGAGGCGGTAATAGCAGAAAATCTTTCAAACATGCAGTTTTTAAAACTAAACTTTCCTTATGAATGGAATCAGCAGAAGCGGTATGAGTCTCTTCTTAGCGGGATAAATTCATAATATTTGTGGCTTTAAAACAGAATCTCGGCTTCCATATCGGAACTACTTGTCAAGATGGTGGCAAGGCGTGTACAATATCACATATTAAAGTCAGGCCTATAACAGACCATAAGAGGAGACAATATGGAGCAGGCTAAAGGGCACAGGCGGCCAACGATTCTTATCGTAGATGACGAAAAAACCAATATTGACGTACTTGTTAACCTTTTAAACGGGGAATTCCGGGCCATAATAGCAAAAAACGCGGAGCAGGCCCTAAAGCGGCTGGAATCAAAAGACGAGAAGATCGATTTAATCCTTCTGGATATATTAATGCCTGAGATGGACGGCTACGAACTTTCCAGGAGGGTGAAAAACAATATATTAACCAGGAATATTCCTATTATGTTCATCACTGCGTTAAGCATGGTGGAGGATGAGGTCAAAGGATTCGAGATGGGGGCAGTTGACTACATTACAAAACCCTTTGTAGCGCCCATTGTGTTGGCAAGGGTGCGTACGCATGTCGAGTTAAAATTAAAAAGGGACCTATGTGAGATACTGGCTATGGAGGACAGTCTTACGGGAATCCCAAACCGCAGAAAATTCGATGAGTTTTTAGAATTTCAATGGAGTGCTATTCAAAGGAGAAAAAGCCCCTTATCTCTTATGTTAATTGATGTTGATTATTTCAAGAAATATAATGATAACTACGGTCACGCTGCAGGAGATGATTGCCTGAGGAAAGTGGCACGTATGCTTAAAAGTTCAATGCCCAGGGCGATGGACTTTGTTGCCAGATATGGCGGAGAGGAATTTGCCTGCATACTTCCAGACACCGGGCAGGCTGGCGCTGTTGAGGTTGCAAAACGGCTTCTGAATGCCGTAAGCAGCCTTCAAATACCACACGAATTCTCTGATTCGGCAAATCACATCACCGTGAGCATAGGTGTTTCCACAGTAACGCCTCCTGAGGCAGGCGCTGCTTCCGATTTAATTGAAACAGCAGATTTAGCCCTTTATGAATCAAAGGCCTCAGGCAGGAATCAGATCAGCTTTATAGCGTATCAGTAGCCGCATTATCGTAAGGCACAATATTTTGCCGCGTACAGCATGTGGTCTGCCGATTTCAGCGCTGTTAATAGCCCACCAGTTATGCTGTATCCAGTATATCACTGCTGGCTCTAAGCGTATCAACCCAGCGGGATGCGCTCTTAATTATTGGTCGTATCCCCGCTGCCTCTTCCACCCCAAGCCAGGGCTTCGGCCTGATACTGTTTAGACTGTCCCATACTATCTCAAACTGCCCGCTGCCGTGATTGCCTATTAGTCCAACATAGGCCTTCTTACTTATGTGATTATTCGGCTCTACCCGTATATATCCACCCGGGCTGAGGAAACGTTGTCCGTGCAGAAGTGCGCGTACTTCCGGTGTATCAAAAGACACAGCATCTTCAACAGCCTGCTTCCATAGATATATCTGTGAATAGGCTGAAACGATGGAATCGGATATAACCCTTTTCTTACCATACTTAGTCCTGAATTTATCAATAAATGTATGGTTTTCATTAATGTTCAGGCTTTGGAAATAACTCCGGCAGGCATAGTGCCCACAAGCATAGTCGGCCATTGCCTGTGCTTGCGCCTCAGAGATACACGCTGCTAAAACAGGAATAGAAATACCTGCCTTGTGGTACTGTTTAAAGAAGGCAAGGTTGCTCTGCCCGTCTAAGGTGTTTAATACGATCTCAGGTTTGGTTTCCCAAATTCTATCTACCTCTGACATAAAGTCAGTATTGCCGAGGGCTGTGTATTGCTCTTCGGTAATCTCACCACCTCTGTCTTCCACCAAAGTTCTGGCTAACAGATTGGCTGTGTGCGGGAAGACAGTATCAGTGCCAATCAAAAAAAAACTTGAACAGTTATTAATAAACGCCCAATCAACCGCTGGTTCTATCAGCTGATTCAGACAGCCGCCGCTATAGACAATGTTTTCAGATTCCTCCAGACCTTCATATTGAACAGGATACCACAATAACCCATTATTCGCTTCTATTATGGGCTTTACAGTTTTGCGGGCGGAGGATGTCCAACACCCAAATATATTGGTTATATTATAACTGTCAAAGAGCATTTGTACTTTATCTTTAAAAACAGCCGTCGATGACGCTCCATCTTCAATCATCGGCTCAATTGTATATCCCATCAAACCGCCTGAGTCATTTATTTCATCGACGGCCATCAATATAGCATCAACCAGCGGCCTCTCTCTTTCTGCCGTCTCACCGGTTAGGGAGTGAACTACCCCGATTCGAACTGTCTTAATAGCTTTCATAATTACTTACCTCGCTCTTTACCGTTAGTAAAAACACTTTTAGAACAGCCTCATAAACTTTTGTAACTTATATTACTCTAAGCAAATTAATGCGTCAATGTATTATATCTGACAAAAGCTGACAAATCCTGACAGTGAATTTATATGCTGAGTTCGGTACAACTCATTGATATATTGCATAAAGTTCTGCTATCATTATCTATTGCCTTCATTACTGGGGCCGATTGATATTAAACCATGAAATTTGAAATTGATAAAAAACAAGCGCCTGTTCCACCGAAAGTGACTCGATGCGCGTCATTGTCGTAGAGGATGACGCGCAGCTGCGCGATATTCTGGTCACTGGGCTGACCTACTTCGGCTTCGACGTCAGGGGCGTTTGGGACGGCAGCACCCTTGATGCTGCGATAGCTGAGAAAGCAGCCGACGTGGTAGTGCTTGATTTGGGCCTGCCTGGTGAGGACGGAATTGAGATTATTAACCGCCTGAGAAAGACCTCTGAGTGCGGAGTTGTGGTGGTAACGGCGCGCGGGCGTCTCGATGACCGCTTGAAGGGGCTGAAGCAGGGGGCTGACCACTACTTTGTAAAACCAGTTGATCTGAGGGAGCTGGCCGCTGTGATTACTAATCTTGGACAGCGGCTTACCCCTGTGTCTCACGCCAAATGGATATTCATCGAGAAGAAATCCCTGCTCATGACGCCAAACGGCGTAGAGGTACCCCTGACCGGCAACGAATGCATCGTTGTGTCCTTGTTCGCAGCAAACCCAGGTATAAATATCCAGCGTACGCGCTTCTTTGAAAAATTAGACTATTTGGACGACCATTCCTCCAACTTGCGCTTAGAGGCCCTTATCAGCCGTCTGCGTTTCAAAGTACACGAAGCCGACCCCGCAAGCCGCCTTCCTGTTCATGCCCGGCACAGCCAGGGTTACGCCTTCCTTGACGAGCTTGGCCGATGACGGCAGCCTGCGGCACGAAACTGACACCATGTAAAGTTGTGCTGGTCGCCTTATTCATGGCCTGTTTCCCTATTTCTCTTGCCGCCTCTCCTCTTTTATTAACACAGGAACAGGGGAGTTTCCCGCTATCGGGCCACATGCAGATGCTGAGAGACGACAACGGCTCACTCACCATCGAGAATGTCACATCGCCCGCCTATGCGTCGCGCTTTGCTGCAATTAAAGGAGAGCTGGCCGCAGGATATATGCCCCATGGCGCCATATGGCTCAGGTTTACAGTTATGCGCCCCGCCGCCGCCCCCTCTTCGTGGATACTTGATGTGGACCCTCCCTCCCGTGATTATATTTATCTCTTTGAACGGCGGGGGCCACATGGATTTGTTGTGAAGAAAGAAGGTGTACTCGTACCGCCAATAGAGCGTGATAATTCAGATAGGGCGGCCTACTTTCATCTGCAAATCCCCTCTGACACCCCTCAGACCTACTACGTCAGGATTGCATGCAGGAAGACCATTATCGCATCTCTCGTGATATGGCCGCCTGAACTCTATTTCAAAAAAGCCTCATCCCGTTCCTTCATTCACGGGATATATCTGGGGATATTTTTTATGCTTATTATCATCAACGTCATCTGCTGGATACGCATCAGGGAAATCATCAGCGGCTATTACTTAGGGTATGTTATTTCTCTCGGAATAATTTCTTTTGAAATGAACGGTTATTTAGATCAATTTTTTAGCCACACTGACCCAGGGCTTGCAGTTGCCGTCATGAGAGCCTCTTTTGCTGTCTTTCTTGTACTATTTGCGGGAATCCTCTCCGTCCTGACTGACCTTGGCCGCCATATGCCACATCTGGACACTATCTACCGGCGTACTTTCCTGGTTACCGGTGCTGCTGGCATTGCCGCGGTATTGCTTGGTGTACATACTCAGTTCGCTCCTGTCATGATGGTGATGACCCTTATTTGTACGCTGTCGTCCATTGTCATAGCCTTGAGATTGTTAACTCTGCGGATACCTGGCAGCGGTCTCTATCTGCTTGCCTTCAGTCCATTTCTGGCCGTTTTTACAATGACTGCATTGGTAAGTTTTGGTCTTATTAGCGGAAATGCCGCGCACTTTTCACCCTCTCCATTTGCCTCTTTACCGCATATAATACTCTTGAATATTGCTGTGGCAACCAAACTGACAAATATAAAAGAACAAAAAGACAAGGCAGAGGCAACTCTGATTACAGAGCGCAAGACCATTGCGGAGCAGCGGCAGTTTATGGACCTTATCGCGCACGAACTTCGTACCCCACTATCAATAATCGACGGCTCTGCGCAGCTCATGGTATTGTCAGGGAGATTAGGAGCCGAGGACAACTTTCAGGTGAAGCGAATTCTCTCCGGCATGAAAATGGTCAGCGACCTTCTCAATAATTTTCTTACAGACGAGCGTATCGTCTCAGGGGCTAACGCACTAAACCCAGCGCCTGAAAATATGAGGGAACTGATAGACGAATGTATCGCAGATGCACACTTGTATGTCGGCAGCCGCAATGTCCAATGTGATATAGCCGCATTGCCGGAAGAGTTTGTCTGCGACAGGGTACTAATGAAAGTGCTGCTAAACAACCTCCTTGACAATGCCCTGAAGTATTCGCCGCCCCAGTCCGATGTGCGTCTCAGAGGATGGACGGCAGACAAAGGCGCGGTTTGTCTGGAGGTCAGCGACTCTGGCGCTGGAATAGAACCGCATCATATTGAGCAAATTTTCGACAGATTTTATCGCGCCTCATCACTTGTTAAAAAAGGGGGAGCGGGGCTTGGCCTCTACCTCGTAAAACATATTGTACAATTACACGGAGGCACCGTAGGCTTAACAAGCGAACAGGGACATGGCTCCACATTTACCGTAACCCTGCCTGTGCAGCCTCAAAAGGAGATAATATGAACAAAAATCACGTCTTAATCATTGTTGTCAGTCTGATATTGTTGATTTTGGCAGGAGATTGTTGGGCAGTTGGGCCGTTCGAAAACATTCCCGCCGAGCAGGGTTGGTACTTCGCTCCTACCTTCGTCTATTACACTTCTTCAAGTCTCATGGATAAAAATGGACATAAGCTCTCGTCAAAATTTGGCCTCACCACCTACGAAAATGTATTGCGGTTCATGTATTACGACAATACCACCTTACCGCAAAGCGCTACAGTGCAGCTTATGCTGCCTGTTGGCCGCACTGAGACGCCGGGCGAACATGACACTGGACTTGGCGATACAACTATAGTTGCCGGTTATTGGTTGATTGACGACCCGGTTTCTTGTACATGGCTTGCAGTCGGCTCTTACGTCGATATCCCAACCGGCAGTTACGACAAGTACGCAACGGCCAACAGGGGGGGCAAAGTATGGAAAATCAGGCCCACAATAGTTTTTTCACAGCGGTTCGGTCGTTTCGACCTTGAGCTGACAGCAAAATACAACATTTACTCAAAGAATGTTGATACCGGCGTCAGGAAAGGAAATGAACTGATATTAGAAGAATTCATTGGCTATATAGTGAACCGCAATTTCCTGATAGGGGTACATTTAAATGAGATATACGGCAGCGCAGAAGTCACAAATGGTCTAACAAAGCACAGCTCCGATGTGATGAAATACCAGTCAGGCCCGTCTGTCAGGGTGGCATTGGGCCCTAAAACCACTGTGTTCATTGATTATTTAAGGGATATTGCTGTCAAGAACAGCACAAAGGGTTCTCTCATTACGCTTCAGTTACGCTTAAAATTGTAGTGCATGGTTCTGGCATTGAACGGAGACGCCTGTCGGCTATATACTCTAATGTTTATTGCAGTCAAATGAATAAACTTGTAGGCTCATTGGGTCAGCATGAAAACGCGCCATTAAACATCATCGGCGGCACCGGCAGTCAATAATTGTTGTTTCAATAAGCCTGTCGAATATGTTAGTATATGTGATGTTGAGAAAGGCCATACTGCCTGCTGCTGGAATGGGGACAAGATTTTTGCCGGTCACTAAGGCCTCGCCGAAGGAGATGATCCCTATTGTCGATAAACCGCTGATACAGTACTCCGTCGAGGAATGTGAACGCTGCGGCATAGATGAGTTTATCATCATAACAGGCAAAAACAAGCGGGCAATCGAAGACCATTTCGACCAGTTTTCGGAACTTGATGAGATATTAAAACAGAAGGGCCTCAACAATCTCATCGAAGAAATCCACAGGCACGACGAATCCAACTTTGCCTACATCAGGCAGAGTAAACCACTAGGCCTCGGTCATGCCATATTGTGCGCGAAGGCATTTGTGAAAGACGAGCCGTTTGCCGTCCTGCTCAGTGATGACATTATCGACCCCGATGACACGCTTCTTATGGAAATGATTGAGATATATAAGAAGTTCCGCTCCCCTGTGATAGCCCTTCAGGAAGTCCCCGATGATGAGGTCTCAAAGTACGGTATTATCAACGGCGAGACAGTTATGGATTTCGGCGCAAATAACATCCCAAAACAGTTGTATAAAATAAACGGGCTTGTGGAAAAACCAAAGAAAGAGGACGCACCGTCAAATCTTGCCGTTATAGGCAGATATATTTTAACAGCGGACATCTTTGACGCCCTTGAAAGCATAAAACCCGGCAGAGGCGGTGAATACCAGCTTACAGATGCCCTTAATCTGCTGCTAGCAAATCGCGTCGTCTACGGATACTTATTTAAGGGCAGCCGGTACGATGCCGGTGATAAATTCGGCTTTCTTAAGGCAACCATTGAGCTGTCTTTAAAGCGTCCGGAGTTTTCCAAGGATTTGCAAATGTATATTAAATCGCTGGCCGCGAGGCTTTGAACTCGTATTGTACGTGCACAAGTCTCATCAAATTATATATCTGATTATCATCACTATATGTTTCCTGCTCATGCAATCCCCGCTAGCCTATTCCTCTGATGGCTCTGAACACGTTATGAACATCAGAGTCGATGACGTTATTAGAATTACAATAGAAAAGAATACCGACATCGAGGCCGAAAGCTATAATCCAGGAATCTCAGAGGCAGATATTCTGGTCAATAAAGGGGAATTCGACCCTTCCCTAAACTTGGGTTTGGATGAAACCTATGACAGGCAAAAAACCTCCCTCGAAATAGACAGCACGACACAGGGGCAAATCAACTACAACCTATCATTATCCGGCAAAGCCGTAACAGGCACATCGTATGAACTTAAGTGGCAAAATTACCGGTACAACGGTAACTCTCCATTTCTGAACCTGTATTCATACTATTCGTCCGGGCTTTCTCTGACACTAACGCAGCCGCTTTTAAAGGGATTCGGCATCGACATGCAGCTAACTTCCCTCAACGCAGCCAAAAACACAGTTCAGGCAAAAAAATATGCCTTTGACTCAGCGGTTGTTGCAAAGGTCTCTGAGGCGGTCAAAGACTACTGGAACCTTGTAACGGCAAGAAAGGGTATAGAGGCGGCGGCAGTTGCCCTGACCCTTGCCCAAAAGACATCCGACGAGGTCAACGCCCGTATTGCCGCGGGAATGACTGCCCCTGTGGACATTTATGCAGCCGAGGCCGAGACTGCCGTAAGGGAAGAGGCACTTTTAGCTGCTGAAAATAATGCCAGAAACGCTGAGAACACACTTAAAGCTATTATGAATGTCAGACTTTTTGGCACTCGTCTTGAGCTGCTGTCAAGCCCGCCAGAGCCAACAACGCCCCCGACACTGGATTCCATCATAGAGCAGGCACATAAACTCCGCCAGGACTATCAAAAGGCGCTCATAGACAAGAAAAACAAGGAGCTATTTGCCCGTTACTATAAAAATCAGATGCTGCCTGACCTCAGCGCCATAGCAAGTTATGGTCAAACCGGACTCGACGGTCAGTATCACAGCACAATAGATGAGCTTGCGTCTGGTAAATATTATTCATGGAAAATAGGCCTCGTGCTAAACATCCCCATCTTCAACTGGAAAAACCGCGGCAATTACACAAAGGCCGACCTCGAACTAAAACAAACCGGCGCCGCTATAAGAGAAATCGAGAAGAACATCACAGTTGAAGCAGCCGAGGCATACAACAACCTCAACTACGCGATAAAAAAGATAAAGGCATCGGGGAAATCCCTCTTAGCGGCAGAAAAAACCCTCGCAGCAGAAGATGGAAAATTCAGGGCAGGACTATCAACCCTGAATGACTTACTAAAATTCCAGCGCGACTACGCCGCAGCCATTTATGATGAGGCAAAGTCCAGGGCCGATTATGCAAAGTCCCTCGTCGAACTCAACCGCATTCAGGGGCTTTTGCCCTGACCTTTGTCATCAAAATTATACGTCTCTCTGATTATAAACACAGGCCGGTGCTTGACCTCCATATATATCTTGCCGACATACTCGCTTAATATCCCTATGAACATCAGTTGAATCCCGCCAAAAAGATAAATCGGCAGCACAATTGACGCCCAGCCCGGTACAGCACTTCCCTTTAGTTTACTTACTATTGTCCATATGCCCAGAATGATAGCTGCAACAAAGTTGACAAATCCCAGCACGAAGGCAAGCCTTAGAGGGAAATTCGTAAACGATGTTATCCCCTCAACTGCAAACGAAACCATCTTCTTAAGGGGATACTTAGTTGTGCCGGCAAAGCGTCTCTCTCTCTTATAGTTTACAATAGAGTGCTTAAAACCCATCGAGGGAAACATACCCCTGAGAAACCGGTTAACCTCACCATATCTCTGAAACGCATCGAGGGCTGCCCTTGATAACAGCCTGAAGTCAGCATGGTTATGTATGAGATTCACCCCCATGAGTGTCATAAACTTGTAAAACGCCTGAGCCGTGACGCGCTTAAACCAGGTGTCCTCCTGCCTGTCATCCCTGACACCGTAGACAATGTCTGCCCCGTCAGCACAGCGCTTTATCATCTCCCCAATAACTTCAGGCGGGTCCTGAAGGTCGGCATCCAGAGACACTGCCATATCTCCACTGGCATGATACAGGCCCGCCGTCAGCGCAGGCTGATGTCCAAAGTTACCGCTAAAGGAGATAGCCCTAACACGTTTGTCTGCTGCGGCAAGCCGCTTGAGCGCTGAGAGTGTACCGTCTGATGAACCATCGTCAACATAGATTACCTCATAGTCATCGATGAGGGCATTAGCCATATATGAATTCAGAAGGGTATTTAAACGCCTGTATACCTCATCTATTACCTGTTCCTCGTTAAAGCACGGGATTACTACACTCAGCTTCACAGACCTTTACCTCCTTGGTTTACCTCCCAGAGTTTTGTGTATTTGACGAATGTGTAGTACCCGTATAAGACAGCCAGAATAAATCCATGCACCCCGTCAAGAAACCCGAGTCTCAGGAAATACATCTTTATGAATGTCGCAATTGGGCGCACGGTAAGCGAGGCTATGCCAATGCGTCTTGCCCCTTTGTCCTTTGCCGATAGTGTTGAGTAGTTATCCAGCTTTGCGAGGAACTCAGCAACACTTCTGTATGTGTAGTGTTCAACAGGGTTTTTTAAATAACCTGTCCTGCCGTTTACGACGACCTTTTCATGGACTTCGCGCGGCTCAAGCCGCCCGCATTCCTTTTTAAACAAGCGTAGTGTATAGTCCGGTCTCCAGCCGCCGTATTTTATCCAACGGCCTAAGAAAAAATTCTTTCTGGGGACATAAAAGCCGTCAAGGGCGGTGTCTTTGAGTGTGGAGGAGATTTCCTCTGCCAACTCCGGCGTGAATCTCTCGTCAGAGTCAAGTATAAATATCCATGGGCCTGCTGCCAGGTCAGAGGCGGTCTGCTTTTGCGCGGCAAACCCCTGCCACTGTCTTATGTACACCTTGTCCGTATATGCCTTACATATCTCCACTGTACGGTCTTCGCTCATGGCGTCAACGACGACTATCTCTGACGCCGCTGCCGCACTCTGAAGCGCCGCCTCAATCCTGTCTTCCTCGTTTTTTGTTACTATCACTACGGAAACTCCTTTCATTGACTATCAGGTCTCCTCTATAATTCAGTCAGGCATTATAGAACGTATTACCAATAAAATCAATTATTCGTTCAGCCCTTTTTTCATACGTCAAGCCTTTTGCAAGGACCTGCCCTGCCACAGCTAATCCCTTTGCCAAATCAGGGTTGTCTGTAAGGGATTTTATGGCCGCAGCCAGGGATTGAACATCACCGGGCGTGAAAAACACCGCGTCTATGCCGTCTGTTAAAATCTCCGCTATGCCGGGTATATTCGCAGCGGCGATGGGGCAGTTTAATGCCATGTACTCAAACATCTTAAGCGGGGATGAGTATATTGACACGGACTCGGTGAGATTTGGGATTACGGCAGCCTTTGCATGTCTCATAAAGTTTATGACATCTGAGTGGCTGAGCTGCCCTGTAAAGTTAATCCGTGCAGCCACCCCCATTCTGGCAGCCAGCTCACGAAGCTCATCGAGCCTCTGACCGCCTCCGGCTATTACAAGTGTCTCATCAGGCAGGTATCGCATCGCCTCAATAAGTAAATCGACGCCCTTCCAGCGGTAAAGCCCTCCGGCGTAAAAGATATATCTGCGCTGTTCATATGGCAGTGCGCTCTCAAACATATCGCCCCTGACGGCGTCTGGAATGGTTATTGCCGGAATGGTTATTGAATGAGCCGTCTGCAATGAAAACATATCAACGAGGTCAGTCCTCAGCCTCTCTGTGATGGTGATAAGCGCTGAGGCGGCAGTGTACACATGTCTCTCCTGCCTGCTCAGGCGCCTCTGCTTTGTTATTTTCTCAGTGGTCAGATGAAATATCTCATGTGCCTCAAACACTATTGGTATCTGGTGCAGCCGTTTTAAGCGTATTAGATGCTGTGCCGTCTTTAAATGCCTTACGAAGATTACACTATTTTCTTGCTTTCTGCCAATAAGATACACAATGAGGGCGACACTAAAGACCATCCCTATGGAAAACGGTGTCCCTCTGCCCTTGTCTTTTCTTATCATTGGCAGGAACACAAACTCAAGATTCGGGTGGCGGCTAAGGCCGTAATGGTTTAGCAGGGTATCTTCATCTGTCCCGTGTGTGCGGCCTGTGATGAGCTTAACATTGGCGCCCGCGCTGGCAAGGGCATGGGCAGTGTTTATGATTTGAATAAACCGCGCCTGCGGGTTTAGCATCGACTCGGGGACGGGATAGAAAATCGTCATCCGTCTATCTTGCATCAGTAGTGCCTCTAACGGGTTCAGCAGACGGGAGCCCTGCCATAAAGCCGGTTAAAATGGCAAACAGCATACCTGTTTCATGGTGGAGTGTTGTGTCAAAAATCCCTCCAACAAATATGACGAGGGCAGCGCCGAGGGCGGCATATCTTATCTCCTCTTCAAATGCCCCGCCGGTTATGCTGAACCACCTGCGAACAAATCCAATGCCGATTGCAAAGACCGAACAAAGCCCCGCCACACCGCTTTGTACTGCCGTGTTGAGATACAGGCTGTGGGCGTCGTATATGGTCCTGCCGCCTTCTATCGCTGCCGGGAATGTATATTTAAAATTATTAAGACCAGCGCCCAGCGCCCGTGTCTCTGTAATTATCTTAAGCGCGTACTTCCATATATAAAGTCTGCGAATGAGGGATTCCCCCGAAGAGAGTTTTGTCCACATGGGTTTAAATACATAGGCGGCGGCAAGGGCAAAGGCGGCAAATCCTGCCGCTATCGCCTTTGAAACCAGAGACTTTCGTTTAGTGAACACGACAATGGCAGAAAATATAAACAGTGTTACAAAGGCTGCCCTCATTGTGGTCATCACGGTGGCCGTTATTGTAATAAAAAGTAACATCACTGCTGCGGCCTTCATCGCCTTTGTCCTGATTTCTGAAAATACGATTGTCCCGATAAGGGCATTTGAGATTATTCCCAGATACATTGCAGTGTAGTTATAGTGTCCAAGCATGTGCAAATCCAGGGGCTTATGAAACTTCACGGCCTCATACACTCCAAAAACGGCCATTGCCGCCGTAGCCGCATACAGGCACCATAGTACCGTAGTGATACGCCTTTGACCGCTAAACGCAGCAGAGATAAAAAACAGTACCGCGATGCGCGTAACATCTTTCATGCCTTTGATATACTCAGGGATGTTTGACGCAAAAAGACCGCTTAATACAGAAGTAAGGACAAAGGCTATAAATCCATATTCCAGCAGCCCCAGGCGAATGCCGATGTCCCGCCTGTAGAGCTGAATAAAAAAGACCGGTATCATAACCCCATACAGGATTATCAGCTTGATACTCTCAGAAAATATCAGCGACACGACGAACACGATAAACGCGCCGTACTGTATATCGTTCAGAATTTCTTTAGGCGGCACACGCATTTGGCTCTATTATAATATATTTCATGGTTTAATTTTATATAATTGTCTCACCCCGCGACACTACGAAAGCAAGGACTACGCCATCTTTTGTCATTGAATAACTGATAGCCGGTTTGATATAATATCTACTATGAGCTGAACTTACTATCTAATAAATAAAAACGGGGGGAATATGAATAGAAGAGAGTTTATATCAGGGGTAGCAGCGGCAGGAGTAGTTTTAGCAGCAAGTAAACTGTCAACTGCTGATGATAAGACTGAACCGTTGCGGCTTAAAAGCGAGGGGAATCCCACTGAACTTGAACAAAAACATGTACCACTTATTATGGCACCTGAAAAGGCTAAGGCAGGACAATGGATAGATGTAAATGTAAAAGTTGGCTTTATGAAAGAGCATCCGTCAACCCCAGAACACTGGATTACCTATATCAAACTGCTTGCTGATGACAAGGAAATAGCGAAAGCCGAATATCCAACCGGAGGCATTGCTGCTGGTTCAGTATCTTTTAAAATAAAATTGGATAAGGCTGTAAAACTTGAGGCGGTCGAACGTTGTAATTTGCACGGTACATGGATAAGTACGCCAGTAAAAATTGATGTGTCATAAGCCTGTATAAACTTGCTTATCTCACAAAAGGAAATGTCAACCACATGTTTACGCCGCTCTTTGGAAGCTATGGAAGCGCGGCATATTACAGCCGGTAATAAATGACATCAAAATAATATTGTTTGACTGAATAAAGCGTTTTATGATATATTCAGTGATGAGAAAAATAATGAGTGTCTTCTTAGTCTTAGCTGCTGCCACGATAATTCTTGCAGCCAATGCCGCTGCTATGAACGGCTGTGATAGTAACTGCATTTCCTGCCATAAACTCGATAAGCATGAGGCAGCCGAAATAATCAGAGAGCTTAACCCCGGTCTCACCGTTGAGAGCGTTCAAATATCCCCGTCAAGGGGTCTCTGGGAGATTGCCGTCAAATCTAAGGCCGAACCAAAGGGTGAAAAGGCTATCTGGTATCTGGATTTCTCCAAAGGTAATATCATCATCGGAAAATTAATCGGGCTGAAGACTAAAGAAAACCTTACCGAGAAACGCAACATAGAGCTAAATAAGGTAGACTATTCGTCCATACCCATCAAAGACGCCCTCCTCCTGGGTGAAAAAAGCGCTAAACACAAGGTTATCATCTTCACTGACCCCGACTGTCCTTATTGCAAAAGACTCCACGATGAGTTAAAAAAGATAGTTGCCAAAAGAACTGACACTGCCTTTTACATACTCTTGTATCCAATAACAAAACTCCACCCTGAAGCGCTGAAAAAGTCAAAGTCAGTGATGTGCGCTAAATCACTTCAGCTTCTTGATGACGCGTTTGATAAAAAACCGCTGCCTGAGCCAACTTGCAACGCTAAGTCTGTCGATGATAACATTAAAATTGCAGAGGGACTTGGCCTCTCCGGTACTCCGGCATTAGTCTTCCCCGATGGTGTGCTTATAAGAGGCGCTATGCCAGCTGAAGAAATCCTCCGCCTGCTAGATAAATAATAATAGATAAATAGCTAATCAGATTGAAAGACGAACTACACACGCGGTTGATTTGTAAGCCATTCTGTGAGTTTTACTCAGCGGGCAAGGACTCAATGCTCTGCCAGACCTATAAGTTCGTCAGAGACGCCGTGCCGGTTGGAAAACTTTCTGAGATATTAGAACACGCACAAAAGACGCCGCCGTCATTCGCGTTCGACGCATTTATTAAGGCGCATATCTGTGCAGCGTGCAGCTTTCGCGTGGATGGGTGCGACTACGCAGACGGCCTCAACAGCCCCCCGTGCGGTGGATACAGGGTGGTGGAATTTTTAAAAGAACAGGGAATTATTTGAAGATTGCCTTGTGTAAGGAACGAAAGAGGACGACGCCGTCGGAATCAGTAATATTTCGTTATTTATCGAAAATTCATGATAAGGAACAAGAGAAACAGAGGACAGGCAGGACAGCATTCATACCGAAGGCCACAGAGAATCCGAAGGCGCTGATGACACAGGTTTGATAGGATTTGAAGCAGTAAGGCTATGTGAAGAGGCAGCCACATTAGACATGGACGCTATATTACCAGAGACATCAAAGAAAGAAGCCCTTTACAGTTATGAAGGTGAGAAGGTATACCAGCCGTTAAATACATATTAGTATGAAAGAGAAGTGCTGTTGCACACGGAATTTCGGGATGGCAATGTTCCTGTGGGATATGAACAGCGGAGTGTGAAGCATTAAAGTGTTTGCCGAAAGGGGTGAGGAAAGTACACTCAGAACATTGGCATACGGACATCATGTACATTAAAGTATTAGAAACGTGGTGCTAGCTGTATTGGACGGCTACAGCAGTAGATTGGAAGGTGTCTCTTGCTCGATATGACATCACTGAGCGTCAGCCTGTTTATGCAAGAGGTTATTGATCGAAACTCTTCCGAGCGGTGTGAAGTTAATAAACGACAACGGTTCCCAGTTGATCTCATATGATTTAAAAAAGTTCTGATGGCTGGTAATATCCAACAAATCCGCATAATCATCCTCAGAGCAATCGAAAGATTCAACGGCCTTGTCAGACAAGGGTGTCTTCGTCCCAACAGCCCCGCCAGTATTCCTGAAGTTGAAAAAACTATATGCTGCTAAAAAAAGGAGGGTAACAGAAAATTTAATCACTCGTTAAAGCTTGCATCCACTGCTTATTTAAATGCTGTTCATTGTTCCTTTTGAACTAGGCAAGACAATTTTTAGTAACCGATTATATCCACTATTTTCTGGCTATGCCAAGCACGCTTGCCGGAAAGACACGATTAGCTGGGCAATCAATTTTTTGCTTTACGGCAGTTTTTTACTTTATAGCAGTAACACAAAACGCAGGCCCGTGAGGGTGGGAAGTGTGATCGAAACCAATTTGAAAACTTCCATATCCGAAGTGCTTTAAACACAAGAGTACATCCTCTCTGGTCATCCAATAGCTGTACGGGGCGCTTCCACCGCAGAAGGAAATACAATCGAGGGCGGTATGATAGTAGTACTTATAGAGGACGTGTGAAAACCCCATGTATTCGCTCTCCATTGAACCAGCTCCGTTGAAATGCTCGAAGGCCGTCGGGTTTTCCTCGATAAACGCCTTATCGTAGTAGTGTGTCCATAGCATCACCTTGTTCGATACCCTGGAGATCAGATAAATTAATTCGGCGGGATTTATCATGTGATATAGGACACCGCTTGCTATGCAGATGTCGAACTTGTCTGAGGTATTCTTTAAATAGTCGATAAAATTACCCAGCATGAAGTGAGAATTTCTCATGTCGTATATCTCTTTCACAATGAGACATTTTAGAAACGAACGGGTATTCATCTCTATAGCAAGTATGTAGTCGGCGTCCCTTTTATCCATCATATAGGTATGTGCCGCTTCGTAAGGGCCAAGTTCAAGGATTCGTAATCCCTTAAAACTCCCGAGCTGCTTCTCCGTCCAAGGGATACGGGCATCGTCGAAGAGTGGTTTGTCTCCTGCTGTAATTCCCTCGCCTGGCAGCTTTGACAACCATTCACCCTTAAATATATCGATGGCTGTTTGATGGGTTGGGGCAGCGTTAATGTATTCGTCAAGGATGTTCATCGGGGTGGGCTATCCGATATGAATGGCATGTACGGGGCAGTTTTCCTCTGCCGCCTCGCAGCAACCGGCGTAGTCGCAGGCGTCAGGGTCTATGATTTGCGATTTGCCGATGGCCTCGTCAACAAAAAAGACCGCCGGACATATCTCCTCGCACCTGCCGCACCCTATACAGGTATCTTCGTCAACTTCTACGTGCATTAACTTCAGTATAACATAAAGTCTGCACACATAGCACAAGATTTTTTGCCTGATAATTCATGACAAAAATGATAAATTGACGGCTTTACTTTTATGAATAAATATTTTTATACTTAGAGCACGTCCGTTTCGATTTGGTTCATTCGAATAAACATGTGTCAAGGGAGATATACAGATGAACTACGAATTCATTAATCCGTTTATTGAGACAACAGTAAATGTCATTCAGACAATGGCGCAGACTGTGGCAACACCGGGGCAGCCTGTTGTTAAGACCGACCGCATGGCCAGGGGTGAAGTAAGCGGCATCATAGGCATGGCAGGGGAACAGGCCAAAGGTTCTATGTCCATTACGTTTTCAGAACCGGCAATCCTTGATATCGCCAGTAAAATGCTTGGAGAGAATGTTGAAGTATTAGATGAGACCGCGGCAGACGCAGTTGGTGAAATTACGAATATTATCACAGGCGGGACAAAAAAACTTCTTATTGAAAAGGGATATAAGTTTGAACTGGCAAGCCCGTCAGTAATTATAGGGAAAAATCATATGATCATGCATCAGACGAAGGCCCCTGTAGTGTTACTACCGTTTAGCACAAGCGCCGGGGATTTTTTCGTAGAAATATGTTTTAACAATCTGTCTTTCGACTAAAATTGAATAATTCAGCGGCTAACCAAACGCCGGGGAAAAAGCCACCCTGGAGGTGCAGGTTCCCGGAGAGCGAACAGACGCTGCCGTGGCTGTCAATGCTCCTTGATGCCTATGCGATTATTGACAAGGGGGTTGCTCATGCTATAAAAAAAGAGATTAAAAAACATAAAACTTCCCTTGCATGTAAAAATAACTGTGCCAGCTGTTGCCGTACCCATACAGACATCCCCGTATATCCTCACGAGATGACCGGTATCTACTGGTTCGCTGCCGAGCAGATGCCCCAGACAGCGCGCACAGCGTTACGAGGGCGTATACTTAGCCCGCCAACTGACGCCTCATGTCCTTTTCTTATAGATGCCTCATGTTCCATCCATCCTCTTCGCCCCACCGCTTGCAGGCAGTTCAATGTCTTTAACAAGCCGTGTGCCGAGGGTGAAGACCCGTTTTTCACCAGGAGAAAAGACGTGCTGACCCCAATTCAGGAATTTACTGACAAGGCATTTTACACCGTACTGCCTTTTTACGGCATAACCGCTGAGTCAGAGAAAAATAAAGCAATAAAAAGCAAAATCATCCATACACAGGCAAAAAATCTGAAAGCATTTAAGTGGTTTGCCCTACTTAAGGCTATGGACGATTTCGACAACCGGCAGTAGAGTGACCCTAACGCTCCTGTCCTTTGGCCTTATTATATTTACCGGCGTTGTCTTCAGGCGTTTATATGCCGAATCTGCTGCCTCGGTACGGAGTTCTATAAATCTCTGCGTCTTTAATGTCTTTCTACCTGCGATGTGTCTTACAATATTTTATACGGCTAAGATTGATGCCGAAGCGCTGCTTGTGCCGCTTACTGCCGCCATCACTATCGGCATCTCTTTGGCCGCTGCCTTTATTGTTTATATCCCGCTGTCCAGGCGTATGGGGCTGCCTAGCGGTGAGACGGGCATTCTTATTATTGCATCGGCCTTTGGCAATGTTACATATCTTGGCCTTCCAATTATTATAGAACTCTATGGGGCGGGTGCAGCGAAGTATCCTATTTATTATGACCTAATTGCCACAACGCCAATATTGTGGATTGCCGGGGCGCAGATAGCGGGCAGGTTTTCCTCATGCCCCAACTCTGCACCCACGTTGGGCGGGTCACTTAAGATAATTGCCCAACTGCCGCCTCTGTGGGGATGTATTGCCGGGGCGGCGCTGCAAGCGGTTCATGTTCCAGTGCCGGATTTCGCACTAAAGGCCCTTACGATGCTTGGTGGTCTTGTCACACCTCTCATGCTTTTCAGTGTTGGCCTTGCAATCAGTGTCCCTAATGTTAAACATGCTGCGGTCTCAGCCCCTGCGGCAGTGATTAAATTAGTCATCTCGCCTCTTGTGGGGTTTACAGCCGCGAGGCTCCTTGGGGTTCATGGTGTCGCATTAAAGGCGTGTGTCATTGAGGGGGCTATGCCTACAATGGTATTGTCTTTACTTATCGCAGACAGGTTTAATCTCAGTGCCCCACTTGCCGCCTTTATGATTGTTATCACAACGACGCTGTCTTTCACCGTGCTTCCGGCAGCCGCACTTTTTATTTCGGGCATATAAATTCATGGATATAAATTATTGAATTAGTTTCTCAGCTATGCTAAAATACTATGCCTGTATGACTAACCCTATGTTAAATCTGAAGGGATTAGTTTGTTGTAAGTACATTAGGAGGGCAGCAGTCTTGATCAAAAGAGTTCAGGTAACTCAGCTTGAGCTGGGGATGTTTATATGTGACCTTAACTGTAATTGGATAGAGCATAATTTCTTATTCAGTAAGTTCAAGATAGACAACCCTAAAGATATACAGAAGATTCAAAGCATGGGGATAAAAGAAGTCTCCATAGATACATCTAAGGGGCTGGATGTGCTGTCTGCCCCGTCTGCTGCACAAGTCAAAAAAGACATGGATGCTAAGTTTCTGAAACATATCGAGGAATTATCAGAACCCTTGCGTGAAGTTCCGTTACTAGATGAAATAAAAACAGCTAAACTTATTCGGGCAGAGGCAAAAGAGACCATAAAAAATGTCCTCACAGACGTAAGGCTTGGCAATCAAATATCAATCGAGAGTGTGCAGAAAATAGTCCCAAGGATGACCGACTCCATATTCAGGAACAAGGATGCGCTCCTCGGCCTAAGCAGAATAAAAAGCATGGACGAGTATCTCTTTTTCCATTCCGTCAGCGCCTGTGTGCTGATGGTATCCCTAAGCCACTCCCTCGGCCTAACAAGGCAGGAAATGGATGACATAGGCATGGGTGCCCTCTTGCATGACATCGGCAAGGTGAAGGTACCTCCTGAAATACTCAACAAACCAGGGAAACTGACGGACGATGAGTTTGGTAAGATGAAAGACCATGTCACTTATGGCTATGAAATCCTTAGAAAGATTCCCAATATACCAGAGACCGCTATCCTGGTTACCCATCAGCACCACGAGCGCTTCGACGGCACAGGTTACCCGAATAAACTAAAGGGAGATGAGCTTTCAATCTATGGGCAAATGGCTGCCATTGTCGATGTTTACGACGCCCTTACGTCAGACAGGTGTTATCACAAGGGGATGCAGTCTACCGATGCGTTGAGAAAAATATTTGAATGGAGCCAATTTCATTTCAATCCAATAGTTGTGCAGCACTTCATAAGATGTGTAGGTGTCTACCCGATAGGCACGTTAGTCAGGCTTGATGACCAGCGGCTTGCCGTAGTTATTGGTTCAGGGAAAAGAAGTCTTTTGCATCCTACGGTGCGGGTTATTTTAAACATTAAAAACAGGGCCTTTTTGAGACCACTTGACATAGACCTGTCCGACACTAAGACCATCTGCAAGATAATCTCCTGGGAGTCCCCGGCAGATTATGACATAAACCCGTTCGAATATACAGACTTATTGAGAAAATAGCCAGGGCAAACGCATTTGAAAATTTCAATAGCCATTTCCTCCTATAGATTCCAGCTTTCGTATAGATTTCGTCGTGAGGCAACGACTCTATAGATTTATACATGAAGCAACACGCACCTGCCCATTTGGTTTTACTAATCTAAAATTGACTAGTAAAAGGTGTTAATGCTAACTGCAAATTGATCACCCTGTGTATAACTTCTCATGATAGGAACGGTTGCTTCCTCCCAATTCTATTGGCTGAGAGTTATTATCGTTACAGTTTTTTCGTGAGGCAGTGCGAGGCCAATTCGGGGCCTTGAGTATTTAGAGAAAGGTGTGATACAATCATGCAGCTCATTTACTTGGGGGGTGTGTAATGATAAAAGTATGTTTCTGGGGTACAAGGGGGTCGCTTCCCGTCTCAATCACTGCCGATACAATAAGGGCAAAGATACACAGGGCATTGAAAACCGCAAGGAATTTTGACACCAACACAGACGAATCCATCGAGGCCTTTATAAACGGGCAGCTATCCTTTTCTGAATGGGGCAGCTACGGAGGCAACACCTCGTGTGTAGAGCTGCGCGACGGCGGCGAATACATTCTGTGTGACGCTGGAAGCGGGCTGAGGGATTTCGGAAACTTTATAATGAAAAGCGGCAGAGGTAAAACCCCTGCGGTTTATAATATCTTCTTGTCTCACCTGCACTGGGACCACATACACGGCTTTCCATTTTTCACACCAGCCTTTATCCCCGGCAACAAGATAAACATCTATGGATTTCATACAGAACTAAAGGAAACCTTTATCAGGCAGCAGGAATACCCAAACTTCCCTGTCCCGCTAAAGGTAATGAGGGCAGCCATAGATTTTCACGTCCTTGAGCCGGGAAAAGAATACGAGATAGCCGGTTACAAGGTTATGGGAATTCAGCAAACCCATCCGGGGTTTTCCTATGGCTGTAGTTTCGTGAAAAACGGCAAAAAGATAGTCTACTCTACTGACTCTGAACACAAGGATGACACTGAGAGGCTGGTAAAATTCTTCGAAGGCGCAGACTTGCTTATATTCGACGCCCAGTACTCGTTGTTTGACGCTGTTGAAACGAAAGAGAGTTGGGGACACTCAAGCAATGTACTAGGTGTTGAGCTATCTGTAAGTGCAAGGGTGAGGCGTCTCTGTCTGTTCCACCATGAACCTGCCTACAGCGATGAGACCATCGAACAGCTGTACAAGGACACGGTGCAGTTCAGCCAATTGACATCGCCGGAGAATCCGGTAAAAGTGGACATTGCGTATGACGGTCTTGAAATAGACATTTAAAGAGCCGTGCTTACCGAACATTGCCGTCAATCCATTGAGATATGCACGCAGCCCAGTAATCGTGCAAGATGTGGTTTGGATGACCGACACCGCCAACACTAAGTCCGCTGCCTTTCCCATAGGATGGATGGGCGCAGTTTATGTATTCAATCCCCTGTTTTTTCATAAACTGGCTCATACGCGCGTCATCGACAAGTATTGCCACGAGGAGTCTCGATTTCTCAACGACAAGGTCCCTCATCTGTGTGAGGATGTATTGAGTGACGAGGTGTTTTTGCTCGGGGCGTTTTCTGAGTTTAATGCGGAGCCATCCCTTATGTAAGATTGCCATTAACACGGAGTGACGCTCAAACGGCCACGCCTCAATGACACTAAGCGGTTGAAACTCCACCTTGCCGTCTGTTACTACGGCATGAGGAGAGAAGATGTTCTTTCCCGTTGAGTCCCTCAGGGCCGTGGCCCATGAGGCCGAGGCAACGTTTCTGTCTTCATGGTTGGGGATATAGCCGTAGATCACCAGATTTGCAGCGGGTGTTTCGCTAAACATGAGTTTTGTTATAAGCAAAGACTGCACTGTGCCATAGCCGCCCGTACCATAATTGTCGAAAACAATATCCGGGTATTTTTTATCGAGCAGATAGCTAAACGTCTCGTTATCTCCTACGCCATAGCCTTGTGTGAAGCTGCAGCCAACGAGCAGGACTCTGGTTTTTGCCTTTTTTGTCTCAACTGAGCGGTTAGCCCTCCTGCCGTCATCCCAAAATGTCATAGGGACGTAACCGGGTTCTGTGGAGTTATATACGCCGCCCCTGTTTTTCCAGCCCAGGGTTGGGTGGGGCGCTGCCCAGGGTTTGTTGAACATAGAGATATTATTATATCTGACACCGATGACCCGTGCGCCGCCCTCTACGATTAACACCCCTGCCGCTATCGATATTAAAAGGAGGAGAATATTTTTCTTCATATATAAAAATACCATGCCGCGCGCACACTCTGCAACCCTGCTCGTGTCCATCCCAGGGCAAACGCATTTGAAAAATTAAGCTGAGATTGCCTATACTTTTAGCTCTGATCGATGGTTTCCTGGATTCCCGCTTTCCAGACTGTGTCATAATAAAACCAGTCAGCCCCCCCCATTCTTTGAGGGGGGCATGAGTCTGCTG
>LNQR01000067.1 GCA_001541255.1 Candidatus Magnetominusculus xianensis
ACCACTAACTGGAGAGCCGTATGCGGGAAATCCGCCTGTACGGTTCGGAGGGAGGGGAGGCGAAAACCTTCCCTACCCCTATCAGGAAACTATTGGTCGGAGCTAAAAGTATAAGCATTTTCCGCCTGATTTCTCTAATGCGTTTGCCCTGAAATTATATCGCATATAAGCTTCCAATTGGAGGGAAAGATGTTATAATTCCTGCTCATAAAAATTCGCAGACAGTTGTCATCGGCCAGGTAAAAAGACATGCAGGGAATTTTATAACAGAAACTGAGATCAGGAAATTCATAGGCGGGGCAATGCTTAAAGCTTTTGAAACGAGAAAAAGCTTAGGCATACTTACTCCGATTGTGTGTGCGTATTGGACAACTTCCGACTTTAATCCATCGGCAAGGAAATTTGCATAAAAAATGGGGCTATGGTACTTAAATGGTTTGGGACTAGCCTATCTGTCACAAAGAGTTGGCATTTGTGATCCAGCCGCTGTGATAGCTTAACGAGATTTTGGTGAAATTCTCTTAAAACCGTCCTTCTGAGGTGAGCTTTATAATTACCTCTTTTGCGCCGTCATCTCCAAGACGTACTGCTGTGGTTAAGTCCGCGTTTCCTTTCCTGATGTCCATGAGCGGACATCTTTTGTCATAATAACTAATGCCGCGAAGCCGGTAGTTAAAGCCATCTTTAGGAGACAGCTCTATGGCCTTTGAAAAATCGGAGACGGCTGCTTCACACTTGTCAGTCATCTGATATATTAATCCGCGAATAGCGTATGCGTCGTTACTATTTGGCCTTATCTTTATAGCGCTGCTATAGTCGGCAATTGCCGATTGGAATTCCTTCTTATCAAAGTGTGCGTCTGCCTTATGCATATATATATAATAGCGCTGCTCCATATCCGATGGGTTTAAATCGAGCGCTTTACGAAAATCTGATATTGCCTCGGCATAGAAATTCCTGTTGTGATTTACTATAGCCCGGTTCATATAGTAGAGATATTGATTTGGATCTATTTTTATCGCCTCGCCAAAATCTGATACGGCGTTATTTAATTGCTTCAACTCTAAGTAGGCAAGTCCGCGGTAGTAATATCTCTCCGCAGAAGGTTCATTGTTTATCGCCCTGGTGTATGACCCTACGGCGCTTGCGTAATCTTTTTTCGATGCAAAGTCCTTCCCCTTGTTAAAGTCTACGACTGATTGTTTTTTGGCCTCTTCCAACTTTTTGGCCTCTTCCTCTTTTACGCGCTGCGCCTCTGCGGCTTGTTCTGCCTCTAATTTTTTTTGCTGTTCAATTTGAGCCTTCTTTTCAGCTTCTTTCAGATATAGTGAAAAACCGCTGACGCTGAGCGCTATAACTATTACAAGGACGGCGGCTATGAGTATGGCCTTTTGCAGTTTCTTGTTGTTAAGCAGCGCCGCCCAATCTTTTTTGACCGGCTTGGCGGCTGCGGCTTTCGGCTCTGCAACATTCAGGAGCATATCCTGAAAATCCTTTATCGTGGCAGGGCGTGAGTTCAGGTCCATTGACATTGCCTTTAAAAGCGCATCGTTGAGGTATTTAGGGATGTCAGGGACTATATCAATCGGTGCTTTTAGGGGAACCAGGGCTAATCGTTCTGCCGCATCTGTCGGGATTTGTCCGGTAATCAGGTTATATAGTGTAGCGGCACATGCGTAGATATCTGTCCACGGGCCTTGTTTGCCTCTGGCGTGGTACTGCTCCGGGGGTGCGTAGCCCGGGGTCATCACCACGGTCAGGGCTTGCGTTTTATCTACAAAGGAATCTCTTGCCGCTCCAAAATCAAGCAATATCGGCCTTCCGTTCACTGTTATATAGATATTATGTGGTTTAATATCCCTGTGAACGATATTGTTATCATGCACCTCTTTCAGCCCGTCCAGTATTGGCATCATAATATCGACGGCAGTCTTCCAGGGGATTCTTTCGTTTGCCTGCCTGCTTAAATATTCATTGAGGGGAATCCCATCGTAGTAGTCCATTACAATATATGCAGTGGCGTTTTCCTCGAAGAAACTCCTTACCCTTACGATGTGTGAGTTGTCAAACTTCGCAATCGTCCGTGCCTCACCAAGGAATTGCTCAAGGCCATATTTAAAGTCTGCCCCGGCTTCTTTTGAGTGCGGCTCAAGGGTTTTTTTATTGCTTCCCCTGCTTGCCAGTTGTCGCGGGACATATTCTTTTATAGCCACCCTGTTTTGTAATGTCATGTCCCAGCCCAGGTACGTTATGCCAAAGCCGCCGGGCTTACCCAGCATCTTACCGGTTATGTAGTGTTTGTCGTTGAGGATTGTCTTTAACGGCAGGGCCAGCGAACCCTGATCATCGCCCTCATCGAAGCCGCATTTCGGACAAACTGTGAGTTCGCCCTTTTCCTGAAAACACCCCGGACATATTGCCTTTAATGATGCCATAGCCTCTCCTCAGGATTATCCTACACCTACTGCTATTGCCGAGTAGTTGTCATATTCGCCGTCAACGCGTCTGATTATCCTGCTGCGCATATGGCACAGCCACTTCTCAGGTGTCTCAGACTTTGCATAGTCTATCTCCATTTCCGTCTCTGTTATGTTGTCCCAAAAACCGTCAGTGCATATCAAAAAGGCGTCACCTTTCTCTACAGATACCTTATTGTCCATTATAGTTGCCCTTACGCCACCTTCAGCGCCGAGGCACTTTAGGATTCTGTTTCTGTCCTCGTGGCAGCGTATCTCCTCTACAGTTATCTCTCCGGCATCGGCAAGGGCCTGCGGCACGCTGTGGTCTTTGGTTTGAAAGTATATGCGGCTGCCTTTAAACATGTACAGGCGCGTGTCCCCGGCATGTGCCCACATGCAGTTTTTATAATCGCTCACCAGGAGCGCTATTGTTGTACGCATGGAGCTGAGATCAGGGGCCTGCTGTTTTTTTATTATCTCACCCTGTGCCTTTTCAAGATAATTAGTCAGGTGTCTTGAAGTCAGGCCGGGGGAGGCCTCAAATGCCTCCAGCACTGCCTCAACCGCAGTTTTAGATGCTGTCTCACCACCATTATGTCCTCCTGCGCCATCGGCAGCTACCCAGCAGGCAAATGACTTTAAGGTCAGAAATCCACAGTAATCTTCGTTGTTTGGCCTTCCGCCTTTGTGCGTAAATTGTTCTGTCCTAAATTCTGTCATCTTTCATAACCCAGTTCAAACATGCTTAACTTGTCGCTCAGATAGAAGCCTTCACCGGAGTTGACATAGTATTTCTTGTGCGCGGTAAGACGCTCGCCACCGCGTAAAAACGTCCCGTTTTTTGAGCCGCAGTCCTCAATATAAAAAGACCTTGCTGGAGTGTCATAGCCAACCTTGCAATGTACTGAGCTTATCGTATCATTTGATTTCATAAACACTAAATTTGACCTGCGCGGGTCGCGCCCAATTATCACTTGATCGGTATGCAGGGGGATTCTAGCGCCCGAGTATTCACCATTTACCCCTATTAGAAGCGGGCGGCCCCGGTTATTTACCGGGTTATTTCCCGGCTCTGGCGGAACACCCTGAGGGGCTGCGGCATTTTCATTACGTCTTTTAAAAAGCAGCAGTGTAATTATCACCAT
Source organism: Candidatus Magnetominusculus xianensis (assembly GCA_001541255.1). GTDB lineage: Bacteria > Nitrospirota > Thermodesulfovibrionia > Thermodesulfovibrionales > Magnetobacteriaceae > Magnetominusculus > Magnetominusculus xianensis. The sequence goes on from LNQR01000067.1 coordinate 3,605, forward strand.
AGCGGCGGCCACCGTGACAGCGGCGGCTGTGTTGGTAGTATTGTTGTCAGAGGAGGCAGAAGGCGCGGCAGAGGGCTGAGGTGATGGTGAGGCAGAGGGCTGTGTTGGTTGAGAAGTTTGCGCCGGGGTTGGCTTAGGTACAGGTGCTTGAGTTTGGCGCGGTTGTTGTGGAGGGGCAACTATCGGGGGATTGCCTTCTGAATACAGGATTCCAGCCATTCTGAGCTCTGATACAAGCTCGTCAACCTGAACCGCCCAGCCGATGCCCTGAACATCCTTTTTTACAATCTTTAATGTGTTTATCCCGACAACATAACCTTTGTCGTTAAACAGTGGACCGCCTGAGTTGCCGGGATTAATTGTCGTGTCTGTCTGGTACATCCGTACTCCTTCGGGGTTTGTTACCTTTGCGCTTATTATGCCTTTTGTTACCTTCGGCTCTAAAAAAGTTGCCTTGTCCATACCATAATCAGCGGCGCCGGGAAATCCTATCGCATAAACTGTTTGAGCATCCTCTACCTTATCGCTCAACACAAGCTCTGCCGGTGTCCTGTCAAGCCTGCTTGACAGATTTAAAATTGCTATATCCTTTGTCTCAGAGTGGCGGACAACTTTAGCCTCCCTCACATCGTCAAATGTGAGCGCAACCATGGGCTCGCATCCTTTCTCTATGCACGCCACCACATGCCAATTGGTAACAACATGAAACCCATCGCCTATGACGAAGCCAGACCCTGAACCTATTAGTTTACCATTATAAAAATTGACTATCCTTACCGTACTGTCCTTCATTCTCTTTATCGGCAGGTCATCGGCTGAGGCAATTGTGCCTGAAAACATGAAAATCGCGATAATCAAAGACGCCATTTTCTTAAATAATCTGCCGATAAATGATGACCTTCTCGCCAGAGTACATGTCAGCACTGCCGCCGACGTGTTGTCCTGATTTGACCGCTGCTTTGATATTGCATTATGTACCAGTGTCTCTGCCGATGTCTGCGGGTCTTCGGTCATGGATTCCTTTATCTCAGCAGGCGTCAGGGAATTATACAGGCCGTCGCTGCAAAGTATCACGCTGTCACCGTCTGACAGAGGATATGGTCTTACGTTTCTGTCTACTACCTTAAGCTCCGGAAGCCCCAGATAGCTTGTCAGGGCAAATCTATCGGGGTCGTTATAAATCTCCTCTTTCGTGCGCACTCCGGCCTCGAATTCCTCCAATAATTTGTTTTCATAGGTATGGTCTGTATTTATCTGAGTAAGCGTGCCGTTTCTGAGCAGATATATCCTGCTGTCACCAGCGCTGATCCAGTATAGATAAGAGTTGTGAATCACACACGCAGCCATCGTAGTGCCAGCTGCCGCAGCCGTGTCATTGTCGTCCGATACGGAGAGCGCGCGGTCGTTAGCACAGGTAATCGCCTTTGAGAGGGCATCGGCAATGGTCTCGTCCGGGCGCTTTGACATATAGCTTTCCAACATAGCTTCAATTGCGGCAAGGCTTGTCTGTCTTCCCATCGCCATACCTCCCATGCCGTCAGCAAGGGCAGCCATCACGCCGCCGTGTCTGGCAAATGCGGTGTCTGAAAAGTCAGAAAACCCCAGCGCATCCTGCTGGTCGGCGCGTGTGCCAGGGTGCTGGGCGTTTCCAGGGGCTATGTTCAGCTTTTTATTCATCTTGCCCTAACCGTCTTACTTCTCTTTATTTCTCTGGTGGCAGGGATACACGCAGCTCCGTCTGCCCTAGTGTTATAGTATCGCCGTCATCAATTTTTTGTACCGACGTCAGAGATACCCCATTTACCAGTGTGCCGTTTGTCGAGCCGAGGTCTTTGATATAAAACCTGCCGCCGCCTCTGCTTATCTCACAGTGTACGCCAGAAACCTCGATGTCATCGGCGATTGTCACCGCGCAGTAAGCCTTATTGCGCCCCATCACAATGGGCTTATCCAGCACTGCCTCGTATATCCGGCTGTTGAGAATGTCTGTGAATTTGATAGTTATGCCGCGCTGATGCACAGGGGGCGGTTCATGCTGCTTTCCATTAAAACGCTGTGCCCCGGCGTATTTTGCCTTAACCGCATTGTTTTGCTGGCGCAGTCTCTTCTTCCTTCGCATCGCAATAATCATGATTAATACCACAGCTATGGTTAAGCCAGATATGAGATATAACAGTGTGGCCGTAATCTGAGCGGTCTGGCTCTGGGCTGATGGAGCGGGTACGGGAGCGGCGGAAGGCGCTGCCTTAACGCGCGGCAGTATGCGTATATCCATGCCGTCGGTTATTTGCTTTTTCCCTGCGGTCAGTGTCAGTTGAAGCCTTGAGACCTGCCCATCGCCCGTGCAGTTGTCGCAGGTGAGGTTTATTATAAATGAGTTACGAATTCTGCTGTTTAGTGTTGTATATATCTCATTATATGGCATGGTGTTTGCCATTATCAGTTCCCCGCCAGACCTCCTTGCAAACTCGCCAAGCATCTTAAGGTGTTCGTCTTTTTTGGGCGTTGGCGGCGGGTTAAAAAATCCTATGGCATATATGGGGATTCTGTCAACTTTCAGTAAGTCAATGACCTCGTCTTTGGTCATGCCCCCGGCGAAGTCGTCCTCACCGTCTGACAGTGTGATGATTACTTTTCTTGCAGGCAGGCTGGCGTCCTTACGTCTGCCCATCTCTACCGCCATGGTCAGCCCCCTGTGGAGCTGTGTCATGTCGTCAACCGGCCTTAGTGCATTAATCTTTGACTTCAATTCGTTTTTGTCTGCCGTATAGTCACAGACTACCTTGACATCTTTGCCAAAGGTGATAAGGGCTGCCATATCCTTTTGCGCCATGTTACCTATCAGGGCGGAGACCGCCTCACGCATATGGTCAAATTGCTGAGGCTTCAGAGATTTGGATATATCCACTAAGAACACATATCCAACTCCCTCACCAGATTGAGCGAACGGGCGAATCTCTGCCGTTAGAGTTTGGGCAGAGCCTATGCTTCCTGTGATTTGATATTTAACAGTTTGGCCAGTATCATTGTCAGTGGTCTTGTTGTCAGTGGCTGCTATGTCGGCTGTGATGCCTGGCATCTCGGCATATACCTTTATGTTTGGCAGCTCTACAGCCGCCTGCTCAACACGAAAGCCCCCTGTTTCAGCAGATAACACCGGTGAAGGCAGGGGTGACGGCAGCAGAATGAATAATATCAGGTATATCAGGCAGCTAACCGCGCCCACCGGTCTTATGCCTCCCATCTGAAATGCTCCCCACAGCATGGAAAAAACTTCAGCCGTGTCTTTCCTAGTTCTATCTCGTCGTATGGTTTAAGCTCCTTAACGGTGTCAACCTCCTCACCGTTGAGATACACTATGCCTCGGCCATCTCCTGAGATGATCTTAAATGCGTTCGACTTGGGGTTGTAACTTATCACTGCATGATTGTTTCTTGAAATAGCCTCGTCTCCCTTTATACATATGTCCATCGTATCGGCACGCCCTATGAAGTTCTTTTCGCTGCGTAATCGGTAATCTTTCCCCTTTTGAGTACCCTCAATACATACAAGCCACCCCGTAACGGGTTCTGTGCCTGTCTTGTCCTTAAAGACACCTACGGTCTGCGCTTCGGCATGAGCGGCAGTACGAGCACCCTTTGCCCGCGTTGCAGGGAAATCATCTATATCCAGTTGTCTGCTGCCACCTTTCGGGCGCGTTGAACCTATGTCAGGGATGTTTACTCCGCATAATGGACAGTTGGAATATTTATCGGAGTCATAGTAGTGTCCACTTGGGCATCGCTTCATATTTTAAATTCCTCCTTTATGTTCTATGCCAGTATAACTGTCAGAAAATATTTATATTAATGTTATGTTTAATATTATGTGGCACCTCGTTTAAGGATAAGATATAATTTTTTCCTGCAATTTGTCAATTGTGCGAATGCCGGAATTTTATGAATTTACGTATATTTTGTGCCACCGCAACAGGCAAATGTTATAATACATTACACGCGCACGCGCTGTGTAAGATGGAACTCTCTCAGGAGGATAATAATAAAATGGGACGACAGTACAGCACACTAACAGACGAGGATATGGAGTTTATTAAACTGCAGAAGGTGTTTTATATCGCCTCGGCAAGCAGCAGGGAGGTTAATCTATCCCCGAAGGGGTATGACAGTATCAGGGTCATTGACGGTAAGTCGGTGTTGTTTCTCGATTATCCGGGAAGCGGTGACAGAACTGCAAGGGACATCCGCGAAGGCGGCGATGTAACGCTGATGTTTACAGCATATACGGGAAAGCCCTCCATCTTGCGATTGTTTTGCAAGGGACAGATTATCGAAAAGACTGACCATAGATTCACAGAACTATTAGGACACTTCACAGGCTGCGATGAGCGGCTGATTCGCAGGATACTGATATTTGACATATATACGGTGGAAAGGAGCTGCGGGAAATCTGTCCCTATAATGAAATTTGTGGAAGAACGAAGAGACCTCATTGATGCAACATCAAAACTAAGAGATGCCGGAACGCTTATGAAATTCATCGAAGAACATAAAAGGCCGCCTGTCTTAAAGTCACCGCCGCTGATACAACAGTGAAACTAAACCTTTTCATATGTCCATGTGTCTAATCCTTAACACATGGAAGTAAGACATTAAGCCCCGCCTGACGGGGTAAAAAAACTTAGACGGAGGGAGTTAAATGAAAAAGTCAGCAGCAGTCATTGTGGTTTTGTGTTTAATGATGTTTGCAGTTACCTGCAATGCCGAAACTGAAAAACAGAATACTGATAGGAAGATGCACAATCATGAGCAATTTAAGACCGCTAAAAGGCAACATCTGCTCAAAGCCCTCGACCTCGACAAAGAAACCTCAGCAAAACTCACGGCTGTCCTCGATAGTTATGACACCAAAAGACATGATGCAAAAAAGTCCATGAAGGATAATATAAAAGACCTTAGAGAGGCCGTAAAAAACAAGAAAGGGGATGCTATAAAAGACTTGCTGGGGAAATTAGAGTCCAATCACGCCGCATTCAAGGCCTTGATGGAATCAGAAAAGACCGAGATAAAGGGGATTCTCTCAGAGGAACAACAGGCCAGGTACATACTGTTTATGGTAGATTTCCACAAGAAGCTCAGAAAATCGATGCATAGAAATAACCCCTGACGCCCTACTACCCTGCACCCAAGGCACCCCCTCATAAACATGAGGCGGGTGCCTTAGTAATTTCTTATCGCTTCAAATTTAGGCAATCCTACAATTTGGACGGTTTTTAATGTAATCCTGCAACTATCACATAACGCTTTCATCTATGCAATCGATGAAATATTTAAGGCTTTTTACCTTATTCAGGACATCTTCCGAGCCTAAAAGATAATCATAGTTTATATTATAGGCAATACGATATGAGTCTGTCTCATGTTTCCCATAAGTTTGATCAACAAGATCATAAATCTTACTCACAATTTCAGCCGGATGGTCATACATTTCAGGATTATCATTTTTTAGGTTTATTTTTAATTCTTCTATAATTTTGTCATGGGTAAGGGATGGGTATATTTTTAAAAACAAATCAACGTCTGCAAGAAACCATGCCTCAATTTCCATAATAGCCAAGATTAGTTGTATCTTTTTTTTATCATATAACTGTAATTCTATAATACTTTCTACAATTTTATTGAAAGCTCTTATTACAGCATTTTTTTCTTCTCTTTTTTTCGGATATAGATCGCGCAAGGCTAACAAATAGCTATAGTTAGTCTTAACAATAAGTTTTTGTGCACGCTCTTTAACAGCAGAAAAGATGTTACCATCTCCAGTAACATTATAAATCAAAAAGAAGTATTCAGCATTTAGATTCTTTCTAATACCTTTGGCTATAATGCAGTCTCTTCCTTTTTCTTCGAAATACAATTCGATCTTAGTTGGGTTAATATATTCATAGAGAAATCTTTTAACAAAAATCACTTCAGTCTGGCCTTCAACGAATATAGCGATTTTTTTCAATTGTCAGTCCAGTCTTTATACATTATTCCACTGAGCATATCAAAATTATTCAGTCCCATAAATTTAAATTCATCAAATCTCTCTTTATTATTGTAGTAATTGAAGGATTCTACTACATGACCGTTCCTTTCCAATATATTTATACATTCCAAGTCTACAGAATTTATTAAAAATCTGTCATTCGACGTTGCAATCAACTGGATTTTACTATTTCTCAAAGTCTCAAACAACCATTTAGTGATTTTAGAAGATCTTTCGAAATCCAATCCCTCACCTAAATCGTCAATCACAATCGTACACTCTTTATCTAAACTTATTAGATACTGAATGATAACAACTAAGGATAATGCTCTATACATTCCTTGAGACATGTTAGCTTGTTCTGTCACACAACTTAAACCAATTTCTTTAATTAATGAAACAGGAAATTCCATTAATGAACCAGGAACCTTTCGTTTACCTATAGAGATATTATCTATAGGATAGCCAATTGTTGTAAAGGCTTCTATAATAGACGATTCGATTGCATTGTTTTCTAATATCTTCTCTAATAGGAAAGGAACACTTTCTAGACCTTCCAACAATGTCTCAGGACTATAAGGTATTTTAATACGGGATGGTTCTACACCACTAAAAGAGAAGCCATAAAAATTTCCTGACCATTTTAATAAATCTTCCAAGAAAGGATGCTCTTTTACATCGCGTCTTACATTAATGGTTAATCCATCTTTTGGTGGAGAAAATTTGACCATTTTACCTTGTGTGTCAGAATAAATTTCTCCACTTTCATTTTCTCTTTTCAAAATAGTTTTTCCATTTTTTGTAATCTCCTCTAAAGCTATTATGTTGTCATTTATTTCTAATTTATATTCATAGGAAACATCTGTGATAGGGTCTTTAATTTCTACAAACCAATTCCCACTATTAAGCTTCACCTTTTTTGATAAAATAATGTGTAAGCCATTGATTACTTTCATCAACCTTGACTTTCCTGTTGCATTCAGCCCAATTATCAGATTCAGTTGAGCAAGATTGACATCTTTGATTTCCCAAAAGTCATCTTTATCTTTATTTTCATGATAATTTATTTTAGTCAATATCATTTTATTACCCTCACATTTTATTAAAACATCTGCCCATACAACCACGTCCAACACATCTTTCCATCTCTAATCGAAAGCTGCTATATAGTTATATATACTTATCAGTTTTTATGTCAAGTGAATTCAAGTCATCAATATTGGACTCAAGATAGAATTCGTCAATTCCAAAACTTTGAGTTAGGTGTGCTTGCCGTATCAGTTAGAAACTGCAGCGGTCAGCTCCATGGATATTACCTTTGATACGCCTGGGATTTCGTTTGTGACGCCGTATATGTAGTCAGCCGATTCCATAGTCACGCGGTTGTGGGTGATAACGATGAACTGGGTCTTTTCTGCAAGTTCTTTCAGCATTGAGGCAAACCTTACGGTATTGGAGTCGTCAAGTGCGGCGTCTGCCTCGTCGAGTATACACATGGGGGTGGGTTTTATTAAAAAGCCCGCAAAGACCAGCGATATAGCCGAAAGGGTTTTTTCGCCGCCGGAGAGCAGGTTTATGTTTTGAAGTTTCTTCTGCGGCGGCTGAACCACGATGTCTATGCCGCACTCCAGTATGTTTGTAGTTTCGGTTAATATAAGCTCCGCGCGCCCGCCTCCAAAAAACTTCTTGAATGTCTCGTCGAATTTTAAATTCAGCATGTTAAAGCCGTCTGTGAGTTTTTGCCTTGTCGTTGAGTTAATCTTTGCTATGGCCTCTTCGAGTTCCGCTATTGACGTCAATAAGTCGTTTTGTTGTGCCAGGAGAAAATCGTATCTTGTGGTCAGCACCTCGTACTCTTCAATACTTGCAAGATTTACAGGGCCAATCTCTGAGATTTTGCGCTTGAGTACTGCTGTTTTTTCCTCTTCTCCGTGTGCAAGCGGGGGGGCCTGCAGTTCGTCTATTGTCTTGCCGTAGTTTGTGGTTACAATACCCTGTATGTTTTCAATTCTCATGCGGGATTCTGTCAGGCGAAGCTCCAGTTCGGTTACTGCCCCGCGTGTCTGTTCATGCTTGTGACGCAGCATACCAAGAGCTGCCTCAAATTCATGTACTATCTTTATATCAGCTTCGATTTGCGTCTTTTGTTCCAGAATTTTTGACTTAAGGGCGTCTGCATTTTCTGTGAGCAGGGCAAGTTTTTTCTCCTCAGTCTGGATTTCTGCGCTGAGGGCTTCCTGCTTTACGGTGAGGGTGCCTGTTTCTTTATCAGCGTCAGAGATCCTTTGCTCAAGGGTCTCGATTTTCTTTGTGTGTGAGGTCTTTTCAGCACGGGCAGCCCTTAGTCTTTCTCTCATGCCGGTTATAGAGGCCTTTTTCTCAGTGAACGAGGCACGAAGGGTCTCAAGGTGGACTTTTTTGTCCGTAACCGTATCCCGCAGCTCTTCTATATAGGAATTAATCTCTTCTTTGCGGGTCTGTACGAGCTTCTCCTCATCATGGCGCTGGCTGAGTTTCTCGTTGAGGGCGGTGATTTCCTTGTCTGTCTGTTCGGATTCGACTTTCATATAGTGCAGCTTTTGTGTGAGACGGTCTTTGTCTTCAGTGTGTTTTTTTAGGTTGAGTTTTAAAATGGAGAGTTCCTTGTCCATAGCAGAGATGATATTGTCTATTGTCTGTTGTTCTTTTTTCAGCGTTTCGCGCCGCTGCAGCGATGAGTTGAGACGCCCTTGCAGGGCATTTAGTGCGATAGACGAGGCGGCTGTCTTTTCCTTAAGCTCTCTGATATTACGCAGATGCTTTAATATTGTCCCGCTCTTTCCCGTTGTAACAACACCGGATGGCTCAACTATGTCTCCGTCTAGTGTGGCAAAATGAAAACTGCTGCCCTTTGACAACTGGTACAGGGCGCGCTGCATGTCATCTACTATTATATAATGCCCAAGAATTGCCCTTATCGTCTCCGTATATTCAGGTGGAGTTTTCACCACGCTGAAGGCGTTGACACCGCCCGATGCCTCGCTGCTAATTTCAGCGCTTTGACCCAACGTGTTTACCACAAGCGATGTACGCTCTGAGGCTCGTTCCTTTAGAAACCTTACGCCGTTTTTCAATGCCTCGAAATCTCTGACAATAAACCCCTTGATCTTTCTTCCCAGAGCGGCCTCAACTGCTGTTTCATACTTACGCGGGACGTCTATTATGTTTGACACAAGAGCCATGACCTCTATGTTTTGAGTGAATTCCTTCACGTTCAGCTCGGCGGCCGTTACCTCCTCAAGCGATTTAAGCCTTGAGGTATCACCGGCAAGGGATTCCCTCATCGAGGCAATTTCGGCGCGCGTGGAGTCAATCTCCTTCTGCAGCGACTCTGATTCACCGGCGAGAAGCTCTTTCTTTTTCTTGTTTGCGTCTATGGACTCCTGCCTTTGGAGTATTGTACGCTCTGATTTTTTTATCTCAATTTCGTGTGTCTCGTGTTCAGTTGCTGCGTGCTTAAAAAACGACGCCGCGGAGTCCTTTTTTTGCTTTAGAGAACCGGCGGTTGACTGAATCCTTGCAATCTCGTTCCTGATTGTGCTTATCTCGTCTGAGACTTTAAAGAGGCTGCGGTTTTTTTCCCTGAGTTCTTCCTCCACGCCATCAAGGGACTCTTCGGTCTGAATGAGTTTTGCCTTATCTGTCTCGATTGCCTTGTCAAGGTCATCACACTTAGCGCCTAGTTCGGTCTCAGACTGGGACAGCTCCGTAACTCTGGCTGCGGCCTCGTCCTTTTCGGTGCAATATGAGCTTATCTGAGCCTTCAGCCTTTCTGTGTGCCCGGAGATATTGTCAATCGCGGAGCGTTTTACGGCAATGTCTTTCTCCAGCATTGAGAGGTCCCTGTCCAGCTCTCTTTGGGATTGGCTTAGGGTGTCAAGGGCCTTTTGTTTTTCTTCTATGACCCTGCTGGCGGCCTCGCGGGCAGAGTCTTTTTCTGAAATCCCTGCGGCAGTCACCTGAAGTTCGGCAGAGAGGGTTTCGATTTCAGAGGTAAGCCTTGTGTACGTGTCCATGAGCAGGGCGTAATCCCGCTTTGCGATTTTTAGTTCTATGAGGCTGAGTTCGGTAGTCAGCGCCTTAAATTTCTCGGCCTTTTTTACTTGCCTGTCAAGTGAGGATATGCTGCGCTTTACCTCTGAAACAATGTCGTTAATCCTGTCAAGATTGGCCCTGGAGCGTTCAATTTTTGCAATTGCCTCGGATTTTCTCACCTTATACTTCATCACACCGGCAACTTCCTCGATAAGAAAACGCCTCTCAATAGGTTTTGTATTTAGGATTTCGCTGATTCTGCCCTGTTCTAAGATGGAATAGCTCCTGACCTCAAGACCGGTGTCAAGAAAAATCTCCCGCACGTCTTTGAGCCGACAGCGGGTCTTGTTAATATAGTATTCGCTTTCACCGGAGCGGTAAAGCCTCCGTGCTACCTCGACAATGTTGTCAGTGCCGGAGCTGCCGTTACCGTCAGCCGAGCCGGTAAAATACAGCACGGCCTCGGCCATACCCTTTGCCTTTACCTCAGAGGTACCGTTAAAGATAATCTCCTCCATTTTCTCTCCGCGAAGGGTCTTTGCATTCTGTTCGCCAAGCACCCATCTGAAGGCGTCTACTACATTGCTCTTGCCGCAGCCGTTTGGCCCGACAATACATGTAGTTCCCGGGTGCATGGAAAATACTGTCTTATCGGCGAAAGACTTAAAGCCGTTTATCTCTAGTTTGACTATTCTCATGATTCAATAATAACTACCAGTACACTGTGGGCAGTGCCAGAGTACTTAATCTGTCAGATTTTTTTTCTCTTTCTTTTAGCCGATGGCGGCAGCATCTGATCTATAATATCATCAACGGTAATCAGCCCCATCATTCGCTGTTCGTCATTTACAACGGGTATTGCTACCAGATTATACTTCGAGACCATGGCAGCAACCACATCCTCGTCGTCTTCCGGGCGAAGGGATTTAATATTTGTCTCCATGATGTCACTAAGTTTTAGTTCTGGGTCATTGAGAAACAAGTCCTTCAGTGTGATAACCCCGACAAGTCTGTCCTGTTCTCCGCTGACATAAATATGGTAAACAGTGTCTATATCTTTGGAGTCTTCCCTGAAATACCCTATCGTCTCGGCAATTGTTGCTGATTCCGGGTAGAGCAGGTATTCGATATTCATAAGCCCTCCGGCGGTGTCCTGTTCGTGGCAGAGGAGTTCGGCGATGTTGTCGGCGTCTTCAGGTTCGATAGTGCCTAGTATTTCCTGAGTCCTGTTTGCTGGCAGGTCACTGAGAATATCAGCGGCGTCATCGGGGGACATCTCCTCGATGATGTCTGCGGCCTTTTCGGTGTCCATGCTTGCAAGGATTTCAAGCTGTGTCTCAGGCTGGAGTTCAGTCAGGGTTTCAGCGGCGGATTCAACGTCAAGCCTGTGAAAAAATGATGCGCCCTCTTCTCTGGATACTGAGTTGATTATCTCAGCCAGGTCTGCCGGGTGCATCTTTGAGAGCATCTGCTGCGGCATAGTCAGGGAAATAGACGTAAGGCGCGGACTGAGGGGCTGCAGATAGTCCCATCTGATAAGATTGTAAGGCAGAGGAATTCTAAACAGCCGGAGGAATTTCTCCCCCTTTTTTTCTATTCCAAAGCGCCTTAAGATACCTCTCATGCCAATATCAATGGCGACAAAGACGGCATTACCGTTATATCCTTCGATTTTAATATCGTTGACGCGCACAACTTTAGCCCCGTTAATATCGACAACTTGTTTGTCCAGAATATCGCGGACTGCCAGCAGGTCCTGTTCATAGCGCTCATAGTGCGGCAGATTGTCTTTTGTTTGTGTTGTAGTAATGATTCTCTTGTTAAATACGGTAAGCGATTTATAGTCAAGACAGTAGTATGTCTTTTTCCTTTCAATAATGATTGATTCAAGGTCGGGCAGACTGATGCCCTTAACAACAACAACATCCCTTATTCTACCGAGGTCTTCACCCTTTTGGTCAAAGACCGGCTTTTTCAGAATCTCGCTTAAAAATATTTCACCAACAAGAGGCATCAACAACTCCGCCTTGAATATATTTTAACTCAGCATAATGATAACATAGCAGGCTATGATAATTTCAACAAAAAAGGAGGTAAGGCAGCGGGAATATCAAATCATGTGTATTGAGGAAACCGTAGAATTGTTTGTATAATGAGGAAGCATACTATAATTAGCATGTGGAGGGGAAATGAGTTTTTTAGAACTTAATACGATTTATCACGGTCAGTCGGAATTATTAATGGAAAAGATTCAACCTAATTCTGTGGCCCTTAGTTTTTGGTCACCACCTTATTTTGTGGGAAAAGACTATGAGAAAGGAGAAACCTTCGAGAGCTGGCAATCCATGCTTTCTCAGGTGATAGAGCATCACGCACCCGCTTTGAAAGCTGGCGGTTTTATGGTGATTAACATTGCTGACATTCTATGCTTTGCTGATAAGAATATCCCGCGATTTCAGGCTATGAATATAAGCAACCAAAAATGCCAGGTCACAAAGGAAATGGTTCTTGAGGCAAAGTCAAAGTACCCCACATATAATCGCTATCAATTGGCTGATTTGCTTGGTTGTAGTGAACAGACCATTGATAGGCGGCTTAATGGAAACAATATACGAGGTGGAAAATATCAGACCCAAAGCAGAGTGAAACTGATAGGAGGTCATCTTGAAGAGTATGCTTACCGCGCGGGGCTTTATCTTTATGACCACCGCATTTGGGCTAAAGACCCAACTTGGGCTAACAGCAAATGGACTACGAATTCGCTAAAGGCTGTTTCCGAATATGAAGACTTGTATGTCTTTTGGAAACCAGGGCAACAGGTTATTAACCGTAATCGGCTGCACCAAGATGAATGGAGAGAATGGGGATATCGGGCCATATGGTATATTAACAGTGTACGTGCCAATGATAAACATGAAGCACAATTCCCTGTCGAACTTGCCGAACGGGTTATAAGGCTCTATACCGATATAGGTGATGTTGTTCTTGACCCTTTTATGGGAAGTGGTACAACAGCTATTGCTGCTGAAAGATGGAATCGCAATTATATCGGGATAGAAAAAGAATGGAAATATGTTAAACTCGCACAAGAGAAAATCAGACAATCGATACAGCAATTACGCATCGCTTATTAAAAATTCCTGTACTCTCCATGCAGCAATTTCCCGTAATAGTGCGAAACTAATTCGGCATCGCATCTTGAGAGGATTCTTTGATTTATCATCTTTCCCAGGGTACAAAAGATTAGGATATTTTTTTAAGTATCTTGGGTTGACCTCCATTAAAAGCCCATTAGGGATTGAGACAAGCTCTAATCGACTGAGAGGCTGACCGCTCACAGTGTTATTATCTAAGCCCAGCATTTTATACACTGGTTTTATTGCTAATATTACCACTGGAGCGACAGTTCTATCTGATAATACATATAGTGGCGGGATACTGCAATAGAAAGAATGATGTTCCCTGCTGCCAATAGCAGTCATCACTGAATTCTTTATGCCTTTTTCTAAGTCAGTCCAAGTCCCATCCCCTGAAATCTGGTTATGGCTCATGACTGTATGGTCGGCATCATCTCTAGGCCCAACTGATTTAATATCAATAAACAACCACGCTGAATTTGTGAATCCAGTTATTTCTGCAATAAGAGGGCTTGTTACTATAAATCTTTTGTCTGGGCCTGTCGGCAAGCCGACATCTCGTAATGAAAAATCTTTTTGAAATAACCTCGGCAGTTTATCGCCAATTGCATGTTCCCCAACCTCAATCCAGGGGAATTGGTCGCCTCTTGGTTGTCTTCCTCTGTTATCCGGTGGGTATTGCTGCCAAAAAGGATACAGATAACTGGCCTCGTTATAATCTGATTTTATGGATTCAATGTTTTCTTGTAATAGTTTTCCAGTATAATCAGCAAAATAATTTTCAAGGTTAATAAGTATTTCTGGCCTATTGCTTAAATGATTACGAATGTTTATATAAATCTTCTGTTGCTCTTTTCGAAATTTATTAAACATTGAATCGAAGCAAATACTCGGGTTTTGTTTTGAGGGCGTCGGCTACTTTCTCTATATTTTCGAGTGTGATATTTTTCTCTGCCCTTTCAATCATACCTATATATGTACGATGGACTCCGGATAGTTCAGCAAGTTGTTCTTGAGAAAGTCCTTGTTTGATTCGTTCTTCCCGAACCCGTTGTCCAAATCTCTCAAGGATTTTACTTTTCATATCTACAATACTACAGATGTGCTAACTATAGTTCTACATACTATGATTAGCATACGTGTTACCATCCCGGTAACAACAGCGGTCTGTATTATTGGAGTTACGACCTACTGCTTTTAATAAGGCGCTATATCCAAATACAAACAAAAAAACTATCTATTTTCGCGTTTTCTCATTTTCACAGCACTGAAAAGACTTCGGGGACGGCAGCCCGTCCCCGTACTGGCCTACTGCAGGAGCTTTAAGACATTTTGCGGCAGTGAGTTTGCCTGTGCAAGAACTGAGATTCCGGCCTGCTGCAATATATTGTACTTTGTCATGTTTGCCGTTTCTGTAGCGAAGTCGGCATCCATTATCCTTGAGCGTGACGCCAGTGTAGCCTCGTTTACGGCGTCTATGTTGCTGATAACGGCGTAAAACTCATTACTCTTAGCGCCCATACTTGACTTCGAGGCGATAACAATGTTTAATGCCCCATCGACAATGGCTATTGTGTTTGATGCCTTTGATCTATATCCAGTTATAGAAGTCGGGTCGGCTACCTGAAGCGAGGCAAGCCCTGTGTAGGTAATAGGTGCCCTTGTGGTATCACTCCATGCGTAAGGCGCCGGGGTCTCATTTGGCACGAACAAGGCATTCGCCACACTGGCCGTATATACACTGCCAGCCGCTGTATGAATGTCTTTTAAATACATAATCGGTCCAAATTTCCCTTGTGCATTAAATGTGTTTCCGCCCATTGCGTCTGTGTTCATCGAAACAAGTGATACTGCAATAGAGGAATCTGACGCCGTATAACTTGTGAATATGCGCGAGGTGAAGAGACCCGAAAGGAGCTTGTTGTTATTGAACTTGGTCTGTTCTGCAGTTCCACCAATCTGCTCAATTAAGGCGTCTACTTCCATCTGCATGTTTGAGATATCAGTAACTCCGTACTGGCCACTCATCGCCTGAACTGCCAACTCCCTTATCCTCTGAAGATTATTGGTCATCTGGTCCATGCCGCTTTCGGCGGTCTGCGCTATTGACAAACCATCGGCTGCGTTTCTTGAGGCTACGGTAAGCCCTCTTGTCTGCGAGGCCATTCTTGTGGCTATCGCCAGTCCTGCTGCGTCATCTGCTGCCGAATTAATCCTGTAACCGGATGACAGACGCTGCATTGCCTGTGCCTGAGGTACCTGTGTGCTTCTCAAGTTCCTCTGAGCGTTAATTGACAATATGTTCGTGTTGATTGTAAATCCAGCCATTGTGTACCTCCATGCCTTGATTGAAAGTTTAATTAATCCTTATATTAGCGGTTTATCGTTATATTACATCTCCCATTTATATTCCATTTTATAACCCATCTGGGCGTTATGAAAGCAACTATCGTGCCAGCCGCTTATTTATAAGGGAATACACGCTGCAGGGCTGTTTATCAAGGCACTGCCGCTAATAATGCTGCCTCCGGTGTGATAACCGGTGTGATTAATAGTATGATATATTTTTCCTAGAGGGAAAAATTTTCTCGTTGCAGCTATAGCCGTCATGCCGTTTGACTATTGGATTTAATTATGTTATACTCGCTGTCGTTAATGTATCTGAGGCTGTTTCAGATAAGGGGTTAATTATAGAAGATGTCTAAATCAAGGATATTAATCGTAGAGGACGAATGGATAATAGCAGCTAATTTGAGCTCTGCGCTTGAGGACTTGGGATATGAGATTGCGTCGATAGCCAACACCGGTGAGGATGCCATAAAACAAGCCGAAGAGAAAATGCCCGCCATCGTTCTTATGGACATCACACTGCGCGGTAAGATGGACGGAATTGAGGCGGCTGATGCGATAAGGGCGCTTTATGACATCCCTGTTGTGTATCTCACTTCAAATACGGACGAGGACACATTCAGGCGCGCTATAGACACCGACTTATTTGGCTATATTATTAAACCCTTTGAAAAGTTGGAATTAAAATACGCGATAGAAATGGCCTTATATAAACATAAAATGGAAAATGTGATAAAGGAAAAGACGCGGCAACTTGAAGAGCTGAACAAGAATCTTGAGATAAGGGTAAAAGAGGAAATTGAAAAGGGTCTTCAAAAGGAACACCTGCTTATACATCAGTCAAAGCTCGTGTCAATGGGCGAGATGATGGTAGCCATTTCGCACCAGTGGAGACAGCCGCTTAATGTTATCGGGCTGCTTGTGCAGGACCTTGAGGAGGCATATGAGTTTGGTGAAATCTCAAGGGAATATGTTACAGAAATGACACGGGACTCCATGGCTCAGCTTAATCTTATGTCAAAGACGATAACAGACTTCAGAGATTTCTTTAAACCATCCGGTGAAAAGAGCCATTTCAGCGTAAAGTCCGCGATTGAAGAGTGTATTTCACTAATCAAACTCCAGTATGAAAACAACCAGGTATATATAGATTTCGTCGTACAAAATGTAAATGTCGGCGCACGTACCCCTATTGATTCCCCGCGTATATCAGAGATAACAATATTCGGCTATCCAGAGGAATACAAACAGGTAATCTTAAACTTAATAAGCAACGCCAGAGACGCCATAAGGGAAAAAAGGCGCAGAGACTTTTTCAGCACGGGCTACAGGGGAGAAATCTCCATCAGTCTGGCCGACCTCAAAGACAGTGTAATAGTTGAGATAAAAGACAACGGCCCGGGCATATCTCAAAGTGTTATAGACAGGATATTTGAGCCGTACTATACGACAAAGGAAGATGGCATAGGAATAGGCCTATATATGTCAAAGGTGATCGTAGAAAATCACATGGGCGGCAAACTCTATGCAACCAGCTCAGAAAACGGGGCAAGATTTACCGTTGAGATAATGAAATAATGCCAGGGAGGTGTTACAGATGAAGGCATTGGTAGTTGAGGATGAGTTCAAAAGCAGGACGCTGTTACAGCGCATCTTGTCAAGATATGGGGCGTGCGATGTGGCAGTAAACGGTGAAGAGGCAATCGGGGCATTTGTACAGTCATGGAAAGAGGGTGAACCCTATGACTTAATCTGCATGGACATAATGATGCCTGAGATGGACGGTCAGCAGGCCCTTAAGGATATCAGGGAGATGGAGAAAAAGGCTGGAGTAGAGGACAAGTATAAAGTGAAGGTTATTATGACCACCGCCTATGATTTACAGGAAGAGAAGGATGAGGCATTTGAATGGGGCTGCACAGAGTACCTTGTAAAACCCATAGACAAGAATAAGCTGCTTGAGCAGTTAAAAAAATACGGGTTCGTCGATTAAGTTGGCTGCCCAATCTGGTTGGAACTCTAAGTCTGCGGTCTGTGACCTGTGCGCTGAGATGAACTGTGTGTAATGGTTCAGCAGCGGCTGGTTGTTGACCGCCCCACACCTATCTCTCCCCATGTGGTCAATGTGGTAGCCCCTGATGAAGCTCAATCCATTTGACGGACTGCTATATATTTCAATGAAAATTATTAAGTACTTCGACAAAAGGGACAGCAGCAGTTTCTCCCCCTGCAATATAAAGAATATTTTAGTAATATCATCAACTGCCCTTGGTGATACATTAATGTCCACGCCTGCCATAAGGGCTGTAAGAATCCGGTACCCGAATGCACATATTACCGCGTGTCTCAATGTAAGGTATGCCGGGCTCTTTGCCGGTAATCCCCATATAGATACAATTTTGCCATATTACGGCGGATACAGAAAATTCCTCCGTACCGCCTATGCCTTAAGGCAGGCTAACCCTGAGCTTGCCCTTATTTTCCACGGCAACGAGCCACAGGCAACACCGCTTGCCTACCTTAGCGGGGCACGGTTTATTTTTAAAATACCTATATCAAGGCAGTACGGCTTTCTACTGAGCAATAAATCAAACGGGTTTGACAACCCTTGGCGTCATCACGCCATCGACGTAAGACTTAAGACGGCCTCCTTTGCAGACTGCACAGAAGACGATAGGTCAATGGTTCTGGATGTCGATGCCGCAGCGCTAACACACGTAAAGGCTGCCCTGTCAGCGCTCGGATTCAACGGCGCTCATCCCATTATCGGCTTTCAACCCGGCGCCGCCCAGCTCTACAAGGCATGGCCTAAGGGGTATTTTATAGAACTTGGAAAGCGTATCCTCAGCCTCTACCCGAAGGCCCGTATTGTCATCACAGGTTCAGCCGATGAGCGCCATCTCGCCGGTGAGACAGCCGCAGCTATAGGCACGGGCGCAGTTTCGCTTGCCGGTACACTGTCACTTAAGCAGCTTGCTGCGCTTATTAAAACCCTCTCTGTCCTTGTCACAAATGACACCGGCACTATGCACATCGCCATAGCCCTCGGCACAAGGACTGTATCCCTGTTTTGTCCTTCCAACCACTGGGGCACTGGGGCAGTTACTGAACGGCACCTGCACAGGATAATCAGCGCAGAGCGTCCATGCACCCCCTGCATCACAAAAAAATGCAGGACACCGCACTGCATGAACGCCATTAGTGTCGATGAGGTATTAACAGCAGTAACCAGTTCGATTAAAATGGAACTATCTCCATCGCCATGAAAATAGCTCTCTATAACCTTACGACAACTACCAAGGCTGGAGGCGTGGAGTCCTTTACGCTTGGCATTGCCTCGGCCCTTGCAAGGCGTGGACACACTGTGCATATATATGGCGGCAGGGGGACAATTGCAGACATACCGCAAGGTGTAGCGGTGTTCACCTATCCATATCTGAGCCGTACACGTGTCCCAAATTTTGGATCGAGATTCAGAAAACTAATCGAGCGCCTCTCTTTGAGCATCTTTGCCCTTGCCCCACTGATATGCGGCAGATATGATTACTTATACATTCACAAGCCGTATGATTTACCTGCGGCACTTTTGGCCTCGGCACTCTCCGGCGCTAAGGTGGTGTTTAACTCCCATGGGGCAGAGTTTTTCCCGGGCTACCGCACAATGGTAAAAAGAATTTACAAGTTTTTCTCGTGCAGTCTCTACAACGCCCTCGATGTCGAGCGCTACGCCTCCATCAGACCAATCGTCTTATACAACGGCATAGACACAGACAAATTCAAACCACTGCCAAAGAGCGCGGAGCTAGTGAAAAGACACTCACTGAAAGACGGCGAGCGTGTGCTTGTAAGCATATGCCGGCTTGTCGGGTGGAAGGGGCTGCAATATGCGATAGCCGCCCTTGCCCACATTGATAAGTCCTTGTCTATAAGATATTTTATTGGCGGTGAAGGGCCTTATGAAAAGCAACTCAGGCAGTTGGCCGCCGACTTGCATGTCTCAGAAAGGCTGGTGTTTCTTGGGCGGCTTCCCAATGACGAAATCCCGGCTTATTACTCCATAGCCCATGCCGCTCTGTATCCCAGCGTTGCAGATGAGACATTTGGCATATCCATAGCCGAGGCGATGGCCTGCGGTGTGCCGGTAGTAGCGGCCAATGTTGGCGGCATCCCTGAGGTAGTCGCCGAAGATACGGGATTGTTAATCCCGCCAAAAGACGAAACAGCAATTGCAAAGGCTCTCAACACCCTGCTCATGGACGAGCAATCAAGACAGCGGCTTGGCGCAAATGCCCGCACCTGGGTCACGCAGAATTTTAACTGGGGCGTGATAGCTGAAAAGTTTGAAAAAGAAATCGGGGTCATCGCCGATGCCTAAAAAGATATTAATGGCAGCCGCCCCCGTGCACCCCGTGCCGCCCTTAAAGGGGGCAGCCGTTGAGATGTGGATTTATGAAGTATCAAAGAGGCTTGTCGGGTATGAGCCGCATGTCGTATGCCTTGCCGATGAGTTTTACCCGGACACTGAATACAAAGACGGCATATTTTTCCACAGGATTCGTTTCGGAAGAATTTATAGACGATTATTTCAAAAACTCACAAGGCTTGACCCGTTTTCATACAACGACAGAATCATCGAATTAATCAAAGAAATCTCCCCGGAAATCATCCATATGCACAATTCAATAAAGCGTTTTACACCGCTGATAAAGGCTGTCAGAGCAGCCGGACTAATCAAAACAATGCTCCACGTGCAGAACGAATTCCCTGTTGATGAGCTGCTTGAGCTTGACGCCTTCACCGGCTGCAGCCAGTACATAATGAATCACTACGCTGCAAAGCCCATTGAGGCCGCCCATAAGTTTTGCATATACAACGGTGTTGACCTTGACAGGTTCAAAGATTTCCGCGAAGTTCCCGATGTAAGAGACGCCATTCGGGGGCGCTTTGGCATAAAGAAAGATGACTTCGTTGTACTTTTCGTCGGACGTGTGTCGCCTGAGAAGGGGGTTGAGCATTTTATCAATAGTGCGGGGATTATTAATAAGAAACGCCGAATAGAGGATGTTAAATTTTTCGTCATAGGTGAAATCCAAAAGGGAAGCGGTGACAGGGCAGACTACGGACGCAGGATAGTGGATATGGCGGCGGGGCTGCCTGTCACATTTACGGATGTCTTCACACCATCAAGGATGCACCTGATTTACTTGCTTGGAGACATATTCGTCCTGCCGTCAAACTTTGACGACCCGTTTCCATTTGTGGCGCTTGAGGCGATGGCCACGGGGCTGCCGCTTGTTACCAGAAAAAAGGGCGGACTAACGGACTATATAATAGACGGCGTAAACGGCCTGTTCGTGGACGAGGCTGACCCTGCCGCAGGCATCGCCCAAAAAATCGAACTGCTTGCAGACAATGAACCTCTGAGAGGTTCAGTTGGCAGGGCTGGAAGGCAGACAATCGAGGAGCGTTTCTCATGGGAGAAAATCGCACAAGAAGTTGAAAACGCGTATAATATAGTAATTTAGCTGTAATTATTTGACTTATTTTTTCAGTATTTTGGTATAATACATCTATGGCAGCAGCAATAGACACGCAAAAGATGTTTGAACGCCTGAAAGGGGTAGACCTCAGCGATAAGGCCGCCAAAGAAATATCTGAGATATTAAGAGAAGTAGTAGCAGATCGACTGGGAACACTCGACGAATCCTTGCTGTTGACTGAACATGGATTAACAACTGTAGTTAATAACATAAAAGTAGAAATCATGAAAATAGACCATAGATACAGAACAGAGGCTTTAAGGGATAAAGCTGAAAAGTATAAATCAGAGGCAAATAAATGGGTGGCCGCAATATTGATGACACAAATTGTTGCTATTGCGGTTATGGTTCGGCTCATATGGCTGTTTGAAAAGTAAATATATCTGGCATTTGACTGTCTGATTTAGTTTGTGCGCTAACGGTCATGTAAATCAAATGATTAACCCTGAAACTACAAAACCCACGCGTATTTCTTACAGCGCAATGCTGGCGGCTGCGCTTGGTCTGATAAGCCTGCTCAGGGTATTTTATATACTTTGGGGACCGCTTGATTTAAGCCCAGATGAGGCGCTCTACTGGGACTGCACACGAAGGCCGGAGTTGAGCTATTACACGAAAGGCCCGCTTATAGTATATCTCATGCTCATTTCGACGCATATGTTTGGGACAAGTGTCTTTGGCGTGCGTATTTTGGCGGTGGTCTTCTCTGCACTTTCAAGCCTATATCTTTATAAACTTTGTGTTTCTATGTTTGACGCTTCACCAGATTCTCCCGTTACTCCCGTTAATAGAGAGGGGCAGTTTGTGGGATTTACTGCCGCGATGTTATTTCAGATTATCCCGCTTTACGCCGCCTATGGGGTTATCTTTACGATTGATTCGCCGTTTGTATATCTCTGGATAGCATCGCTTTATACTTTTTGGAAAATCATCTCACTCGAAGAACGCGGTAAGAATGCCGGTTATGGTTTGTGGATACTGCTTGGTATACTGACCGGCGTTGGGTTTATGGCAAAATATATAATGGCGTTTTTTTATATATGCGCCTTTTTGTTTCTTATATTAACCAAAAACCGCCGCCTCTTAAAGACTCCGAAGCCGTATATTTCATTTATTGTGGGAATAATTGCGCTCAGTCCTGTGATAATCTGGAACGCGGCGCACGGCTGGGTTACACTTAAACACACAGCCGGTCATGCACATGTGGCTGACGGGTTTAAGCTGCTGCCGCTAAGTCTGCTTGAGTTCACAGGTTCGCAGTTAGGTGTAGTGACCCCTGTTGTATTATTTTTAATTATTGCAGCCCTGTTCAGGCTGAGGGGCAGTCAAAGGGGAGATTTCCTGTTTTATTTTTCCATCCCCGTTCTTTTATTTTTTACTCTAAAGAGCATTCAGGGAAAGGTTCAGGCAAATTGGGCTATGACGGGCTATATTACGGGAATTGCCGCCGCCGCATGGGTGTATTATAAGAAAGAGGCGTTTAGGGCACTATCTATTCATGCCAAAAGAACGATAGTCATCGGGACGGCAGCCGCTTTAGTTGTAACGATAGTAGGGCATTTCCCTGTGGTTTTGCACTTACACCCAGACAATGACCCGGCTTCAAGGCTTAGGGGCTGGAGGGAATTCGGGGATAGGATAACCACCCTCTACGGCGAATTAAAACAAGAGGGCAAGGCATACCCCCACGGCACGGAGGTATTACTGGTTTCAGACAAATATCAGGTTACAGCAGAGATGGCCTTTTACACGCAGGGAAATCCACTGGTTTACTGTATAAATCTTGGCCGCAGGGTAAACGAATACGACATGTGGCCGGGGATAAATGAATATGCCCAAAAGATAAGAATGTCTGCCCCACTGCGCCGCATAGATGCGGTATTCGCAACCGACGGCAGTCAGCCGCTTCATCCTTTTGTAGCGTTTGCGTTTGACAGGTGCGAAAAAACACCTCTTACAGTAAATGAAAATGGACAAATTCTAAGAGAATACTCTATATTTAAGTGTTATAATTTCAAAGGTATGATTGAAGTAAAACCAAATACCTACTGATACTGAGGGAGATAAAATGGAAATATGTATGATAGGAACCGGATATGTAGGGCTGGTAACAGGGGCATGTTTCGCAGAGTTCGGCGTTACGGTAACGTGTGTTGATAATGACGCAGGGAAAATAGAGGCATTAAAAAGAGGGGAAATACCATTTTATGAGCCCGGCCTTAAAGACCTCGTGGGAAAGGGTGTGCGCGAGGGCAGGTTGATATTCACAACAGAACTAGCTGAGGCGGTAAGAAAATCAATCGTAATATTCATAGCCGTAGGCACACCACCCAAAGAAGATGGAAGCGCAGATGTGGGGTATGTGGAATCTGCTGCCATAGAGATTGCCAAATATATCGAAAGCTACAAGGTGATAGTTACTAAAAGCACCGTTCCGGTGGGGACAGGCAAGCACCTGAAAGAACTCTTTTTAAGAGAAGTCAAAGGCGGGGTAAAAATTGATGTAGTCTCAAATCCTGAATTCTTAAGGGAGGGTGCGGCGGTTGATGACTTTATGCGGCCCAACAGGGTTGTTGTCGGGGTAGAAAGCAACATGGCGCTGTCTATAATGAAGGAGTTGTACAGGCCGTTATATCTATTAGAAACACCGATTATTATAACGAATATTGAGACGTCCGAGCTTATCAAATATGCATCTAACGCATTTTTAGCCACTAAGATTTCATTTATCAACGAAATAGCAAATCTCTGCGAACGAGTAGGCGCCGATGTCCACGACGTGGCGCGCGCAATGGGACTTGACGGCAGGATTGGAAAGAAATTTCTCCACGCCGGCCCAGGCTTCGGAGGCTCATGTTTCCCTAAAGACACGCGTGCGCTGCTTTCCCTGGCTGAACGTGAAGGCATTACGCTAAACGTAGTAAGCGGAACAATAAAGACAAATGATGCACAAAGACAACTTATGCTTGATAAAATACTGCGCGCCACAGGAGATATAAAAGGAAAAACCGCCGCCTTTCTTGGCCTGTCATTTAAGCCAAATACGGACGATATCAGGGAGGCGCCGTCTCTGTATTTAATAGGAGAGCTCCTTACCAGGGGGGCACAGATAAAGGCCTTTGACCCTGTTGCGTCAGACAATGCCGCAAAAGTTTTTCCAACTGTGAACTACTGCTCAACTATTGAAGAAACACTAAGCGGCGCAGATGTGACCGTAATGGTAACAGAGTGGAACCAATTCAGAAATCTCAACTTTGGACGACTCATTACGATTATGAAACGCCCCCTGTTTTTCGACCTGCGAAACGTCTATGATCCGGTGAAGATGAGAAGCCTCGGAATCGAGTACTACTCAGTAGGGAGACTGTAAGAACTCACCTGTTAACACTGATAACACCGTCAGAAGACAGGAGCTTGGTGCTGAGGTTCATGAGCTGGGGTTTGTCTCTTACATCAAGAATGAAGACAAAATGGGCGTGTTTATCAGCCGAGGAGCGAGCCTCAAGGTGTGATAAGTTTATGTTGAAGCCTGTGATAACATTTGTCAGCGCTGCCAGCATACCGGGTTTGTCCATTGTTTCGACATAGAGCTTGGCCGGGGCTGTGGTGTTGTCTTCGGATTCCCACGTAACACTCAACGTCCTGTTTTCGTCCAACAAGGCTGAACGCTTATAATTATGGCAGTCTGTGCGGTGAATAGTAACCCCCTTCCCTTTCGTAATAAATCCATATATGTTGTCACCAGGAATCGGGAAGCAGCACTTGGCCGTCGTGTACATCAGATTATCCACGCCTGTGATGTGTATCCCCTTGTTGGATTTTGGTAGTTTATGCGGTTTGGGCAGCTCTGTTGATTCTTTTGTCTCTGGTTTTTCCGGATTTAAAAGGTGAACCACATGTCTTGGTGAGAGCTTGCCGTAACCGATTGCCATCAATAAGTCATCGAGGGTTTTATAGTTGCAAGCGGCTATTACCTCATCCATTTTTTTGGATTTCAGGGTTGAGAGTTTTATCTTATGTCTTATGAGCATATCCTCTAAAATCGAAGAGCCTAGCTCGATTCCCTGCTTGCGCTGTTCTACCTTTATGAACTGTCTGATACGGTTTTTTGCCTTGTGCGTTACGACGAAATTTAACCAGTCCCTGCTGGGGCTGTGTGTGTTTGAGGTGATAATCTCAATAGTGTCTCCATTTTTCAACTGATACTTAAGAGGCACCATCCTGCCGTTACATCTTGCCCCAACACAGCGGTTTCCTACGTGTGTATGAATCGCATAGGCAAAGTCCACAGGGGTGGCCCCGGCAGGCAATTCCCTTATCTCACCGGCAGGGGTAAAGACAAATACGACCTCAGAGAATATCTCGCCCTTGAACATCTCAAGAAACTCGCGTGCATCCTTTGAGTCCTTCTGAAGATGTACAAGTTCTCTGAGCCATTCGATGTACATAGCATCTTTTTTCTCTACCTGACGACCGCGCTCCTTGTAAAGCCAATGCGCTGCGATACCTTTTTCTGCTATCAGGTTCATCTCCTCAGTCCTTATCTGGAACTCTGTACGCTCTCCACCCGGGCCTAAGACTGTTGTATGCAGTGATTGATACCTGTTAGACTTGGGCATTGCCACGTAATCTTTAAAGCGCCCAGGAACCGGCATCCAAAGCGAGTGAATCAGGCCTAGTATAATGTAGCATTGCTCCTTTGTCTGCGTTATAACTCTCAGGCCCAGCATATCGTTAACATCCTCAAACGTCACACGTTGTGCCTGCATCTTCTGATGGATACCATAGAAATTCTTCACCCGCCCGCTTACCCGCCCCGGAATATTATGCGCCCTCAGTTTCTCTTCGATAGTTGTGGCAAGTGTTTTTACGAACTCTTCGCGCATCTGCCTTTTAACGGCTACCTTTTTGTATAAATCCTCGTAAATCTCCGGGTGCAGGTACTTAAACCCAAGGTCCTCGAACTCTGACCTGAGCCAGCCCATACCAAGACGGTTGGCAAGCGGCGCGTATATATCAAGCGTTTCGGCGGCTATCAACTTTTGTTTGTGGGGCGGCATAAACTTCAGTGTCCTCATATTGTGAAGCCTGTCTGCAAATTTTATGAGTATCACCCTGACATCTTCGGCCATGGCTACGAACATCTTCCTGAAATTTTCGGCCTGGGTCTCCTCCCTTGTCTTGAACTCCATCTGTTTTAATTTGGTCAGGGCGTTGACCATAAAGCCGACATCATCGCCAAAAATCTCAACGATGTCCTTGACGGTCGTATCAGTATCCTCAACAGTATCGTGCAGCAGACCGGCGACAACTGTTTTACAGTCAAGGTGCATATCAGCCAATATGGACGCAACCGCAAGCGGATGTTCAAAGAACGGCTTACCCTCCTTTCTTCTCTGGTCGCAGTGTACCTCTTGAGAGAAATTATACGCCGTTCGAATCATCGTAATATCAGCGTCGGGGGCGTATGCCGTTATTTTACTGAGCAGGTCGTCTAATTTTAATAGTTCGTACACCATAGCATGTTATGATATATTATAATACAATTAATAATTAAGTATCTAATATTAATTTTGAGGGCACGCCGATTAAGCGTGAAGACTATGCTTAGAGAAATAATCACCGGACGAATCAGAGACAGCGGCCCGATGCCGTTTAAGGAGTTCATGGCAGAGGCCCTGTACCACCCCGAATACGGGTATTATATGTCAAAAGAGACAATGCCGTTTGGACGGGAGGGGGATTTTTTTACCGCCTCACACCTGCACGCGGCCTTTGGTGCAGCAATTGGCAGACAAATCGAACAGATGTGGACACTTATGGGAAAACCAGCACCATTTCACATAATAGAATTCGGGCCGGGCCGGGCGCTCATGGCCAGCGATATGCTGAAATATCTTGCTGGTACAGAGTTTTTCAACACCATCTCCTACGTAATCATCGAACGAAATCAGTGGCAGCGACAGCGCCAGAGGGCTATGCTCATGCCATTTTCAGAAAATAAAATAACGTGGGCTGCCTCAGTTAATGAACTGCCCCCTGCCTGTACCCAAGTCTCTGGATGTATACTTTCAAACGAACTTCTCGACGCCTTCCCAGTACACCTCGTACAAATGGAAAACGGCAAATTACGGGAAGTCTGGGTCAGTGCCGAAGGGGATAATCTCAAAGAAATACTCGTTGAACCGTCAAAAGAAATACTTGAATATGTGGAAGAGTTTAAAATCGATGTACTAAGGGACACTGCCACACCCTTTAACTCTGTCATTCCAGCGAAAGCTGGAATCCAGTCAAGTTACAGGACAGAGATAAACCTTGCCGTCAGGGATTGGCTCAAAGACTGTTCGGCGATTCTCAGAGAGGGTTTTATTCTCACTATTGACTATGGATTTCCGGCGTGGCAGTATTATCAACCGGGGCGCTGCCGCGGTACACTGCTGTGTTACCACCGCCATAAGACATCTGAAAATACCTATGAAAACATAGGGCAGCAGGACATAACCGCACATGTCAATTTCTCAGCGCTTGCGAACTGGGGGCTGGGTTTCACGCCAGTAGGGTACACTGCACAGGGGACATTCCTCTGTTCATTGGGAATCGACGAGCTGCTGTCTAAGATCCCGATGGACGCAGACTATCAGTTTGAGGCAGCAAAGATAAAAAGGCTGCTCGTCCCCGAAGGCATGGGACAAAGCCACAAGGTGATGATTCAGTATAAGGGAGCGGCGGCGAACATCCCCAAC
Organism: Candidatus Magnetominusculus xianensis; assembly: GCA_001541255.1. Classification (GTDB taxonomy): domain Bacteria; phylum Nitrospirota; class Thermodesulfovibrionia; order Thermodesulfovibrionales; family Magnetobacteriaceae; genus Magnetominusculus; species Magnetominusculus xianensis. The sequence goes on from LNQR01000067.1 coordinate 31,472, forward strand.
TTGAAGGGATTTACAATTCGAAACCAACTTAGGGAACTTGATTAGCATAAATCAGTAAGGCTGGTAATAATAAAAACTAAGGGCTAAGGCAAAATAAGAGGATACATTTCAGTGGTCGTTAGGCAATTCGTCAAATATTTTATTGAGTAACGGCTTGATTAAAGGCAGCCGGTTTTTTACGGCTACCCAAACCAGTTCATGTTTTACCCCGAAATAGACATGTACCAATTTATCCCGCATTCCTGCCATCTCCTTCCACGGTATTTCAGGATGGAGGGATTTTATCTCGTCAGGAATCTTTTTTGCCGCCTCGCCAATATTTTCGAACCTTTTTATCACAGCGTCTGATGTCTTGACGTCTTTTCTAAACTCCTCAAGCCCCATCCCGAATGTAAACTGCTCAATAAACTCTATTGATTCAAGAATGTCTTTCAGATAAAGGGCAACATTCCTCATATATAAATAGCTTCCTTAATGACAGCATTTCTGATTTCACTCTTAATCGTATCACTTGGCACTACATCAACGCGCCTATCGAGCTTTTCCTCAAGAAACAGCGCAAGGCCGACATAGTCGAATAGGTCTGCATTTTCCGTAAAGTCAACCAGGATGTCAATATCGCTGTTCTCACGCGCATCTCCTCTTGCGACAGAGCCGAAAATACCCCGTATATGCGCATTATATTTAACAAAAGACTCTTTCGTTACTGCTCTCAATGCTTGAATCACGCTTTCCTTTGTCACACGCTTTACCTCATATCAGAATGAGCAATACTTTAACATACTATATATATCTAAAATACGATTGCACGGGACCGTTAAGCTCCGGTATCGATAGTCCACTCTCTACCACCAACTTTGCCGCCTCTTCTCTGAACTCCTTCGTGTACTTCCCGTTAGGTAGCCTTTCCATTTGACACCTCCTCTTATTTTACTCTTTTTGGGTGTCCACTTTTTCCAGCTTATCTCAGGCTATTCTCTGCATAATTATAGTGTATATCAACTATTGCAATAAAGTAAAGTTGCTGTCCCTATTTTGTTTGAATCAACCTTACTTGCTTCAGTAATTGCAGCGCCACACGATCGCTTTGATTTATTGATATTGCCTTGATTAAGTAAGACTCTGCTAGTGTATACTGCTCCATAATCATATATATGGTAGCGATACGATTGTACGATTCTACGTGGTTTTTATTTAACTTAATATGCTTCAAATATTCATCAATCGCTTTTTCATGCATCGCTTTTTCTTCGAATAATTCACCTAAGATAAAATGTACCTGCCGATCGGTAGGATTATTCACACTTACAAATATGAATTCTCTAATTGCATTATCGATATCTTTCACTTTTATAAAATAATTGCCAAGATTAATATGAGTTTTAATATAATTATTATCATGTTTAAGGGCATTCATGAATTGCTCTAAAGCCATATCATATTTTTTCAATTCTATGTATAAGATGCCTAATTCGTTGTATGAATCGATTAATATCTTACCAGTACTTAACGCAATAGATCTCTTAAAACAGCTAATAGACTCGTAATATGCAGCTTTCATCCTGTATGAAATACCCAAGTAATAGTAAATCTGTTGTTTAGTCTGAAACAATAACCTATTAGTCATGGATAATTCGATTGTTTTGTTAAATTCATCAACAGCTTTATCGTAGTCTCCTCTGTTTAAACTACATAATGCAAGCTGATAATGTGCATTTGGATTATCAGGATTCTTATTAACATTATCAGTCCAAAGAGATATATCATCATGCCATACACTATTTCTTTTATAGCTTGCCACAGATGCTATTATTATCATTATAACTAATAATACTAATGCGTACTTTGCATATTTCTCACCTGCCTTTTCGACTATTGTAGTAATACCAGATATGGCAAATAAGACAAAACCAATTGAAGGAAAATACAACCTGTGTTCGACTAGTAAATCATTCGATGGGATAATAGATGAGTGTAACGTTAAGAAAAGGAAAAACCAAATAATACCGACTGAGGCCAGCCTGTAAAGATGCATACCTTTCTTATATGATAGGTAGTAAGCATATATTCCAAGTAACATAATTGATAATATAAGCATAAATGATGATAATACGTGTATATCATAAAAACTCTTATAGAAAGGATGATTATAGATAAACATCTGATTTATAGGTAGAATCAACAGTCTTATATAAGTAATGATAACTCTGAACTGAGTAAAAAGATAATATATCGGCGACGTAGTATTTATTGTTACGCTTCCTATGGACGTTTTGCTACTTACTATCCCTAATTCTCCAAGGGTACCGGGGAAAAACAAATAAATAGCTATTGGTACAAATAATGCGAGGACTATTAATATTAATATATTGACAGTTGATTTTATTAAGGTTCCTTTGTAAAACGATATATGTACAATAATTATCAGAAAAGGCAATAATACAGCAAGTTCCTTTGATTTTAAAGCGAGAAATGCCGATATAATGGAAATTATATAGTAGGTTGTCTTTTTTAACCTTGTCTCAGATGATAGCATTTTAATATATGTTATAAGAGAACACAACATAAAAAATGCAACTAATAAATTAAACCTCTGTATTATATATGTAACGGATTGTGTTTGAATAGGATGAGCTGCAAATAAGATTGCAATGAGGAATGCACTTAACTGTGATGTAATAGTACTCGTTTTGGGTTTATAGTCCTGAAAATATGGAGATTTATATATCAATAATATGAGAAAGTAAACAATAATTGAATTAGCAATATGAATACCTATATTAACAATGTGGTATCCTGTAACATTTAATCCATTAATGTGATAATTTATACATAAACTAATAAGCCCTATCCCTCTGCTTCCTAAAAGAAATTGCATGGATTTGATGTAATACCAGAAACAGAAGTCCTTCAACGAAGGATTGCTATAAATATTAATCACATCATCATAAACAAATGGCACAGAGAGAGTATTTGAGTAGATTAAAACAACCGTAATAGCTATAATAATTATATATATAATGTTATTGACGTTTTCATGACGAGTAAATTTCTGGTAATTATGCTTCATTTATAAAGTTCCTTGTACACCTTTAGAATCTCACTGATAATAATGTCGCTCGAAAACTCACTTACAGTCTTTTGCCTGCTGGCAGCCCCCATACTTTCCCTGAGAGATCGATTGTCAATCAGCAGTTCAAGGGCTGATACAAGCGACTTGGTATCTTTTGGAAGGATTTTTATGCCTGTTACCATATGGTCAACAGTGTGGCTGCAGCCAGGTGTCTCAGTGGTAATTATGGGTTTTCCCATTGACATAGCTTCAAGAATGGTCTGAGAAGTGCCTTCGCGATAACTTGGAAGGACAAAAATGTGGGATAGCGACAGTATTTCCCTGACGTCAAAACGCTCGCCGAGAAATATGATGGATTTATTTTTTGATGTCTCATTTATAAAATCCTCAGTTACGTATGACGGGTTTTCTCTGTCCACACCACCGACTACGAGAAATAAAAGGCCATCTCTTTGCCTTGACAGTTCATTTGCAGCCTCAACAAACTCTCTTATTCCCTTATGGTACAAAAGACGTGCAATTATCATGATAACAATCGATTCATCAGTAATAGAATATTGCAACTTAAGTTCATTACTTACTGTTATATTAACATTTTCGGCTGAGAAATAGTTCACATCGACCCCTGCACCTCTTACTACGACAACTTTCTCAAGAGGCATAATATTTTCAAATGCTTTTCGCTCCTCATAATTTGAAAGCACAATCCTGTCAATTATCTTAGATGATATTCTATAAAACACTGAAAGCATATATCGTAATCCTATTGTCTTTAGATTATTTTCGGTATATATGTAACCTAGTCCTTCGATATGGTTAACTACAATTCCAACTCTACATAATTTTGCCGCTATAGTGCCGTATATATTAGGTTTATGTGAAAAAGTATGAACTACATCAAACCGCTCTTTCATAAAAATTCGTAATAGCTCCATAAATGTTGCTATCTCCGTCAGAGGATTCAGAGATCCCCTCACTATATTATAAGAAATCATCTGAATTTTTTCATCTTTAAGCTTATCTGTGAAAGAATCCTCAGGCACTACGGCATATACATCATGCCCCTCGGCGGCAAGTGCCTTTATCCACTTTCGTTTGAATAGATAAATATTTGCGGCTGATGTAGCAACAAAAGCAATTTTCATTTCTTTAACAGATTTGCAGACAAGCTATCGCGCACCTCTGCCAATAATTACTACCTTTAATGTTTCTATAATAATATATAAGTCTAATGTAAAACTCATGTTTTTAATATAATATAAATCATACTGTAGCTTGGTCATAGACTCTTCCTTAGATGCGGCGTATTTGTATTTTATCTGTGACCAGCCTGTAATGCCAGGTTTTACACAATGCCTCAGTGAATAATATGAATTTGCTTTTTCAAAGACCTTGACAAATTCAGGCACTTCTGGCCTTGGCCCGATCAAGCTCATTTCACCTTTCAATACGTTCCACAACTGTGGAATTTCATCTATCCTGTATCTTCTGATAATCTTACCAATATAAGTTATCCTGTCATCGTCAATATCAGTCCAACTAGGTGGGGTTGCTCCTGCGTTTACTCTCATTGACCTGAACTTAAAAATAGAAAAAATCTTCTCATTTAACCCGATGCGTTTCTGAACAAAAAGAATTGGCCAAAATGAGTCAACAATAATAGCCACTGCTATTATCAAGACCAAAGGACTTAATGTCAATAAAAATAACCCAGATAATGATTTATCAATTAGTGGCTTAACCTTGTATTTATATATATCATTCCTCATCCTACCGAAGGTGTATTCACTCGAAACAAGCGTAAAATCTGTGGATATTATGGCTTTTCCAGTTAAGTGTTCATATACATCGTTGAAATCATAAACCTGCACTCCAATGCTCATTAATTTATAAACTATCTTAAGTATTTGGGGGACGTTATATGTTTTAGAAGAAACTATCATAATCTTAATGTTCTTTCCCTTAATTGCCTCGTTAAATATCAACATAAACCTGTCAGAGTCTTTGTCTAAAAGTTCTACATTAACATCACCTATAACATTGAAGTAGTATCTGTGAGTTAGTATCTCGATTAATTCATCCTTCAACGGTCCGCTTGCGACTATTAGTAGATTGGTTACATTAGGAATTATATTATATAAGCGTATAGACAATAATCTCCATAAAACTGAAAATAATAGTATAAGAACACAGTTTAATATGTATACCTTTCTATGCCAAAATGGTATGCTAAAAAAAGCAATAACTGTAATAATATCTGATACCACATTAGCTAATATGATATTATTGATAATATTAGTAAGAGTATTATGTTTCGTTACGTTGTTAATATCATAAATATAAGCACAGATTGAGTAGCTCAGTACTACAATAAGTATTACTAGTATTGATAGTGGCGTTACATTAAATCTATGGTTATAAACAAGAGAGGAAATTACTATGCTAGATATAACAAGCGCAATATCAATCGTTATGAACACAAATCTGATTAAATATCTTCTATATTTTAACTGATGCAGATGCATTCGTTGTATCCTCTGAATAATTATGAGATATGCACTTAGTATTATACTCTTTTTGGGTGTTCAGCTTACCTCAGTATGAATATACGTGCCTTAATGATAATTAAAACGCTTAACATTCCTGGTCTGAGTCTAAGAGCTCAGTTTTGTTTTGTGGACTCGCTCAGAATCTTTTCTATATTGGTTTGACCTTCAAAGAAACCATTTCTATAAATCTGATTGAACCCAGTTCCTAAAATATCCTGCGGCGAGCGATTAAGATTTTTCAGAATTAATGATGATAAACCCTGCTTATCATCATTTCCTATAGGGACGAGATTGTTGTCAATGAGATATTTGGAAACTACGTTCGCCGCTATAAAGTGCCCTAAAGGGTTCCAGTGCCCATCACACCTAGATGCAAAGTATGGAACTTTCAAATCATTTTGTTTCTTATAGGAAATAAAATCATTAGTCAATGAAAAGATCGTAATATTATCTTTAATTGCTATTTCCGTTAGTTTCTTTTCTGGATAACGTATTTCAGAGTATGGATATTCGGCATTTATGATGACAATAAGCCTTCCACCGTTATCAGATATTTCCTGATTTAGTTTTAGTAGCGCATCTTCAGTTATTTTCCAGGCATCAAGCCACTGTTGTTTGACCGGCGGATCATAAATATAGTTATCAATTGATATCCCGTCATCTTTCTTAGCAACGATGCTTTTTGAAATAGACGCTACTGCATCTAATAGGTCCATTACCATTGCTGAAAGAATTGGAAAGTTATATTTTATATAACCACGAAGAGTTTTGTATATGTGTTTAAGTCTATTGTATTTACCATTTATATTCGCGCCTAAATCAGACTTAGCCGAATTTGGAATCAGATGAAAATATTTTGTATTTATTATCTCTACATTAGTCTCATAGATTACAGCATCTTTTTCAACATATGCGCATGGCAATTGCATTTTATTCTTATTCACAGCTATGCTTAGTTCACAACTGTTATCTCTAAAATCATTGCCTATAAGAAAAAACAAAAGGACAATATTCGGTTTAATCGATTTTAAATATTTACGATATCTAAATAACTCAGCGACTGTACCATTGCCAGAGACACCTGTATTTAATATTTCGATTTTCGATTTTGAATGTTTGTTCAATAATGTTCTCATTATAGCGGCTGTATAATCGCCATCCAATACCTGAAATGCTTCCATAAAGGAATCTCCCAATATTGCAATTTTATACGGGGCATTAATATCCCACTCCGCATCTCTGAAGCCATGAGAGTTTATATGCATCGGCGTTATACGATAGCAGTCTTTACGCCACGTATAGGTCGAGTTTGGCCTAAAAATATTCAAGTGCAAGTCATCCGACTCATAGAATGCGTGTGACTTCCAATTGTTGTACTTATTAGATATTACATTTACCATGATAGTACCAGCTGAAATTGTAACGATTAATGGTATCAACACTAATAAAATACGAAAAATAAAATATTTAATTCTGCTCTCTTTTCTTAGTTTATTGTCTGACATCGCATTCGCAGCTCATTTTTTTTATTTCTTCCCTCTGACAGCCGTTTTAAAACTAAATGTTTGTATGTTTCCTAACCCGCATTCCTCAAACCAGGCAACCACTTCATCCGGACTATGAATTCCATGGTATTTGGGACTATAGCAGTCAAATGTGTCGAGAATATCATTGTCTACTCCTATACCTGAATTGCTAAACGGGAAAAAAGCTGTCAAAAACCTAAATATCCTGTAGTGTTCAGTCGCAAAAGGTACAAATATCTGACACCACCTGTAAAACCATTTTGTTGGTATCTTATTTGTGAATGGAATCCATGCAGCTCTTCTTCGGTAACTACCCTCTGAGGGATAAACCCAAATGCATATCTCACCGCCTTTTTTCAGCAGGGGAATAAGTTTTTGAAAGTATGCCCTTGTGTCAGGTGTATGATGAAGTACGCCAATAGAAATAATATAATCGAAAGTCTCATGCGCAAAAGGAGGTCTGTCGATATCCGCCTGAGCAATAATGATATTTTCCCTGCTGCCAAGATTGCGATAGGCAGCCTCGACAGAATAACTGAGATCAATGCCGACAACATTAGCTCCCCATTTTATTACTATATCCGAAAAACGCCCTGCCCCTACGCCTGCGTCAAGAACAAGTTTTCCCTGTATATCTTCTGGTGAAAGACCGGTTTTTTGTCTAAAAAACTGCTCCGAATAGTTTTCCCCTGTCAGCGAATCTATCTGTGTTGTATCATGTAAATTCCACTCAAAACTAAAACTGCCGACATACATATCGCTGCTGACAAAACGTGGTATGTTATTTTTAATAGGCCATCTCTTGCCGGAGACACTGACAAAGGCGTCAGCCTCCTCTCTCAACATTTCGCCAGTATCCGGACACCTGAAAATGTTCTTAAAAATATCTGTCAGCATTTTTTCCCTTCATCCTCATAAACTGTTTATAAATCTGTTCTTTAATGTGAAGTTTGCCTGTAACAAGTAGAAACAACCCGACAAGTATTAGGTACATGCTTATCAGAATAAATATGAAAATATCCATAAATGCCAGCTTAGACTGTATTGTAGTTCTCATAATAAATTTCCCTCTTTTGTGGATACGATTTATATATATTGAGAAAACCGTCGGTCATTTTTTCAATTGAAAATTTGTTCTTTATCAGTTGATGTCCTTGTTCTCCTAATCTATCTGCATATATTTTGTCACCCAGTATCTTTATGATGCTATTTGCCATGTTTTCAATATCACCGGTATCGTGAAGTTCACCTGTGCCTTTATTCTTCACAATCTCAGGAATACCCCCTGCCCTCGTTGCCACAACTGGTATGCCCAAATACTGTGCCTCCATAAGACAATTCGGCGACCCCTCATTTTCAGAGGTTAACAGTACTACATTACATGCCCTCATAACATTAAAAACATCTGACCGTCTACCCAATAGTAACACCGTATCCTGTAAGCCAAGCTTGGCAATACAGTTTTTTATCTGGTCTTCCATCGGGCCTGTCCCTACAATAACCGCCTTAATATTTGAATATTGCTGCTTACAAATCTTGACAACCCGGACAAAATCAATTGGACGTTTCTCGGAGCTTAACCTGAAAACACCTCCAATCAGAAGGTCTGTGTCAGAAATACTAATAGAATCTCTTAGTCTCATGCCGTCTTCATCCTCTGTTGAGCTGAAATGCTCAGGAACAACTGCATTGTACACAACCGCAATATCTGAGGATGGAATATTAAGCCACCGTGCATAATCTGCCGCGCCTATCACTGAATTATTGCTTTGAACTATCCTTTTACTTTTAATAAGGATGTCATACCATGCCTTGAACCACGGCATATTCATCCATGCAAAATGCGTTGGATTTACATTGCGACCACCGAGGACAATTTTTGGGACTGAGGCGATAAAACCAGCCAGTCCTCCATTAATGTTACTGTAATCCAGCCAGCAGTGAAGCACATCTGGCGGGTTGAGAGATAGCTCCTTTACCAAATCATAAACACATTTTGATTTAATATAACAGGGTATCCTTCGAATTGCAGCTGCAGTTAACAACGACTTATTATATCCGATAATGGCTTTATCCTTAATTTGTTGTAACTGTCTGATAAAAATGCCATTATCATTTAAATACGGAAGATAGTGTCCATTGTTGCCTGTAAGTATATTAACTATCACCCTTACCTTATGTCCCAGTTCGGCCAACCTTACAGCAAGATTGCAGAGCTGTCTCTCTGAGCCTCCAGGTCCTAATTGACCTATATAGAGAACTATGTTTAACACTTGTTTGTCTGTAAAATCAGGCGGCTTATATACACTGTTATCTCGGTCTATTGCCATTAAAACACATTTTCTGGTGTAATCGCTGCTGAGAGTGTAAACAGCGCGTCTGATTGCTGGTTTGGCCTTTTCCGGAACAAAGGATTTTAATATTCGGAGCATTGTATAGCTGACGGCGCTGTCAGTGTTTTATCAATAAACATTAAAAACCATAGTTCCAGCATAAGCAGATTCCAGATAAGATAATGGTGATCTTCCCCATTAATGTGGCGTTTAAGCATATGCTCTATGTATTGCCGTTTAAAGAGCCCTCTCTCTGCAGCCCTTTTGCTCAACAGCACATCACAAACCATATCTTTTAGTTCGTTTCTAAGCCAATGGTCAATTGGAACGCCAAAACCCATTTTTTTTCGATAAATAACCTCTTTAGGTAAATATGGTTGTGCAGCGAGCTTCAAAATATATTTACCATCAATACCGTCTTTTAGTTTTAGGTTAGAGGGTATTTTGGCTGCAAATTCGATAAATTTATAGTCGAGAAAAGGCGCCCTAACCTCAAGTGAATTGGCCATAGCCGCAATATCTACTTTAACCATCAAGGTATCAGGAAGATATAGGGCAAAGTCAAGGTCAAGTGTTGCATCAAGAAAATCACGAGCATCTGAGTGCCGATAATGGTCAAGCATTATATCTACAGAAAATATCCCTGCTGTCTTTTTCTTCATTTCGTCCGTAAAAAGACGCTGTTTGTACAGTTCATGAAAATGTGTTATGCGGTAGTAGTAAAGAAGTTTTTGCTGGTTTAGGTAAGACAATCTCTGGAAGTCCTTTACTGCCCCAGAGCCGATAAAAAATGGCCACACGAATTTTCGGGATATAAATCTCTTTAAAAAAGAAGAGAATCCCCTTTTCTGGGAATAGTGTGTATTGTTTGTATATCTCAAATAGCCGGCAAAGTTTTCATCTCCACCATCGCCGCTAAGAATAACCTTAACATGCTCCCTGGCCAATTTTGAGACATAATATGTTGGAATGGCCGATGGGTCAGCAAATGGCTCGTTATAATGCCACACAAGTGTCGGTAAGAGACTTATTATCTCTGGTTTTACTACAAACTCGTGATGTCGAGTTTCGTATCTCTTTGCAATCATTTGTGCGTACATAGTCTCGTCATACTCCTTGTCGGAAAATCCTATTGAAAATGTATTTATTTGTTGATTTGACAATCCTGCCATGAGCGCCGTTATTAGAGATGAGTCAATCCCCCCCGATAAAAAAGCACCGACAGGTACATCGCCCATCAGACGCATTCTCACAGACTCACTCAGACGCTGCAGCAACTCATCTCTGACGTTGTCAATGTCTCTGTCATTTTTTACAGAGATTTTATCTCCATATGAAAGTTTCCAATAGCGCTGCGGTTTTCCTATCCCGTCTTTGAGCAGCAGATAATGTGCCGGCGGCAACTTTAACATTCCATCAAAGACACAATAAGGAGATGGGACGGACTGGTAACTTAAATAATGGTGAATCGCCTCAATATTAGGTTGACAGATTACGTCAGGACACTGCAAAATGGACTTTATTTCGGAAGCAAAAACTATTTTATCCTTCGAAAGCATATAAAACAACGGCTTCTTACCTAAGCGATCCTTGGCTAAGAATAACTCTTTCGAATTATCGTCCCACAGCGCTAACGCAAACATGCCATTAAGGCGCTCCAGACATTTAACCCCTTCCTCCTCCCACAGATGAATAACGACCTCGGTATCAGAATTAGAGCGAAAGATATGGCCTCGTTGTATAAGATATTGCTTTAGCTCTATAAAATTATATATTTCCCCGTTAAAAGTCAGAACTACAGTGCCATCTTCGTTGAGCATTGGCTGGTCGGCATTATGGCTCAGGTCAACAATAGAAAGCCTGGTCTGTCCAAACCCGACATTCCCTTTAAACCACACTCCACTGTGGTCTGGCCCCCTGTGCCTAAGAACAGAACCCATACGGCGGAGGACTTCAGGTTCCACCATAGATGTTTTTGAGAAATTTACAATCCCAAATATGCCGCACATACTGTTTTATAACTGAGCCTTTAGATATGAAAATATAGTATCAGCTATATATTCATTACCTCTATATGAAAAGTGCGCGTTATCAAAAAAGTAACCTGTTTCAACGTACTTATTATAATCTAAAGAAGAATATTTTCTCTGGAAGTCCTGATGTATATCAAGGCAGCCTATTATGCCCTTAGTGTTTAACTCTCTACAGACTTTACTATAAACATTGGACTCATATAAATAAGTGTTATAATATGAATAATTTTTACTATCGGGATTTATCCTAATCATATAAGAGTTAATAGGCATCGTTATCGCATAAACATCACTGTGCTGGCCAAATATATTTGCTATACTTGTTACTAAATACCAAATAGCAGTATACGTACCTGAATAAAGATCATAATATTTATTTAAAGCTACACTATCTATATTGTGTGCTCGACTACTCTCATCTATTTTTATTCTTTCATCGTATTTATTAGAACATTCTAATGCAGATAAATATGTCTGTTTTAATGCGTAATAGTTAGACACAGTAGGATAGGTCTTATATTTTAATAATGCGTCAAGAGATGCGTTACAATTGTTATAACCGTTAAATATAGCGCAAGTATCAAGACAATTAATTGCCCATGAAGAATGAAAAGGGGTAATCGATAAAATAATATAATCCGGCTTTAGAGACTTTATTGAAGGCTCATAAATAAAATCTTGTTGTATTGAAGCAAACAATGGATTATATCTGAATAATCGCAACAGAGTATCGTTAAACATTTTATCGGTATCGTAAGAAATCAGGTCACCTTCCAATCTATAACCGCCCATTCCATAGTTAATCACTTCGTATTTACCTGGATATATTGTTTCTAACTTGCTTTGCAATATAATTGAAACCGTCCTGTTAAAAGCCCCGTACCCCTGGATACTTGACCCGCCAACTAACATTATCCTTTTTCTTTTACCTTCATTAGGGTATAAACGTTCAGAGAAGCCTCCACCTCTCGATACGGATACTCCCTGAAAACGATTATCACCTAACGCCAGCCCAGTTACATCTCTAAAAAGTGCCGTACCGTTTCTGTTTAGCAGAGAGACTTCAAAATACTCAGGATTATCGTCATAGGGATAGACAACAGTTATATATTCCCACTTTCTGCCTCCATTATGAAAAGCTGAAACGCCAATATTCTCTGTATTCGACTTTAACATTAACATAGTGCTGAGTTCAGTGTCAGACCACACCCATGCAGATAGGGAATAATAAATATTTTTTTCGTTATTTCTCCAGTCAGTGTCAATATGCCATGTATTTGTGAACAATGTATAGTCGCCATTTACTACGACAGACTCTAGTGAAGTTGGTGAATCAATATATTTTGGTAAGGCATTGATTAAAGAATTATTTTTATGGGGCTGTGATATTATCATTAGCATATTTGACTGATTGTCTATGATACGCCGATATTCCGTACCCTTTTGTATATCTTCAACCTTCCAGCAAGATTCTATATTGCCACAATCGTTTTGAACGCTCTTAATGTCTGAGTTATATCTGATACTCTTAATTATGTGCTTATTATTTATAGCATCATTACGCTCCGAATTAATATTATATTTCATTTTGCTTTCAATTTCAAGCCTTATTGCATCGATGTATTCAGCTTGTTCGGCAACCTGCTTCTTTATAGAGTTAACTTGCAAATCAAGAGGGCTTATTAATTTATTCACAATGAAAAATACTATGTGTACTGAGCATATAAATAAAACTACCACTATAAGATATTTTGTAGAATTATATAATTCTTTAATAAATATATGAATATTGCAGGGATAACTCATGAAATAAGAGTTAACAATGTAATATATAAAAATAAATAATATTGTGTTCGTAAGTAAGACAATAACAAAACGTTTTGAATAGATATTTATTCCAAAAAAGATGGTCACTAAGTATACAACTAATATAACACCAACTGATATCGCTGTCACTAAATAATTGTTTATATCAGTGCGTGCATAGTTCCTCTTAAAATAAAGAAGTATGATAAATATCATATTCATAACAAATATAAATATAAAGCATATTTTTAACAGACTGTATGAAGTTGCGTGTGAATCAATTTCTGTAAATCCATTGATATTTAAAGTTGATATAACCGAATATCCTGTTAATTTTAATATCATATGTGTTGCCGCATAACTTAATAATGCAGATACAGTGATGTTGATTATTGTAATAAAATAGTTTTTATTATGCATAAAACACCATCAGAAGTTAAAGTATAGAAACTCAGAGGCCATATTTTTTTCAATCATAATAATTACTGAAGTAAGCAGTAAACAGATAGATATCAGCACTAGTTTAAAAGACGGGGATTTAATATTTGATATCTCCATTGAGTTTTTACTAAAAAAACAGACATTCAGAAATAAAAACACTGCACCATATTGCAAAATTTCAGAGCGAAAGGATTCAAGTCCTATACCTGTAAGGCCTGACATACCTTTTAAGACTTTTATGGCGCTTTCATAAGATTTAGCCCTAAAAAAAACTAAACATATATTAACATAATTAATTGTCAAAATAGTTGCCATGATTATATTCATTTTATATTTCTTTTTTTTCCAAATATGATTAAGAACTAAACCGGTAGACATAAGAAGATAGAACGATATGTATAGCAGGCTTGCACCATGCCATAACCCGGCGATTAACATAGCTATATATTAATCAGTGCATAAGTAAGTGGACATAACTATGCTGCATATTGTAATTTGCGATGCATAAAAAAACTGCGAATTATGTGTGGCAATT
>LNQR01000068.1 GCA_001541255.1 Candidatus Magnetominusculus xianensis
TGGCGCTATCAGAGCATTCAGTATAACCAACCATTTCTGCACACGCCAAAAACCTATGGTCTCCTTTAATCTCTCTTTGATCTCTTCTGCGCTTAGATGGGGTAACACCTTCGTTACTTTATTAGCCATTACTACCTCCTGTTTAGTTTTGAAGATAGTATAGCATATTTACTTATTAGTATGCTACTTAGTATTAAACCAGCGAATTAAAAAGCAGCTTAAACGATTACCCGTCAATACTGTCGAGTATGAAGGCTGAGTTTGCAGGTCTGGTCGGCGCTGTATAGTGAACAGGACGGGTAAGGTGCTGAAACTTGGTAAAACAAAAACCGGAATGACTTTTTTTTTACAAATGCTTGTTTTATAACAATAAAGAAATGCCGAAGGGGGGACTCGAACCCCCATAGGTTACCCTACACGCCCCTCAAACGTGCGTGTCTACCAGTTCCACCACTTCGGCAACTTACTATCTATACTACTATAGTGTTGCGGATGTTTTCAATCTTTATTTTTGTCTCATTGTATCCGGGTCTTTTTCGTTGGCTCAGATTTCTTCACAGGGGCTGGGTTACCCAGCAGCTTCAGGTGCTTCTTTGCCTGCTCTGCCTCAACTGAATTCGGATAGTCGTCTATGATTTGCTGAAGTATCGTGCGTGCCGGTTTTGGGTCTTTTATCTCTATAAACGCCAGGGCCTGTTTTAACTTTGCCCCAGGGACTTTGTCACTGTTTGGATACTTTTTCACAACAACGTCATAGCTCAAAATAGCATCCTCATAGCTGCCCTCTTTATAGTATGACTCGCCAATCCAAAAATTCCCGCTTGCAGCTAATGAACTAGTCGGAAACTCCTTTATTAACCGACTGAATTTCTCCCTGCTTTCCTTATGTTTGCCGCTGTTGTAGTCCTTCATCGCATCGTCATACATCGCCTTTGGGCTGCTGTGCTGCACAGGAGGCTCTGCGGGAGGCGGCGGGGGTGGTGTTGGCTGTACTGGTTCTTTTGTAACCGGCGCTGATGTTTTCGGCGTTGGCAGTGAGTCAGGCGGGGTTACTGCTATACCTTTTTTCTGCAGCGCTACCTCAACCCGTTCTACCCTTCCTCTCAGGTCAGTTATCTCGCCCGTCATCATATCTAATTGTGACTTTAATAGGTCTCGTTCTGATTTTGAGTCGGCTAAGGAGCGGTCAACATAAAATTTTCTCTCCTCAACACGACCATACAGTTGTTGAAGTTCGCGGCTCATGTTAGTGACCTTAGAGTTCAGGTTCTCCTGACTCTCCCTTATCGCATTTAACATGTCGGCCTTGCCTTTTTGCGTATCGGATATTGACAGCCGTCTCTGTATGTCCAGGACATCGTCTTTTTGTTGACTTTGTACCCTTTTCAACTCGTTGACCTCACCCCTAAGACGTGCAAAGTCATCTGTTGCACATGAGGCCATGAGCAGTATCAGAAGCACCGGTAGTAGCTTAATTATCTGCAACACTACTTCTCCCTCCTAAATTACTGGATATTTGCCGGTCATTTGCTGGATACAAAATGTGCCCTTCTGTTTTTCATCCAGCATTCTTCTGAGCGTTCCATACATGCAGGCTTTTCCTTTCCAAAACTGATTGTCTCAAGTCTGCTCGCAGGTACCCCTAATGACACCAGGAAGTTCTTAGTTGACTGCGCGCGCTGGTCACCGAGGGCAAGGTTATACTCGTTTGAGCCCCTCTCATCGCAATGTCCTTCTATCAGTACGCTTACATTTGCATTTTTCAACAGCCAGTCTGCTATCTTTCTGAGATTTGCCTTTTCCCCTTCCGATACATCGTGTCTGTTATAGCCAAAATATATATCCTTGAAAAGACTTGCCATTTGCGCCCGAATCTGCTCTTCCGTCAATGCCCCGTCTCTTATTTTGTCTCTGTCAATTTTTACCACATCGTCTTTGCCATCCTTACTGATTTTCCCTATGTCTTTTCCCTTCTTGTCGTCCGGCACTGCTACATCTGTTGTCGCACAGCCTGATACAAACAGGGCAACAAGCATTAATAACAAAATTATGTGTTTCATTTCTATTCCTCCAGGTGTGTTTAATGTGACCATGAAGGGCCGAAGGCCCTTATATTTCTTGGTGATATTCTCTTTTGTCCTTCTCCGTTTGCCATCATTACGTAAACCCCCTTTACCCCGTCCCTGTCTGACGTAAAGGTTATGAGTCTGCCGTCAGGTGAAAAGGACGGCTCCTCGTTATTCCCTGTGTCGGTCAACTGTTTAAGTTCGGTTCCGTTTGGTTTTATCGTATATATCTGAAACCTTCCCCCCTCTCTGCCGCTAAATACAATCTGGTCCCCTGCTCGCGACCACTCAGGCGTGGTGTTATAACTACCCTCAAAGGTCAGCCTCCTTGAGTCTGTTCCATCCGTAGTCATTATATACAACTGTGGCACTGTAGTCTTGTCCGCTACATATACTACTGACTTGCCATCTGGCGACACCGAAGGTGACACATCTATGTTTTCTGAATGGGTAACCCGTGTAACCTCCTTCGTGCCCAGATTCATACGGTAAATGTTTGGGCTTCCCTTGAGCGACGATGAAAATAACATATAGCTTCCATCCTGCGTCACATCCCCAATGAGGTCGGTTGCCCCCGATGAGTAGAGCTTGTCCTCAGACACCGAGTCAAAGTCCAGTACATATATGCCCCATTTTCTGTTTCTCATCGAAGAGTAGTAGAGTTTCTTGCTGTCTGATGACCAACGGGGCTTCATCGTTATATCGCCTTTTGAGACTATTTTCTTTACCCTCTGCCCATCGTAATCCATTAAATATATTGACTTTCTATCACCGTCCTGTCCAATAAATGCTATTTTAGAACCAAAATAGGACTTTTGACCAGTAAGGGCCTCATATATATCGTCGGCTATTTTATGGGCTAAAGGCCTTATTTGATCCCTCTTCGACGAGTACTTCTTTTTCATTATATTACTGGATTCTACTACATCATACACAGACGCTACCACAGCCAATGAGCCGTCTGCCTCGACCTCAGCCGTCCCCTTCACAACAGCGTCTATACCAAGTGGTCTCCAGTTGTCAGGGCTAAACGGCGCTGTAGCGCTCTCTATAAACGCATTCTTATTTACAAACACGAACAAACCCGTAAAATCAAGGTCGTTCTTGATGATGTCTGCCATTTCGGTACCCTCGGCGATACCGGCAAAATCCACAACTGCGATGGGAAGCCTCTTTAGACCGGGCGAGTTAATATCTATATATATCCTCGCCGCGGCATCATTGGTCAGACACAGTAACACTGCCGCCAGCAAACATATAACAGACATTGTCAATCCTGTTTTGCCCATTAATTTATTTTTCGTTTGACCAATCCTCATCATTGTGTAAACCTTATCCCCACTTCGTAGGTATCTAACGGCGGCTGGGGCATTGGTATGGATTTGCTTACCGCGCTCATGGCCGTGCGATCAAAAAAGCTGTTTCCAGATGATTTCTCAAGTTTCATACCTTCTATCCTTCCATCCTGTCTTATTGTAAAGACCACAATGGCCTCCAGGCTCTTCTTTGCGCTCTCAGGGTATGCCCAGCGCTTTCTGACATGGGCGCCGACTATATCGCTGTATTCGTTGTTTACTGCGTCGCCAAAACTTGGAGATGTGCTTTGGCTTGCCCCGGTTGGGCTTTGTCCCATTTTCACATCCTTTTTGCTTAAATCAACAACTGAGCGAAGCATTGCGTGCTGCTCAAGTTTCTTTTTTGACTTCAACATGGAAATCCTGTCCTCGACAGAGGTCGTGTCCTTTGCGCTGTCTTTCGAACTGTCTTTGGGCTGCTCTTTGGGTTGTTCTTTTACTGGTGGTGTTTTTTTTGTTACTTCAGGCTTTATATCAGGTTTCACGGCGACTGGCTCAGGGACCTTTTTCACTTCCTTGACAGGCTTTGGGAGTACTTTATGGGCTTCTTCATTAACGGGCTTAACAGGCGCCTTGCTGGTCTCCACAGGCTTTGGGGGTTCTGGTACCGGTTTTGGGGCTTCTTTCATCTCATATTTCTTTGCCTTCGACGGTTCTTCTTTCACAGGAGGGGGCTCTTTTTCAACTGGTTTTTGTACAGTTTGCGGCGTCCCCAAAGACGGCTGTACCTGTGCAGTCTTTACCGGTGCAACTAGCTTGACCGTATATGCCTTTGGCAGGACAAAGTGCGGCTGATGTTTTATCGTGTACATGAATGCTGCAAATATTGCAGTATGCAACAATAAAGATGCTATAGTGCTGAATTGCACGCTTGGCTGCCTCATCAAAATAGCCCTTTTCCTCTTATTTCTGGCAGTCCTGCTATTTAGCCGACTTTGGTTCGGTTATCATGCCAAGTTTCTCTATCCCTGCTGCCTTAATCTCTGCCATTATCTCTATTACCTTGCCATATGGCACGTTTTTGTCTGCCTCAAGATACACATCAGGGTTTACATGGCTTATTGCCTTCAGTTTGGTTACAAGCGAATCCATTGTGTGCTTTTCTTTGTTAAGATAGATATCGCCATCCTTTTTGATTGTAATCGTAAACCGCTCTTCCTTACTGAGGGCAGCCCCTTTGGTCTTTGGCAGGTCTATGTCCAGCCCCTGTTTCATCAGTGGAGCAGTTACCATAAAGATTATCAGCAAAACCAACATAACGTCCACCAAAGGGGTTACGTTGATTTCTGACATCACGCTTCTGTGTTTTTCTACTTTCACTTCCTTCTGGGTTCGTTCATTATGTTGGCAAAGAAGGCCATGAGGTCTTCTGAGAAGTCATCCATTTCTATTATCAAGCGTTTGGCAGTGCTTAAATAATAGTTGTAGAAAATGACAGCCGGTATCGCCGCAGCAAGCCCTGCCGCCGTTGTTATCAGTGCCTCTGCTATGCCGGGGGCAACTACGGCCAATGACGCAGACCCTGATGCACCTATCCCCCTAAAGGCATTCATAATGCCCCATACCGTGCCGAACAACCCTACAAACGGTGTTGAGGAGCCGGTTGTTGCCAGAAAGTTCAGATATTTCTCAAGCCGCGCGCTCTCCAGCGCACTGTACCTGTTTAATGCCCTTCGGACATCGCCAATATCGACAAGCGTGCTATCTTCATATACGGATGTATATATATTTGCAAGCGGGCTTATTTCACATGCCTTGGCCAGTTTGTTAAGGCCGCCAGGCTCTCTCCCCGCCCGAAAATACTTGAGGAAATCAAGTGATTCACTCCTTGCCTTCGAGAAATACCGCCATTTGTAGATGATAATACCCCACGAAGTCACTGAAAATATCAGGAGCATTACCATTACGCCCTTTACGACATACCCTGCCTGGAGTATTAAATTAACCGCAGTATAATCCATATATTCCCATACGCTCGACTATTATAACAACTGTTGCCGCAAATGTCAATAGCTCCCTATTAGTTTGGGTGAGCGTTTGCCCCCGACGTATTGCCTTTTTCAGGCAAAAAAGGCTACAATTTCTTCCTGTGATATGGCAGTGTGGTTATGTAATTCAAGGGATGTTTGCGCGGGCATTGAGCTGCCCGTGCGGTGTGGCCTACGTGGGATGGCCTACGTGGGATGGATAGTTTGACGCATGGTATTTAGCTCGCCGCTATTTTTATTCCTATTTCTCCCGCTGACGCTGCTTATCGGCCTCAGTCTGAAGAACACGCAGGTTCGTAACGTATTTCTTCTTATTGTGAGCATGTTGTTTTATGCATGGGGTGAGGGTGTGTTTCTGCTCCTGATGCTCCTTTCAATCCTGATAAACTACTTCTTTGCCTATCTTATAGAGGACACACGCCTGATTACGCCCAAAAGGGCACTGGCCTGGGCGGTGGTCGCAAATCTGGCGCTTCTTGTGTTTTTCAAGTACGCGAATTTTATTGTGAACAATTTAAACTACCTCGTAGTCTATGCAGGGTTTGAAAAGATTGTTATGAAGGAGATTCACCTGCCCCTGGGTATTTCCTTTTATACCTTTCACAGCCTGTCTTATGTCATCGACCTTTACAGAAAACAAACAAAGGGGGAGTACTCAGATGTCAAAAAGGCCAATCTGCATAACCTTGCCCTCTACATTATGTTCTTCCCACAGTTGGTAGCAGGGCCGATAATCAGGTATCATGATGTTGCGCAACAACTGCTTACGCGCGCTACGAATATCGACAAGTTCGCCTCCGGAGTCCGGCGTTTTGTCATTGGGCTTGGTAAAAAAGTCCTCCTAGCAAACTCAATGGGAGGCATAGCAGATAAGATTTTCGCTATCAAAGGGGATGACCTCACAGCGCCTCTTGCGTGGCTTGGCATAGTAACCTACAGCCTTCAGATATATTTTGATTTCTCCGGCTACTCGGACATGGCAATCGGGCTTGGGCGGATGTTTGGCTTTGAGTTTCTGGAGAACTTCAACTACCCGTACATAGCGAAGTCTGTTCGTGAGTTTTGGCAGAGATGGCACATATCACTGTCAAGATGGTTCAGGGACTACCTCTATCTGCCGCTTGGCGGAAATAGGGTAAGCACTGGAAGGCTTTACGTGAATCTGATAATAGTGTTTTTCTGCACGGGGTTTTGGCATGGGGCAAGCTGGAATTTTGTCGTATGGGGACTGTTTCACGGCCTGTTTATGGTGCTTGAACGGCTGGGCCTTGAAAAACTCTTAAAGCGGGTCTGGTCTCCGGTTGCCCACGCATACGCCCTGGCTGTTGTCCTTGTGGGCTGGGTGTTTTTCAGGGCAGATACGTTTCAGTACTCGGCAGACTTCTTAAGGGCGATGGCAGGCTTTGGTACTGGCAATGGAATCCTATATCCACTTGGCACATTTCTAAGCAATGAAATCATTATAACCCTTACTGTTGCCATTGTTTTCTCTGCACCTGTCATACCATACATAGGAAAACTCTATGAAAGGCAGAAACTCCGCTTAGAGGGAAACCTGTTTCTGTCGGATATGTACAAATTCAGCACGTCTGGTTTATCTATCGTGTTTCTTTTTCTGGTGCTTCTGGCCTCTGCAATGTCTCTGGCTACGGGCACATATAATCCGTTTATCTATTTTAGATTTTAAATAGTGCAGCAAAAGGAGATTAGACAGATGGATTTTTATGTAGTATTAGTGACAGCGCCCAACAGTGCGACGGCTAAAACCATAGCCGAGGCACTTGTCAGCGAAAATATAGCAAAATGTGTTAACATAGTAAAGGATATTAAATCTATATTTCACTGGGAAGGCAAGGTTCAGCAGGAAAAAGAACTGCTCATGGTAATAAAGACAAAAAAGGAGAATTTCTCATCATTGATGTCAAAGGTCAGAGAGCTTCATCCATACACTGTACCGGAGATAATTGCCCTGCCCATTGTCGAGGGGTTTGAGGAATATCTGGGCTGGCTTAACTCATGATGTTTATGTTATGAATCAATATGGATAACAGATTATTTTTTGGCAATTACCTGCTTAAGAAAAAGCTGATAAGCGAGGAGGACATACTATATGCCCTGAAGTATCAGAGCGAGAGGACTCCGCCATTTATCGAGACTGCCGTTAATATGGGTTTTTTTGATATGAAACAAGTCTATGAGATATTGACGATGCAGGCAAATACCGACTTGTCTTTCGAGGAGGTTGCACTTGAGAGAGGCTGCCTTACAAGCAGTCAAATCACTGAAATAGAAAATGCAAGGGAAAATGCAAGACCGCATATCGGAGAGATCCTCGTAAAGACAGGCGCTATCTCAGAAGACATTATGGCGGCTGAGTTACATACATTTCATCAAACTACTGAGAGGTTTACTGAATTAAGCGAAATTCTGCGCGGCGTGAAGATGTTTCAATCTATAAGCGACAGGGCGCTGGAAGGACTTGCCATTATTTCCGAAAAAGTAATATGTAAACAAAATGAACGAATCATCCATGAAGGAGAAAAGGCTGAGTGCTTTTATTGTGTTGTCACCGGCTCACTCAGGGTAACAAAAAATAATTCCGATGACTGGGACAAGGAGATATTCATATATACGATTACCAATAACGATGTGTTTGGTGTGTCTTCAATCTTTGAAGAGGAAAAGAGAGCGGCTCACGTAACAGCCGAAGGCGAGTGCGTCCTACTGCGTTTCGACAGGGAACGCTTTTTGGAGTTCCTGAGAGAACACCCAAAGGCCGCTTACCACATCTTGCTGTTTATTGTTCAGAGGCTTGTTTACAAGCTCCACCAATCGCACAAAGAACTCGCCAACGAAAGAAAACAGATCATAAATCCACAGCAAGCAGAGCCGTCAATGGACGACATAGTTTAAACAGTTTTAACCCAAAAGGAGAGAAGATGACCTCAACGGCTGCTATAAAATATGACGAAAAAGGGCTTGTCCCTGTAATAATACAAGACGTGAGGGATTCGGTCATTTTGATGATGGCCTATATGAACGCCCAGTCTCTAAATGAGACAATCACAACGGGATATACACATTTTTGGTCACGCTCGCGTGGGAAATTCTGGAAAAAGGGCGAGACCTCCGGGCATGTGCAGGAAGTAAAGGAAATCCTCATAGACTGTGACGCCGATACCGTGCTGATAAAAGTTATCCAACACGGCCCGGGTGCCTGCCATACGGGGCACAGGAGCTGCTTCTATAGAAATATAAGCGGTGTGGAAACAGCTGAAAAGGTTTTTTCCGAAGAAGATGTCTACGGGAAAAAACACGACGGAAAGTAATACAGATAACTCTGAAGGCAACACTATTGAAGCGCTCTACCGCCTGATACTGCAAAGGAAAGAAACCCCCCAGGAACACTCCTACACCTGTTCCTTGTTCAGCCGCGGCAAGGACGAGATACTAAAGAAATTCGGGGAAGAGGCAGTCGAAGTTA
The DNA here is from genome assembly GCA_001541255.1 of Candidatus Magnetominusculus xianensis. GTDB lineage: Bacteria > Nitrospirota > Thermodesulfovibrionia > Thermodesulfovibrionales > Magnetobacteriaceae > Magnetominusculus > Magnetominusculus xianensis. The sequence goes on from LNQR01000068.1 coordinate 8,894, forward strand.
TAATTGCTGCAAAAGGACAGGGCAGACAGCGTCTCATCGAGGAACTCTCAGACCTGTGCTATCATGCGCTTGTCCTCATGGCCGATGAGGGCGTCTCACCGGAGGATATTTCTCTGGAACTCAACAAAAGATCGAAAGGACGCGATAACCCGCCGTAACCCGACAGCGCTAATAACGTATGTTATAGCACAGACATACTCAATGAGATTGTATCCGCAGCCCGGCAACCCAACTTGAATATATTACTAATTAAACAATATACCTTTTAGCTGCTTGACGCCTTTTTCATCGGCAAGATACGTCAGACTTGCCTGCACACCGGATACGTTACCGTCTGCCTGTTTTACTTCCACTAATTGGTAGAATGTCCCCTTTTCATACAACTCACGAAATGCCTGCCTCTTATCTGCGGTCAGCATGAAAACCGTATCCACTTTTCTATCTTTGATATTGTCTATGTTATCATATTTAAGGAGCTTTAGACCTGTTTTATTAACTAAAACGATGTTCTGCTCTGCGTCAACGACGCATATCCCCATCTGACAGCTTTCTATGAACTGCTCCAGCAAGTCGGACTGATATTTCCATTTATCTATCTTTGTTTTAATCTTCTTGCTGTCTTCTATCATTTTATTCATGAACTCGTCGGCATTATACATCTTGATTAAGTGTTCAACTGTTTCGACAAGTTCTGGCTCATCCCACGGCTTGTGGATGTACTTATTAACGGCCCCTTTGTTTATGGCGTCAACCGCCGCATCAATATCGGAGTAACCTGTCAGGAGTACTTTTTTACATCTGGGTTTAATCTTATTTATCTCTTGCAGGAGTACTGCCCCTGTCATAATTGGCATTCTTTGGTCAGAGATGACAACCGCGATTTCATTATCCTGAATTATATTTAAAGCCTCAACCCCATTGGTTGCGGTCTTCACATCATAAGTATCCATAAACGTGTCGTATAACGAATCTAATATGTCCTGCTCATCGTCTACGCACAGTATAGCTTGTTTTCCACCACCTGACATTTTATCTCCCTCCTGATTACGTATAACGACTGCTTTTAGTATTTTGCTGTGCGAATTTACAAGTGGCACACGAACCCACTGCCTAAGACTGTCTTCTGTTAACCTCTCACTGCCCTGTGTTCTATGATATTATTAAGTATCGGGAAAAATTTTGTCAAGCTAAAAATTAGTTCATGTCATCGCTGCTCTCAAATATATTGCCAGTTTTAGGGTTGGGGGAATATTTATATGCAGCCTATTGCCATATATTATTTTACAGGCAATTTTGTATATAATGTACTGAGCTATAACTAAGGAGATTAGCAAAAAGGCGGTGATAATGGCATGAATTATCTGAAGAAGAAGCAGTGGTGGCTGTTTACAGTGGGGGTGTTGTTCGCCCTGTTAGAGCTGCTGTCATTTTACATGTCAAAGCGTCCGTTAGGCGCGTCGAGGGGATATGCAGTCATAGGCTCAATAATAGAGTATGTGCTTTTTCCTGAGCACGCGAAGACTGTTGCATATTGGAACGCCTATGAGCCAGTCATAGAATGGACTGTAGCAGTGCTGGTTGGGATAGTGAGCGGGAGCATGTTTTCATCTGTGTATTCGGGGGAGTTCAAGCTTACAGTAGTGCCGCAGATGTGGAAGACCTCAAAGGGGTCGTCTGTGATGAGGCGGTTGATTTGGGCATTTATAGGCGGGGTGATGATAGGTTTTGGTTCGAGGCTTGCGATGGGCTGTACGCTTGGGATGCTCATATCGGGAGTAATACAATTAACACCTGCGGGGTTTATATTTATGATGTCTTTGTGGATGGGTGGAATGCTGATGACGGTGTTGTTTTATAGATTGAGAACGGTAACGCTTCACAGGGGATAGGTATGGATGGGATATTGATGAGATTAAAGGATACCTTTGACCCCTCAACGATAGAGGCGGTAAGGGGTCCGGCAAGTCTGTATGGCGGTCTGATTGTAGGGTTTCTGCTTGGGATTGTCCTGCAAAAGGGGAGACTTGGTAAGTTTGATATAGTATCAGGGATGTTCAGGATGCAGGATTTCACATTTTGGAGAGTGGGAACGCCGCTTCTGATGTTTGGAATGGTGCTTATTTATTTTTTCAAGGACATAGGGGTTGTGGAGCTTTACCTGCCGAGGACAGTAGTACTTGCCCAGTTATTTGGCGGTGTGTTGTTTGGAGCAGGGCTTGCGATAGCGGGGTACTGTCCGGCGATAGCGGCGTGTGCCCTGGGTGAGGGCGCCCTTGATGCCTTTGTTGCAATGGCTGGAATTGTTTTCGGGTCGATACTCTACGCCGAGATGTATGATGGCACGCAACTTGACAAGATAGTGTCGTTTATAGATTTGGGCAGGGTTACATTTCCTGAGATATTTTTAGTGTTCAATCACTGGTTTTTTATCATGGGATTTGTGTTTATGTGCGCGATGTTTTTACTGGGCATAAGCATGTACGACGAGTTCCTGAAGGCATCGTTTTCTCTGATAGACAAGGTTGGTGAAAAACTCAGCGGCAGTAAGGTAGAAAGAAGAAAACAACCCAGATAGACGCAGCCTGACCACGGCAGCACAGCATATCAGCCCTGATTGAAAGGCTTTAGCAGTGCGGAGTAGAAGCTATGCAAAATCTATTGCAAGACCTTGTGAAACTACTTGAACAGGATGACCGTTTGGTTGTGGAAGGGCAGTTACTCAAGAATAAAATTGTTGAATTGGCCTTGGGTATGGACGCTGGCTTGATCCGGCTGCTATTGACACATGAAGGCATTCGCAGGCATTTCTTTACCAGTATAGACGATATTTTAGTTTTCGATAAAATAAAATTCCAGCAATTTGTAAGCAACAAGGAATTCTTACCAGACAGCTACACTGCCTTCAAAAATAAAATCGGGTTAACGGTGGACACACGCTATTTGACTGACAGCGGGGAAGTTGTATTGGCGTGGCCCTATAAGGACTGTGTTTTGGAAGGAGGCCAAACAAAGGAAGACGCAAGGCGAAATGAGATTTTTTGGAATGAAACACTTGCACCGGACGAAATTGACAGGCTGTTGTCGCCAAAGGTGCTTACGGGTTTCAAACGATGTGACAAAGACGGGCAACACAGTGTCACAAGCATCAGCCGCGAAGATAACCTGATTATCAAGGGGAACAATCTGATAGCCCTCCATACTCTGGCAAAGACTTATGCTGGAAAGGTAAAACTGATTTATATTGATCCTCCTTATAACTTAGGCACTGACAGTTTCAAGTATAACGATAGTTTTAACCATTCCACATGGCTGACCTTTATGCAAAACAGACTTGAGATAGCAAAAACTCTTCTCATGTCTAATGGGATAGTCTTTATCCATATTGGCGACACAGAAATGCACTATCTAAAATTATTAGCGGACGCTGTCTTCGGTCGGGAACATTTTATTGCAACGGTGCCGCGTAAAACCAGAAGCGGCAAAAGTGATGTTCCTTATAAGTTGTCGCAGGATTATGATTGGATGCTTGTTTATACAAAAAATGCAAGACCGAATGAAGACTTATTCCATCGAAAGGTGTCACGTAAATATTACAAAACGCCTGATTTTCCTGATGATGAGTGGAGACTGTCGGATTTAACTACTCAGCGCACAGTAACTGAAAGGCCAAACTCGAATTTTACACTTATAAATCCGCGAACTGGCGACGAATTTTTTGTGAATCAAAATAGATGCTGGGGTATTACAAGAGACAGCATTGATGAGTACATTACAAAACAGCGAATCGTTTTCCCTGGAGATTATGATTTCTTAGACATTGCGCAACCCGCTCTGCGTGTCTTCAAATCAGATGAAATTCAGAAAAACGGTGATGACTATGACAAGGCATACGTATCAACCGAGTTTCTTAATCTTATTTCAAATGACCTTTTGAAAAAGACGACAAACAAAAAAGGAACAGATGAGATTGTAGGTTTGTTTGGAGACAAGGCTTTTTCCTACCCAAAGAATGAACTGCTACTGCATAAAATCATTGAATACACGACAAAAGCAGGTGACATCGTGCTTGACTTCTTCATTGGAAGCGGCACTACCGCAGCTGTAGCCCACAAAATGGGCAGACGCTATGTTGGCGTCGAACAGATGGATTACATTAATACCATAACAGTTGAACGAATGAAAAAGGTGATGGCAGGAGAGCAGGGCGGGATTTCCAAAACCGTTGGCTGGCATGGCGGAGGTTCTTTCATTTATTGTGAATTGGCACGTGCAAATCAGGTTTTTGTTGACCGCATACAGTCTGCAAAAGACGTTCAGGAATTACAGTCAATCTATATGGAGATGCAGGACAAGGCATTTTTGAGTTATAGGATTGATCCGAAAAAGATTGACCAGACTATTTCTGATTTCAGAGCCTTGAGTTTCAAAGACCAGCAGCGTTTTCTTATTGAGGTGCTTGATAAAAATATGCTCTATGTACCGTTGAGCGAAATAGACGATGACACCTATGGCATAAGCGATGAAGACAAGAAATTGAATCGGCAATTTTTTGATCTCCGGTAATGCGTGGCAGCTATGAACGACATTAAGACACTGCATCAGATTCTGATAGAGGAACTCGGAAACAAAAACATTGAAAAAACGGAGCTGCCAGCCGTGATAACTGGCAATCTGAACTCGTCATTCACGATACGGCCTTATCAGGAACGCACATTCCGGTTTTTTCTGAACTACTGGCAGGAGGATTTTAACGGTAAGCCGCTTGAGAACCATCAACTGCTGTTTCACATGGCCACAGGAAGCGGCAAGACCCTGATAATGGCAGGGCTGATGCTGTACCTATATGCACAGGGCTATCGCAATTTTCTGTTTTTTGTCAACAGCTCCAATATCATTGACAAGACAAGGGATAATTTTCTGAACCCACTGTCCGGCAAATACCTGCTTGCCCCCCAAATAAGCCTACGTGACAGGTATTTTACAGTGCGGGAAGCAGATAATTTTCAATCAACTAATAGCGGCGATATCAATATCGTATTTTCAACAATTCAAGGCTTGCATGACAGGCTGAACAATCCCCATGAAAACAGCCTTACTTATGATGATTTTGAAAATCAGAAAATCGTCCTTATTTCCGATGAGGCACACCATATCAATGCCAGCACAAAAAAGGGCAGGAATCCCACACAGAGCGGTCTTTTCGAGTCTGAAAGCTGGGAAACCACTGTGCAGCGTATTTTTATGGCTAATCCTGAAAATGTCCTGCTGGAGTTTACGGCTACGGTGGATTTTTCCGATCAAAATCTGGAAGCTAAATACAAGCCAAAACTGATTTTCGATTATACGCTCAAAGAGTTTCGTAAAGACGGCTATTCTAAAGAAGTAAAGGTATTGCAGGCCGACTTGCCGTCGTTTGACAGGGCATTGCAGGCAGTGTTGCTTTCTCAGTACCGCCGCAAGATTTTTGAAAAGAACAAACTCGCGCTTAAGCCCGTTATTCTTTTCAAATCCAAAACCATTAAAGAGAGCGAGGCATTTTTCGAGGAATTCAAAACCGGCATTTCTTCACTAACCGGCAAGAATCTTGCTGATATTCAAGCACACAGCAAGGACAATATGACAGTGGCAATGTTTGCCTATTACAAAACCGCTGGTATCACCTTTGATAATCTTGCAATTGAGCTAAAAGCAGATTTCTCCGAAGACAAGCTCATCATTGTAAACAGCAAGAAAGACAGTGAAGAGAAACAGTTGATAGTTAATTCACTGGAGGCCGATAACAACGGGTACCGGGCTGTATTTGCAGTTGACATGCTTAATGAGGGTTGGGACGTGCTGAATCTCTTTGATATAGTGCGCCTTTATAACACACGCGACGTCAAGGCGGGGAAAATAGGCAAAACAACCATGACCGAAGCGCAGTTAATCGGGCGTGGAGCCCGTTATTGTCCGTTCCGGCTATCGCCTGACCAACCTGTTGATCAGCGAAAATATGACCATGACATTGGTAATGAAATGAGGATTTGTGAGGAACTAGTTTATCACAGCGCCTATAATCCACAATACATTCAGGAATTAAACACTGCCTTGCATGAAATAGGCATCAAACCGAAAGAAATACGCCAGCGAACCATTACCCTAAAGGAATCGTTCAAACAAACAAAACTTTATAAGAATGAGTACATATTTCTCAACAGTCGGCAACAACATGACCGCCGTGATATTTTTGGCTTACCCTATCCACTGATTCAAAAAAACTATACCTTTAAGCTGCACACCGGCCAGAGCCAGACCAGCGCCTTTTTTGAGGAAACTAACGGCCGTAAAGCCGCCATTGATAAAACAGCAAAGGATTATAAGCTGTCGGAGTTTGGTGTTTCAGTCATGCGAAAGGCCATGCAGCGCCTTGGCTTCTACCAATTTGATAATCTAAAAAAATATTTTCCACATCTTAGATCAGCACAGGAATTTATAACTTCTGAGTACTATCTTGCCAAAATTAAAGTTGAAATCTCCGGTCATTCCAGCCACGTAAATAATTTGCTTCCTGAAGATAAACTGCAGGCAGCGACAACAGTCCTGATGGAACTTGCAGACAATATTAATTCTGACAACATGGAATATAGGGGCACTCAGGAATTTCTGCCCTCTATGCTCAAAGATATAATCACAGACAAAACGCTCAATTTTCCTATGAATGAATCTGAGGACAAGCAATCCGGGAAGTCTATGAGCAACGCCAATGAAACGCCCGAAAAATATCACCTTGATTTGACTAAGCGGGACTGGTTTGTGTTTGACGATTTCTTCGGGACTGACGAAGAGAAGCTGCTCATTAAATTTATCGACAAGCACTATGACACACTGAAAAATAAGTTCAAAGACGCTTATTTGGTTCGTAATGAAAGACACTTTAAGATATATAGCTTTGAAGACGGCAGACCGCTTGAGCCTGATTTTCTGCTTTATCTCTCCGGTAAGAAAAACAAGGACACCATGTATTATCAAGTGTTTATCGAGCCAAAAGGTGGACACCTTCTCTTGAATGATAGATGGAAAGAAAAAATGCTTGCAAGTCTGAAGGACAAGGCTGTCATTAATCAATTATGGAAAGATAAAAAATATGTTGTATGGGGTATGCCATTCTTTAATAGTGAACAGAATATGCGCGAGTTTGAGGCAGCCTTTAAGTCACTTGTTGAATAAGGTCTCAGGATAGGCGTCACGAGAGCGCGTTTGCTATGCGGGCAAACTCATCTATGCTGAGGGTCTCCGGTCTTCTTCGCGGGTCGATTCCTATAGACTTGAGTAAATCACCAATGTCTGCGCAAAACCCTCGCAGATTGTTTGCCAACGTCTTCCTGCGCATGGAAAACGACGTTTTAACGACTGCAATGAATAATTTCTCGTTAGTAAGCTGCACCTTTTTATCCTTTAACACATTAAACCCTACAACTGCGGAGTCCACTTCAGGCGGCGGCCTGAACGAATCCCGGCGAACGATAAACTTGATTTCCGGGTCGCTTACAAGCTGCGTCATTATCGACAGTACCCCATATGATTTCTTCCCTGGCGGTGAGGCAATGCGCTCTGCTATTTCCTTTTGAACCATAAGGGTCATGCCTGTGAGCGTATCTGTTTCGTCAAGCAGTCGAAATATCAGCGGCGTGGTTACGTAATATGGTATATTCGCGGCTACTTTAAACGTGCCTATTGCCCTGTAATCATACTTCAACGCATCACCGTGGACAAGCTCAAGATTGCAAACGCCTCTGAAACGCACTTTTAGCCTGTCATAGAGGTTTTTGTCAAGCTCTATGGCGATGACGGTCTTTGCCCTATCAATGAGTTTCTCTGTAAGAGGGCCTGTGCCGGGGCCGATTTCCACTACTGTGTCATCAGCGGAAATGTTTGCAGCATTTGCGATTTTCTCAAGAATCGCGTCATCATAGAGGAAGTGCTGACCTAATTTTCTCTTTTTCACAGGCTTAGTATATATTATAATGGATTGCTCTGGCTTATTGACACTGCCACGGAATCTCCACGGCTGCTTGAAATAAATATATCAAAAGATTTAATATATTAACGGTTGAGGCTCAGGCTTAAAAAATATTTTTTTGGGCCTAAAGTTTCCTGTTCTTTTACCGATAAGAAAGGTGAACACTTCAGAATAACAAAAAGGAGGTAATTTATTATGGCAGTCACTATTATACAAGAGTCAACAAGTGCATACGCGGCAGCATATAAAACCGGCAATACACAGCAGTCTGCTGGCGGTCAGAATCCTGCTGGCACAAATGGCACTGTCGGCACAGAGACAAATGCACAGCAAAATCAACCGGCTGCAATTGTCAACATTTCATCACAAGCGAGAGAAGCTGCAAACACGAATCAGGCAGAAACTGCCGGAGCTACGGGTGCTGCGCAGAACACTGTACAGAGCGATCAGAATGTGAACGGGCAAAATCAACAGTATCCTAAGGGGATTTGGGAGTCGTTTTCTAAATCGGTTCAGGGACTTTAAATACTCATAACTATGGTTGCTCAACTATAAGTTAACAAAGTTTGCAGGGAGATGCAGCGCAAACAAAGCAGAAAGAAAGACTAAACGTGTTGAAAAGTGAGGAGAATTAAGTATGGAAATCGCAGGAGTAGTAGGTATGAATACTCAGACGAATGTCGGCACAACCGACACATATGTCAGACAGCAAACCTATGCTCAACCTGCTTCCCAGCCGCAGTTCCAGCAAAACCCTGAAACACCTGCTAAGACAAAGAGCGGCACAAGCAATAACGATTCCGTGAAGGTTACTATCACAAATGCGGGAAAGGAAATGCTAAACAGCTCTCAGCAGAATGCTAAAGAAGCTGGAGGGGATACTACAAACACACTGACAAACTTGGCACAGGGTGATACAACTCAACCCGGAACTCAATCCACCACAGATGCTAAGGATAAAAAACAGGAAAATACACCCCCTCCTCCCGAAAACAGTCTTTTTAGCAATTCTGCTTATTATTCTGTGCAGAAAAACACCGAGGATAATACGCAGACTGTGGTAGTAAAGATAGTGGACTCAGAGGGAAACGTGGTTAGAGAGATACCGCCTGAGGATTTATTAACTAGAGCGTCAAAACTGAACATCATACCCAATAATCTTTACCATGCAGTAGGATAGGGGAACGAGTAAGTTCCCCTATCCGGTGTTTCTGTAGTAAGGGGTGGGTCGCGCCTAGTGAGTTAAGTGGACTAGTGAACACCCTGTGTCACGGTAATAATTGCAAATTCAGCCTCCTAAACATTCATAGAGACATCACTGGTGGCTTTCTGTTACAATACACCTTATGGATAACAATATAGAGAAGCTCTTTAAGTTATCAGGAACTATTGGTGAAATCCACAACAGCATTTGCCGTAGCGCCGGTCAGCAGGATATCCTTACCGCTATACTTGACATTGTAGGCGCCCTTGTGCTGATCCTCGACAGGGAAGGACGCGTTATTTGTTTTAATCATACCTGTGAGGAGACCTCCGGCTATGGTTTCGAGGAAGTAAGGGGGAAGTGTCTGTGGGATTTTCTAACAAGGGAAGAAGACACGGACTCTGCAAAGGTAAATTTCAAAAAAATATTAGAAGGGAATTATCCAGCCGCGTATGAGAATTTCTGGAGCAGCAAGGACGGCACAGAGCATTTGATTGCGTGGTCAAGCACTGCCCTAGTAAACGAAAACTCTGAGGTAACATATGTGATTGCCACAGGGATTGACATCACAGAGAGAAAACTTACTGAACAGCGCCTTCAGTATCTTTCCCATTTCGATTCCCTTACCGACCTGCCGAACAGGACGCTTTTTTATGATCGCTTAAGCCATGTGCTTGGACACTCAAGGCGCTATAACCAGATGTTTGCCTTGTTATTTTTGGACATTGATGGATTTAAGTTTATTAACAATTCACTTGGTCATGACATGGGAGACTTACTGTTAAAGATGGCCGCTGCCAGACTGCCAAAATGCGTGCGTGAGTCTGACACCGTAGCCCATGCGGGCGCTGACGAATTCGTAATAATACTGCCCCTGCTAGAACAGGTGCGGGAGGCCTCGTTGGTTGCTGAGAAAATTCTTGATGCCTTTTCAGCCCCGTTTTATCTGGATACACATGAGTGTTTTGTAACCATGAGCGTTGGGATAAGCATATATCCCGGCGACGGAGATGACATAGACACACTGCTTAGAAACTCAGACATTGCGATGTACCAGGCAAAGGGCAAGGGGGGAAACACCTATCAGTTCTATAACCCTGATATGAATTCCCGCGCGCTGAGGCGTCTGCAGTTAGAAAATAATCTGCGTAAGGCACTTGAAAAAAATGAATTCAGACTCCACTATCAACCCAAAATCGACCTCAACTCATGGTCAGTATCGGGGGTAGAGGCACTGATAAGGTGGCAAAATCCCCAGCTTGGCATGATCTCACCGGCAGAGTTTATTCCTCTGGCCGAGGAGACCGGTGTTATCATCTCCATAGGCGAGTGGGTACTGAGGACCGCCTGTACTCAGGCTAAACATTGGCAGGACATCGGCTGTAATGGAATTCTCATGTCCGTGAACCTGTCTGCCAGGCAGTTTAAATCAAAAAATCTCCTCTCATCAATAGAGAATATACTACGGGAAACAGGACTTCCGCCAGGGTCTCTTGAGCTTGAGTTGACAGAGACTGTGGTCATGGATGATGCTGAGGCGACTATAAAGATTTTGAGAGAGATAAAAAATATGGGTATACATATAGCTATTGACGATTTTGGGATGGGCTACTCATCACTTAGTTATTTAAAGCGTTTCCCGATAGACTGTCTTAAGATAGACAGATCGTTCGTCAATGATATAACAACCGACACCGACGACGCAGCTATAGCCACTGCAATAATAGCCATGTCTCACAGCCTTAAGCTAAAGGTTATAGCCGAAGGGGTGGAAACCAATGGGCAACTATACTTTCTGTGTGCCCTTGGTTGTGACGAGGCTCAGGGATACCTGTTCTCCAGGCCGCTGTCTGTTGAAGACATAGAGGTCTATATAACCAGTAAGGAAATCAAACTGGGCACAAATTAATGGAAATTCATGTAACTGCCGGCCCAGCGTGTCTTGCTGAGCCACGCCTTAGAGAACTTCTAAACTCAGGTATTACCGCCGTTAGGCTTAATATGTCTTATGCGGGCGAAGAAATGCTAACCAGCGTAGTGTCACACATTAGGGAACTTGCCCCCCACGTAAAAATTGGCGCTGATATCAAGGGAAGGAAGCTGCGAATCGGCGCTGTCCCATTTGGCAAGGTAATGCTGAAGGCAGGGCAAATGTTCAGGCTGGCTGAGGAGACAAAGACGAACTGCACTCCGGGTTGCGCATATGTGAGTTATCCACTGAAACTCAAAGCGGGTGCTGTGGTATTGCTTGACGATGGCGCTATTACGCTCACCGTAACTGAGGTCAAGGACGGTGAGCTTATATGCCGCGTAGAGACTGATGCGGAACTGACCTCTGGCTGCGGGGTAAACACTCCAGGGTTCCCCATTGAGCTTCCCCCGCTTAGTAAGAAGGACTACGATGACATAGAAATATTATCGAAACTATCGATAGACTTTGTCTATTTATCATATGTGGAGCGGGCAGAGGACATTATCATACTCAAGGAAACCCTGCACCGCTACAAGATGAAAGACATTGTTGTTGCGAAGGTGGAGCTTGCCGAGGCCATCAGAAATCTTGATGAGATATGTGCAGCGTCTGACGCGATTTGCATAGCACGCGGTGACCTGGGCGTTGAGATTGCTCTGCCGCAAATCCCCTATGTACAAAGACACATTGTAAAGACGGCAAGGCAATTTGGCAGGCCTGTATTGCTTGCAGGCGAGGTGATGTTATCCCTTGTAAACAGGTATAAACCCTTCAGGGCAGAGCTTACGGATGTAATTACAGCACTTGAGCAGGGGGTAGATGGTTTTATACTCTCCGATGAAACGGCAATAGGTGTAGACCCGGCAAATGCCGTAAGACACCTGCACGCCCTGATACAGGAGTTTAAACAGCGCGCAGGCAGTCAGTATGATTAAATATCTGTACAACTCAACCGCTTTTTAATCCATTTTTTAATCCATCGGGCGGGTACTTTATATAACCCTCCCATTTAAAGAGCAGCTCCCTTGTTGCCCACAAATCCCCTGCACAGTACACTGCGATTTCCTTGTGTCTGCCAGCATTAAACATCTCCTTTACATCATAACCGGTCACACCATCAGACTTAGGGCTTTTTATGCCAAATGTCCTGCACCACATGTCCATACTAAAGCGCCTCCTGGCGGCACCGAAAAATGTCAGTTTATCAAGCAGGTCTATGTGTTCATTGCCATAACGGTTTGGCATCAGGTCGCGCGTCGGCTTAACATTGTGTACTGCAGAGCGTATCATTATAAATGGACAGTCAAATCCACGACCATTAAAAGTTACGAATTTGTCATATTTTCTTATTACATCCCAAAAACCCGCTATGATTTCCTGCTCTGTGCCAGGGCGATAGGTAATCCCGTCTTCTTCGATAAGATCGGGGATAAGCTCGGGGACGGCTTCAGCGCTGTTGTCTTCGGGCGCTTGATAATACACCACGCCCTTTCCAGTGTCTGGATTTAACATCCCTATGGCAACTATCTCAGCGGTGCTGGGGTAGAAGGAGAGACTCTCTTTTACCAATTGAATCTCATCCTCCGTCTTCGCCAGCTTTAACAGATAGTCCTGTACTTCCGGGTCGAAAGACTCTAGGTCAGCCCCGGCAGTCTCTATATCAAATATTACCCTTGACACACCCTTATTATGCGGCCTTGTTAAATTTCTTCATCACATCCCATGTCTTTAGTATATCTATGGCGCGCTGCAACTGAACGTCATCCTTTTCTTCCACCTCTACTGGCGCTGCCTCTGCCTCTTCGGGTTCCTGCCCCTCTGTCTGTTCATTTTCAAGATGGCCTTTCAGGTCTTTTTCTCTCATCACGGGGCGCTCTTTGGTTTTATCAGACTTCTGCTTTACTACTATATCTGGCGTAATGCCCGTGTTCTGTATAGATGTCCCCTTTGGGGTGTAATAGCGTGCCGTTGTCAGGCGCAGACCTGAGCCATCGCTTAATGGAAGTACACTCTGCACAGAGCCTTTGCCAAACGTCGTGGTTCCTAATATAATTGCCCTGTTCCAGTCCTTCAGCGCACCGGCTACTATCTCCGACGCACTTGCGCTTCCTTCATTTACCATCACTACCATAGGGAGTTTCTCATACTTGCCGTCGCCTTCTGTAAAAAACTCCTTCTTCTCGCCCGCCCTGTCCTTTATATATACCACCAGCTTGTTCGGCGGCAAAAACTGTTCAGTTACCCCTACTGCCCCCTGCAGGAGACCACCCGGGTCATTTCTTAAATCCAGCAGCAGCGAGGTCACCTTTTTTTCTCTGAGCGCTGCCAGCGCCTTCTCTAAATCTGCCACTGTCTTTTCCTGAAACTGGTTTACCTTGATATAGCCGACATCTTCGTTGAGTACCTTGTACTTAACGCTCTTCACCTTTATCGTGTCGCGTACCAGGGTAAAGTCCTTCGGTTCTTTCCAGTCTGCCCTCATTATCGTTACCGTTACCTTTGAGCCTCTTGCCCCGCGCATCTTGCTTACCGCATCGTAGAGCGTCATCTTCTCTGTTGACTCCCCGTTTATCTTTACTATTGTATCGCCTGCCTTTATGCCTGCCTGATACGCCGGTGTATCCTCAATTGGCGCAATAACGGTTATCAACGCCCCTTTTTTCCCTATCTGTATGCCCACTCCACCAAACTCACCCTTCGTGTCTACCTTCATTTCTTTAAACAAATCCGGCGTCATAAAACTCGAATGGGGATCAAGGGAGTTTAACATCCCCTTGAGTGCGCCATATATCAGGTCCTTTGCCTTGACTTCCTCAACATAATTACTCCTTACTATAGATATTACCTCAGTAAACAGCTTTAGCTCCTGATATGCGTCAGACTCTGCACTTACTGTCTTAACCGCCCACTTGCCGACTACAACACTGCCGCCTACAAATATTACGCCTATGGCTATCAGTGGCAATATCATCCATATTATCCAGAACCGCACAGACTTACTCATTCATCCTCCTAATTCTCCCTTTTCAACCACTGTAATGGATTTATCGGCTTCCCCTTATATCTTATCTCAAAATATATCCCCACGTCGTTTATTAAGCTCGACGTCCCTGCGCTTCCTATCGTAGTTCTCGCCTTCACTATATCGCCTGCCTTCGCAAAGATGGTACTAAGATTGGCATACACTGTATGATAGCCCATGCCATGACTCAATATTACCACCTGCCCAAGCCCTTTGAATACATCCGCAAACACCACCTTGCCATCGTACACCGCCTTGACAGCCGGGTCTTGTTCTGATGTTATATATATCCCGTTTCTGTAGACGGGGGTCTTAAACTGGGGGTCTTGGTGTGTGCCATATGGAATAGCCACATTGCCCTGTACCGGCCATGCCAGCTTCCCTTTCAGTGCCTTAAAGTCCTTGCCAGCACCTGATGCTTCATTTTCTTTCTTTGTCATCTCGTTTTCTTTCTTTTCTAAAAAGCCGGTAAAACGATTAGATGTCGCCTCCAGCTCCTTTAACATCGAGCTGTACAAGGCCTTTTCCTTTCTCACAGAGTGCAATATTTCCTCGCGTTCTCTTTTCTTTTGGGCAAGGGCTGCCTCAGAGTTTTTTAACTTCTCCGCCTTCGATTTCAACTGTGCAGCCAGTGATTGTAATTTCTTTTCCTTTTCAGACAACTTATTTGACAAATCCTGGTAAATCCACATTTGGTTATATTCACTGCCTGACATCTTCGACAAATACCTCGTTGTCCTCAACATATCGTAAAAACTCTCTATGTTTAACAGTATCACTATTTTGTCAACATCAAAGCCGCGGCGCTGTATGGCCTGCAGACGTTTCTTCAGTGAGGCACGTATTGTAATTATTGTCTTTTCAGTCTTTAACATATCCTGTCTTACCGCCTTTACGTTTTCCTCCAGCTCAACGACCTGTGCCTTTTCCTTTTCTATCTGGCGTGTGATCTGTTTTAACTCCTCATCCGCCTTTTCCAGCTCATCCAAAACACTTAGTTCTTTTTTCTCTGAACTTTCCAGTTTATCTTTATGGATTTTTATCTCTTCCTGTATCTTTTTATACTTGTCAGTTGCAACCTCAGCAAACACCTGCTCAAATACCATGCCCAACATCATCACTAACGCAACTGCCGTCAGCGCCGCCTTATACATTCTAATACTTAAGCCTTCCAAGCGCCAACACCGACCCGCCTAACCCTAACAACATCCCACACACCGGCAGCAAATACAAAAACTGCAGCGGTATGCTTATAAATGCAAACATCGGTATATCCGTTACCAGTCTCCTGAAGAAATAATGATAAAACCCCATCAGCATCCCAGACCCTAGTACCCCGCCAAATATGCCGATTATCGAGCCTTCCAGGAAAAACGGCGCCCTCACAAACCACCTCGTCGCCCCCAATAGCTTATATACCTCTATCTCATCCCTATGCCTGTAAAACAGTATCTTCACCGTCGTATAACATATAAACGTAACCGAACACACAAATATAATGCCTATACTAAGCCCCAATGCCCTCAACCCCCTCTTTAATGCGTAGATTGAGTCCATCAACAGCTCACCGTATTCCACATCCTCAACTGCCTTCATCGACTTTATCTTCTGTATCAGCCGCTTGACCTCATCTATGCGTATGCCTTCACTTTTTATCTTAACGTCAAACGAATCAAACAGTGGATTCTCTACAAATCCTTTCAGTATAAAATCGTCCTTTTTTAAGGACTTCTTTAGGTCGTCAAGGGCCTTTTCTTTTGATACAAATACTATAGACTTAACCGCCGGGTCAGCCTTTATAGCCGCCAGCACGGACTTGTTTTCCTCGCTTGTGACGCCTTCCTTTAGTATGACCATTACAGTAAGCCTCTCTGGAAGCCTGACCGTCAGTTTCTCCACATTATATACGATTATGGCAACGGCCACCAGTATAAATAACATTACACCTATGGACAGCATGGAAAGGAGATTCATCCACTTCTCTCTGACAATGCTCTGAAAGGCCAGCTTTAGTGAAAACACACCTATTCCTCCTCCTCATCCTTTAACTGCCCAGTCTCAAGCGTAAACACCTTTCTTGCCGTGTTTTTATAGAGCATCCGGTTATGTGTGGCTATCAATATGGTCGTGCCTTTGGCGTTTATCTGCTTAAATATCCTCATTATCTCTTTTTCATTTTCTTCGTCCAGATTTCCCGTCGGCTCATCCGCCAGCATTACAGTAGGTTCTCCCACAATTGATCTGGCTATGGTTATCCTTTGCTGTTCACCGCCTGAGAGGGTCAACGGGTAGTTATCCACCTTGTGTCTAAGGTTTACCATCTTCAGAACACTGTGAACACGTTCCTTGATTTCCCTTTCCATGAAGCCGCGGATTCTCAGTGTCAGCGCAATGTTGTCATATACCGTCTTATTATTAAGCAGCTTAAAGTCCTGAAACACAACCCCTATGTTTCTCCTTAGCAGCGGTATATAGGACGACTTAACATCCGCAGCATTACAGCCGGCGATAGTTATTGTACCAGTGTCGGGCTTATCGGCAAGATAGAGCAGCTTAAACAGTGTAGTCTTACCGGCACCACTTGGGCCGGTTATAAATGCCATATCCCCTCTTTCGACCTTCAAGGAGACATTACTCAGCGCCACTTGACCACCAAAGGTCTTTGACACGTTCTCTAATTCTATCATCTATAGCTATGCTTTCCGAACATACCGGATTTCAATATATCCACCACACACTATTATAACGTAATATTTACTTGTATTGGAAGGAGTTTAACCTTGCTTTCTAAAATATTTGTTTAAATTTCACCAAGCGCCCTTTTTCTCACAGCCACCGACTCTGCATGTGCATCAAGCCCCTCGTATCCGGCCATTGCCTCCACTGCCGAGGCGATATCCTTAAACCCCGCCTCTGTGAAATTAATCAGTGATGTCCGCTTTATAAAATCATATACCCCCAGCGGCGAAAAAAACCTTGCAGTGCCGTTTGTCGGCAATACATGATTCGGGCCTGCAGAGTAATCACCCAGCGGCTCTGCCGACCATTTACCTAAAAACACCGCACCAGCATTTTTTACCAGTTCCACATCTCTCTCCGGCGCCTTTGTCATTATCTCAAGGTGTTCAGGGGCTATTTCGTTCACACGGTCAAACATCTCTGTTGTGTCGGCGGCCATTATTATCGCCCCGTAGTTTTCCAGAGAATGTTGTACAATTTCTTTTCTTGATAGTTTCTCTATTCGCTCGGTCAGTTCTGCTTGAACCTTCCCGACCAGCTCCCTCGATGTAGTAACCAGTATAGACGATGCGTTTTCGTCGTGTTCCGCCTGACTTAACAGGTCTGCCGCTATGAAAGC
Source organism: Candidatus Magnetominusculus xianensis (assembly GCA_001541255.1). Lineage (GTDB taxonomy): Bacteria > Nitrospirota > Thermodesulfovibrionia > Thermodesulfovibrionales > Magnetobacteriaceae > Magnetominusculus > Magnetominusculus xianensis. The sequence goes on from LNQR01000068.1 coordinate 26,449, forward strand.
AGCCTCAGCAGTCTCGTCTGCCGCTATCAATATTTCTGATGGCCCTGCAATAATGTCTATATCCACCGTGCCAAAGACCATTTTTTTTGCCGCCGCAACGTATGCATTCCCAGGGCCTACGATTTTATCTACCTTCTTAATCGTCTGCGTCCCATAGGCCATTGCCGCTATCGCCTGCGCCCCGCCAATGGCGTAAACCTCTGTCACCCCCACCGCCTTTACCGCCGCCATCACATAGGGATTGACCTGCCCGTCAGGGAACGGGACACAGAGGGCTATTTCCTTTACACCGGCTATCTGTGCCGGTATTACATTCATTAACACCGACGACGGATATGCCGCCTTCCCACCGGGCACATATACGCCCACCCTTTCAAGCGGCCTTATTATCTGTCCAAGCTCAACCCCAAGGGCATCCTTAAACTTCCATGAACGCTCAACCTGTTTTTCGTGAAAATGCCTTATCCGCTCTATTGATTTACTCAGGGCATCAAGAAAACTGCGTTCAGTCTTACCGGCATATTCTTCTATCGTTTCCTGTGATACCTTAAAGGTATTGTTCTGGAATCTGTCATACCTGTTCGTGTATAACTCAACCGCAAAATCACCGCTTTTTTTCACATGCTCTATGATAATTTTTGAGTCTTCAAGGACATCGATTCCAAAGTCCTCTGACCTGTCTCTTATGATTTTTATGAATTCCCTGTAGTCCCTGTCGTCTTCTATTATTCTCATCTAACTCCCCCTGTTATATTTCCCAGCATTTTTCCCAGCATTTACTGGGCCAGATATAATATAATAATAAGATTGAGTAAAAGTGGGCAGTCGCAGAATTGAACTGCGGACACGAGGCTTTTCAGGCCTCTGCTCTACCGACTGAGCTAACTGCCCACACAGCTATACTATAAACAATTTACTCTATGATATGTCAAGATTCAGTTTTTATGAAAAATATTAATAATATTTTAACTGCCTACTTTCCACCCGTTTTTACGGGTGTACTGCTGTATTTATCGTTTCCCATGCCGGATATATCTTTTTTGGCGTGGGTTGCCCTTGTCCCCCTGCTGTACACGATACTGCACTCTAACGGGCACAAATATTCCTTCAAGGCCGGTGCCGCCGCTGGCGTTGTATACTTCTTCCTGACTCAGTACTGGATATCACATTCGATACACAACTATGGCCGCCTGCCGCTTCCCCTGAGTTTATCTGCCGTGCTGCTCTTGTCTGCATATCAGAGTATCTATACCGGCTTGTTTGGCATGGCGCTTCATCTTTTTATAAAGAGGACAAAGGTTCCTGTATACATCTGCGCCCCTTCGCTTTGGGTGGGGCTTGAGTATTTTCGCGGCACACTGTTCACTGGTTTCCCCTGGTCTTTCTTGGGTTACACCCAGTACAAAGTCCTCCCCCTCATTCAGATTGCCGATATTACCGGTGTTTATGGCGTATCATTTCTAATCGTCTTTTTTAACGCCATCATCGCTGATTTCATTATTAAAGACAAAATATCATTCTTCAAGAGACTTATGCCATTTGCCCTGTTTGCCGTAGTTATAGCCGCCGTGTTGATGTACGGCTACAGGAGATTAAATATGTCTGTCAATTCTAAACTGGTCAGGGTAAGCGTCATCCAGGGCAATGTTGCCCAAGAGGCAAAGTGGGACAAAAAATTCACGGCAGACATCCTCAACTCCTACAAGACTATGACAAAAAAGGCTGCCGATGACGGTGCAAAACTCGTCGTCTGGCCTGAGTCCTCACTGCCATTTCTGTTTGGAAGTGATAAAGTACTTACCGAAGAGCTGATTTCATTCCAAAAGGGGCTTGGCATATATCTCGTCCTTGGCACCGACCTTGTCAAAGACTATGCAAACGGCAGATATACGCTTACTAACAGCGCCGTTGTGTTAGAGCCGGGTGGAAAAATACTTAATATTTATGATAAAATCCACTTGGTTCCTTTTGGGGAGTACGTACCGCTGAGGAATGTGCTGTTTTTCATAGATAAACTAGTAACCGGTATAGGTGACTTTAAGCAGGGAAACGCGCTTACCGTTGTGAAGACCCCGCTTGGGGACTTTGCAGCCCCTATCTGTTACGAAATTGCATTCCCCGAACTTGTCGGGGCGTTTTACAAATATGGCGGAGATTTTATTGTTACTATTACAAATGACGCATGGTTTGGGCGCACCTCCGGCCCGTATCAGCACTTTATAATGGCCGTGTTCAGGGCTGTTGAAAGCAGAAAACCGGTGGTAAGGTCAGCCAACACCGGCGTGTCCGGTTTTATTGACAGCACTGGGGCGATAACGGCAAAATCAGAAATCTTTGAGAAGGCTGTTTTAACAAAGGATATTTATACAAACCAGACTATTACGTTTTATTCGTTGTTTGGAAGTGTATTTGCCTATGTATGCAATGTAATAAACATGGCAATTATAGTAAAAATATTTAGAACAAGGAGAAGGCCGCAATGATTATCGAGATGGAATTAAAAGTCAAACCTCTGGAAGGAAAATTATCATACCTAAGAGGTTATCTTTGAAATAGATAATCTGCTTAACGAAATAAAGGCAATTGACGAGACACTCTCACAAAGCGGCACATGGTCGTCTTATGAGCGGCTTAATGAGCTTCAAAAAAAGAAATCGTATATCGAGGATGTTATCGCTTCTTACAACGATGTAGAGAATGATGTCAGATACTTGTTTGATTCGCTCTCTGTGCTTGGCGAAGAGGACGGGGAGTTGTTTGTCAAAGATATTGAAGAGAAATTAAAATCTACAGAAATCAAAATAGATAAACTTGAGCTTAAACACCTGCTTTCACATAAACTTGATATCAACAACGCTATCGTGGACATCCATCCCGGCGCCGGAGGCACTGAGAGCCAGGACTGGGCACAGATGCTGATGAGGATGTACCTGAGATGGGCAGAGAAAAACGGCTTTAAGGCAGATATTATCGATATTCTAAACGGTGATGAGGCCGGCATCAAGAGCGTCACTATTGCATTTAGCGGCCCATATGCCTATGGCTATCTGAAGCCGGAAGTAGGCGTGCACAGACTTGTGCGCATATCCCCCTTTGACTCCAACAAAAGAAGACATACCTCTTTTGCCGCTGTCCTGGTATATCCCGACGTGGAAAAAGATATAGAGATAGATATTAAAGAAGAAGACATACGAATCGACACCTTCAGGGCGTCAGGGGCCGGCGGGCAGCATATCAACAAGGTATCCTCTGCCGTTCGCATTACTCATGCCCCGAGCGGGATAGTGGTATCGTGCCAAAACGAGCGCTCACAGCACAGAAACAAAGAAAGGGCCATGAGCATCCTTAAATCAAGGCTTTATGAAATGGAAATCGCCGCTCAGGGAAAAAAGATGGAAGGAATCATCGGCGACAAAAAGAACATCCAGTGGGGAAATCAAATACGCTCTTATGTGCTTCAGCCCTACAGATTGGTAAAAGACCACAGGACAGGTTATGAATCTGGAAACGTCAATGCAGTCTTAAATGGAGAAATTGATGCCTTTATCAAAGAGTACTTATTCTGGAAGAAAACAGGGTAGTACTATTACTACTCTTTTTATATATATAAATAGTAGTAATAGTAGGGGGTGTTTGGAAGTTGGAAAGCGTATGGGATTGTCTGTAGAGCAGCTATTGGGGCGCGTTTGTCATGCTGCCAGCATGTTAATAGCTGTGTTGGTAAACTGTACTGTTACTGATAGTTATCCACATGAGTGTGCCGGTGTGACTTTATGAACAATATATCAAGGAGTTATAAAAGAAATATAAAGGAGTTATTAACAATTGTTAATAACATGTTAGTAACATATTTAAAACAGGCGGATTCAGGTGATATATGGATATAGGTAATACGTGGAAAGACTGTCTGGATTTTATTGAGAGAAAGATTGGAAGATCCACGTATGACCTATGGTTTAAGCCAATAAAGCTGCTTGAGTTAAAAGACAACGCAGCCATATTATCAGTTCCAAACAGGTTTTTTAGGGAGTGGATTGAAGATAATTACCCGCGCCTGATAAGCGACGCCTTTGAATGGGTGATGAAAGACAACATAAATGTCCAGTTTAAGGTAGACCATGAACCGGCGGCACCGGCGTCAGACAGTGTAAAAAAAGACGCGCTCACGCAGGCACGAAAGGCCAAACTTGCCAATCTTGCTGGCAAGGGGATATTTTTAAATCCCAAATACATATTCGAGACCTTTGTTGTCGGCCCGTCAAATCAATTTGTCCACGCGGCAGCCCTTGCTGTGAGCGAATCATTGGGAAAGACATACAATCCGCTTTTTATATACGGAGACGTAGGGCTTGGTAAGACCCATATAATCACTGCAATAGGAAACAAGGTAGCCGACATGCTGCCAAACGCTAATGTCATATATGTGTCATCAGAGCAGTTTACAAACGAGGTCGTCTCTGCTATCAGGCATGAGAAGATGAGCGATTTAAAGGAAAAATACAGGACGGTGGATATATTGCTGCTTGACGATGTGCAGTTCATAGCCAATAAGACGCAGACTCAGGTTGAGTTCTTTCATACATTTAATGCGTTATATGAAAAGCAGAAGCAGATTGTTATATCAAGTGACAGGCCGCCAAAGGAGCTTTCAGATATAACAGACAGGTTGAAATCCCGCTTCACAATGGGCCTGATAGCCGACATACAACCGCCCTCAGTGGAGCTGAAGATGGCGATATTGCAAAAAAAGGCCGAGGCACATAAGATAAACATGCCAGAGGATATGGTCTATTTCCTTGCGACAAAGATAAAGTCAAATATCAGGGAACTTGAGGGGTGTCTGATAAAGCTTGCCGCCCATTCAAACCTGACAGGAAGACCGATAAACGTATCTCTGGCAAAAGAGGTGCTTAAGGACATCTTTACAGATGAGACAAAACCGGTTACCACTGACAATATTCAAAAGGTCGTGTGCGATTATTTTGGCGTAAAGCTGCCGGAGTTAAAATCAAAGAAAAGGACAAAGGAGATAGCCATGCCGCGCCAGACTGCCATGTACATAACAAAAAAACTGACCGACATGTCTTTGGGCGACATAGGCAAGGCATTTGGCGGAAAGGACCATGCAACTGTGATATATGCCTGTAAGCAGATAGAGGCGAAAATGGAAAAAGACGAGGCGTTTAATAAAACGGTAGAGTATCTTATAAACAAAATAAAACCGTGAGGAGATTTTGAATATGATAGTGAAAGTATCGAAAGATGAACTTTATAAGAGGCTTGGAGATATTCAGAATATTGCTGAGAAAAAGACTACCATACCGATACTCAGCAACTTTCTCCTTGAGGTGTCCAGGGAAAAAAGCACAGTCTATGCTACTGACCTTGAAATGGCAATAGGCGAACCAATAGAGATAATAGAGATAGAAAAATCAGGGGTGATTTGTCTGCCGGCCAGGAAGATATTTGAAATAGCCAAAGAAGTTGCCGGTGATATTCACATAGAAGAAGACGACATGAACTGGATAAAGATGAAGTCTGGGAAGAGTTCATACAGGATAGCGGCACTAAACCCTGATGAATACCCTCACTGGCCGACGCTGGGCGATAATACAGGTTTTCAAATCAAAACTGAAAAGCTCGCAGACATGCTTGACAGGACAATATACTGCGCAGGTGAAAACGACCCGCGGTATGCACTCAACGGTGTACTGTTTCATGTGCTTGGCAAGGACAAGAAAATTATACTAGTCGGCACGGACGGTCACAGGCTGGCTGTCATATACTCAGATATGGAGATGGACACTGAAGAAGAAATAAAGGCCATATTACCCAGAAGGGCCGTGATGGAACTAAGGAGGCTGATAACCGGCCTGCAGGATGACATCAGGTTTGAGATAGCAAAAAACCACATAAGATTTTTTCTTGGAGAAAAGGTGTTTCTCACTAAGTTGATTGAAGGCACGTACCCGAATTATGAGCAGGTCATACCGGTGAATAACAATAAATCTGTAGTCATGGACAGGGAAGAGTTTACAAAGACACTGAGGAGGGTATCGGTAATCGGCAGGGAGAAAAGCCGTGTCGTGCGTGTGGATTTAGAGAAAGACCAGATAAACGTGTTTGCAACAGACCCTGAACTTGGAGAGGCGCAGGACGGGTTAAAAGTTGAGTACGATGGTGAGCCGATAACATTGGGTTTTAACTCAAGATATGTGCTTGAGGCCGTTGCTTCTATGAAATCACAAAATATTATCATGGAGCTTCTTGACACATTGACACCGACTTTGTTACTAGAAGAGGGTAACAAAGACTATAAGTGCGTACTAATGCCGATGAGAATATAGAGGAGGGGAGATGACTAAACTGACAAACAAAGAACTGATAGAGGAGCTGAAAAGGCGTTTTCAGGAAAACGAGAACGCACTCTTCGATTTAAAGGTCATGACGAAGAAGCTTGTGAAAATCAACAAGAAACTTGAAGACTCGGAGGCCCTTAAGAGCAATTTTCTATCTAATATCAGAAACGAGATAAATAACCCATTGACGGCAATATTAGGGCTTTCTCAGCAGCTTCTCAGCGCGTCTGAACTAGACTGCGACTCTGTTAAATCCATGCTGGCGCTCATTCACGAGGAATCCTTTAACCTGGACTTTCAGATAAAGAATATATTCGCGGCAGCCGAAATTGAATCTGGTGAGGCATCTCTGGGGGTTTCAATCGTCGATGTGGTTACTTTGTTAAACAATATAATCTCATCTTTCAAACATGCGGCAGAAACTAAGAATATAGATGTAGAAATGATTTATGACTGGCTTGGGGAAGAGGAACCTGCTATATTATTTAAGTCAGACCCTGAGAAACTCAGCGTAATTGTCTCAAACCTTTTGTCCAATGCGATAGAGTTTACCAATGAAAACGGCAAAGTAGAGATAAAGCTGTGGACAGATGGCTCTAATCTGAAAATCGATGTAAAAGACAATGGGATTGGTATGGACAACGCTGACTTAGAGATCATATTCGACAGGTTCAGGCAGCTTGAGACCGGCTCTACAAAGACGCACAAAGGGCATGGCCTCGGTCTTAGCATTGTAAAGGCAGTCGTGGATTTTTTAAATGGCACGGTAACAGTGTCAAGCTCAAAAGGTGTTGGCAGCCTGTTTTCAATTTCTATCCCCGAGGCCTCCGGGCCGGAAATGGAGGGATTCTCCAGCGAAGGCAACGAATTTATCTTTGATGATGACGAAGGGGAGAAATTCTAAACGTGAAAGAGCATTTTTTATATCCCGGCACTCTCTATGCAGACAAGGACCCGACTGCAGTTACTACGATATTGGGGTCTTGTGTGGCGGTATGTTTTTGGGACGTTGTACTAAAAGTCGGGGGGATGAATCACTACCTGCTCCCGCTGTGGAACGGTGAAGGTCTTCCATCGCCGAAGTTTGGTAACATTGCGATAACAAAATTATTGGAAAAGATGTTTTCCATGGGCTGTACAAAGAAGAATTTACAGGCAAAGATATTTGGCGGGGCAGCGCTGATGGCATCAAGCTCAGGGTTGTTAAACGTGGGAGAGAGAAACATTCTCACTGCGGAAGATGTATTAGCGGATGAGGGCATAAGAATCATCGCCTCGGATGTTGGTGGAAATCAGGGCCGAAAGATGATATTTCAGTCAGACACGGGCGGCGTTTTGATGAAGAAGGTTAAAAAATCTGTATAAATAAATCAGAGGTAAAATAATGGGTGATGTTCAGAAGGATACCGGTCTGGCCGGTATGCCGCCTAATGAGTTAAACATGAATGACTATCAGGCGGAATCAATAAAAATTCTTAAAGGTCTTGAGGGTGTGAGGACGCGCCCTGCCATGTACATTGGCTCAACCGGAGTTGACGGCCTGCACCACCTTGTTTACGAGGTAGTGGACAACAGCGTAGATGAGGCGCTTGCGGGGCATTGTACAAATATTGATATAATGCTGCACCACGACGGCAGCTGCTCAGTAATAGACAACGGCAGGGGTATCCCTACGAATGTCCACGCAGATGACCCCGAGGGCAGAACCGCCGCAGAGATAGTCCTGACGGAGCTGCACGCCGGGGGAAAGTTTGACTCCTCGGCTTATAAAATCTCTGGCGGCCTTCATGGAGTTGGCGTATCTGTGGTAAATGCCCTTAGTCAATGGCTGGAGCTTGAGATAAGAAGAGAGGGAAAGGTCTATCAGCAGCGCTTTGAGAGGGGTTTCCCCTGTGAAGGTCTTAAGCAGGTCGGTGAGACCCAGAGAAAGGGGACGAAGATAATCTTCAAACCAGACCCGGAGGTCTTTGAAACTACAGAGCTGAGTTTCGACATTCTGTCACAAAGGCTCAGAGAGCTTGCATTTCTGAACAAGGGCCTGAAAATCACGCTTGAGGATGAAAGGACTGACAAAAAGAATGAATTTATTTATTCAGGGGGCATAATCTCCTTCGTTGAGCATATAAATGTAAATAAAAGCGTCATTCAGGACAAACCCCTCTATATATACGGGGAAAAAGACGGCGTAATTGTAGAAATAGCGATGCAGTATAATGACGGCTATGCTGAAATGATATATTCCTTTGCAAATAACATCAACACAAGAGAAGGCGGCACACACCTGAGCGGCTTTAAGGCAGCGCTGACCAGAAGCACTAACACATATATATCCTCAACCGGCCTCCTGAAGACAGGCTCGCTCTCCGGTGAGGACGTAAGAGAAGGCCTTGCCGCAGTTATCAGCGTAAAGCTGCCCAATCCCCAGTTTGAGGGGCAGACGAAGATGAAACTTGGCAATACCGACGTCAAGGGCATAGTGGAGTCGATATCAAACGAGAGGCTTGCTGTGTATTTTGAGGAAAACCCCTCGGCGGCAAGAAAGATAATAGACAAGGCCGTACAAGCCCTAAGGGCGCGCGATGCGGCAAGAAAGGCGCGTGAACTTACGCGGAGAAAGGGCGCGCTTGAGGACCTTGGCCTGCCCGGAAAACTTGCCGACTGCTCTGAGAAAGACCCTGCCCTGAGTGAGATATTTATCGTAGAAGGTGATTCTGCCGGCGGCTCTGCAAAACAGGGGCGTAACCGGAGGTTTCAGGCGATACTGCCCTTAAGGGGTAAAATCCTCAATGTCGAGAAGGCCAGATTTGACAAGATGCTGTCTTCTGAGGAAATACGCATACTTATCACTGTGCTTGGCACAGGCATCGGCTCAGATGAGTTTGACATCGCAAAGCTGCGCTACCACAAGGTAGTGCTGATGACAGACGCCGATGTTGACGGCGCACACATACGCACGCTCCTGCTGACATTTTTTTACCGCCAGATGCCGGAGGTAATAGAACGCGGCTACCTGTATATTGCCCAGCCCCCGCTCTATAAAGTAAAAAAGGGCAAGACAGAAAAATATATTCAAAACGACGCAGAACTCCAGGACATGCTCTATGAGCTGGTTGCAGGCGAACTGGAGGTCTTAGTCCGGGGCGCCAGGATGAAGGGCAAGACCTTTCTGCCATATTTAAAGCGGCTTGTGAATTTTGAAAAACTCATAGAGTGGCACTCAAAGCGGCGTAAAGACCCGGAAGTGCTGAAATACCTGCTCAGGACAAGAGATTTAGAAATAATAATCAAAAACGAGGCGGCCCTTGCCAATCTGTTGTCGAAGCTGAAAACAGAACTGTCGGAGACAGAGACCGGCGAGATTGAATTTGATGCAGAGCACTTGAGCCACTCTGCCGCGATAATAAGAAAGTCAAACGCCTTGACCCTCAATGCGGAATTCATCCACTGCCCGGAGTTTAAAGAACTGAAGTCCTACTACACCATAGTAGAGGAACTGGGAGACCCGCCATATACACTCTGGTATCAGGCAGAGGAAGAGCAGTTTAATACTACTGGAGAACTCCTTGAGTTCATCATGAAGGCGGCCAAAAAGGGCTTGAACATCCAGCGGTACAAAGGTCTAGGTGAGATGAACCCCCAGCAGCTCTGGGAGACGACAATGGACCAGGACAGGCGCATACTGATTCAGGTGACCATAGAGGACGCAGTGCAGTCTGACGGCCTGTTTACAATATTGATGGGTGACCAGGTAGAGCCGAGGAAGGAGTTTATTACAAAACATGCCCTTGAAGCCCGAAATATAGATATATAATATAGATACTTAGGAGAGAGTGTAACTATGTCCACCATACAAGTAAGCATCGAAGAGGAGATGAAGGTAAGCTACCTTGATTATGCCATGAGCGTAATCATAGGCAGGGCGCTGCCAGAAGTAAGAGACGGCCTGAAGCCAGTACAGCGGAGGATTCTCTATGCGATGTTTCGCGAGGGGCTGCTCTCAACACGCAGGTACTCTAAATGTGCAGGCGTCGTTGGCGAGGTGCTAAAGAAATATCATCCCCACGGCGACAGCGCCGTATATGATGCCCTTGTGAGACTGGCCCAGGACTTTAACATGCGCTACCCGCTTATTGACGGGCAGGGGAACTTTGGTTCGATGGACGGCGACCCGGCAGCGGCGTACAGGTACACAGAGGCACGCCTTGCAAAGATAGCCGAGGAACTCCTGCGTGACATAGACAAAGAGACCGTGGACTTTATATCCAATTTTGACGAGACCACAGAAGAGCCGCTCGTCCTGCCATCTACTATACCAAATCTTATAATCAACGGCGCCTCAGGCATAGCTGTAGGAATGGCCACGAACATCCCCCCGCACAACCTCGGTGAGGTGTCGGCAGCGCTGATAAAACTGATTGACGACCCGGAGACAGATGTGCCCGGGCTGATGAAATATATCAAAGGGCCGGACTTCCCAACTGGTGGTATAATCTTTGGCCTTAAGGGAATAAAGGACGCCTATGAAACAGGGCGCGGGCAGATTCGTGTGCGTGCAAAGGCATCTTTTGAGCAGCGCTCAAGGGGTGGCGAGAGCATTATTATAGATGAGATGCCATATCAGGTAAACAAGGCCAGATTGATGGAGAAAATCGCCGAACTCGTCCGCGAAAAGAAGATTGAGGGCATATCAGACCTCAGAGATGAGTCCGACCGCGATGGAATCAGGGTAGTTATCGAACTAAAGAGGGATGAGATGCCCCAGGTGGTATTGAACAATCTCTATAAACATACGCAGATGGAAGTGACGTTTGGGATTATAATGCTGGCCCTGTCTCACGGGCAGCCGCATGTGATGGGCCTTAAGCGTATCCTTTCAGAGTTTTTGCAGCACAGAAGGGATGTTATTATAAGAAGGACGAAGTTTGACCTTAGAAAGGCCCAGGAGCGCGCCCATATATTAGAAGGACTAAAGATAGCCCTGGACAACCTTGACGCGATAATTAAGCTAATCAGGGCGGCCAGGACCCCGGACGAGGCAAGGCTGGGGCTGACTACACAGTTCCCACTGACGCTGATTCAGGCAAATGCGATTTTAGATATGCGCCTTCAGCGCCTAACCGGTCTTGAGAGAGAGAAAATCATAAGCGAATATAACGAGGTGATAAAAGAGATAGAGAGATTGACGGCAATTCTGGGCAGCGCCACCCTCATAGACCAGATAATACGGGATGAGCTGACTGAGATTAATGAAAAATATGCCGATGAGCGGCGCACCGAAATAGTCTCAGACATTCAGGAAATCTCTATAGAAGACCTGATTACCGAAGAGGAGATGGTCATCACCGTATCGCACAACGGTTATATAAAGAGAAACCCAATCTCTGAGTACCGCAGGCAGCGGCGGGGCGGCAAGGGGTCACTGAGCATGGAAACGCGCGAAGAGGACTACGTCAAGCAACTCTTTATTGGTTCTACGCATGACTATATCCTGTTTTTTTCAAACCTGGGCAGACTCTACACCCAGAAGATTTATCAGATACCAGAGGCAGGCCGTTCAGCTAAGGGTAAGGCTATTGTGAACCTGCTCCAGCTGCAATCGGGCGAGAAAATAGCCACAGCCCTGCCCGTAAAGGGTTTCGACACAGGGTATTTGATGATGTTCACTAAAAAAGGGATAGTAAAAAAGACCGAGCTGAAGGAATTCAGCAACCCGCGCGGTAAGGGCGTCATTGCCATAAACATAGACGCAGACGACGAGCTGATAGCCGTCAGGGTAACAGACGGAAAGTCGGACATACTGATTGGCAGCAGCTTTGGCATAGCGATTCGCTTTAACGAAGACGACGTAAGACCTACCGGCAGAAGCTCAAGGGGTGTAATCGGCATAAGACTCAAAGAAGGAGACGAGGCCGTTGCCGCCGAGGTCATCGAAGAGAGGACATCGCTTCTGACCGTTACGGAGCTTGGTTTTGGAAAGCGGTCAAAAACTAATGAGTACAATGTACAAAGCCGCGGTGGGCATGGAGTTATATCTATAAAGGTAACAGAGAAGGGCGGCAACGTCATAGGGCTGCTACAGGTAAGAGATGAAGACGAAATAATGATAGTCACAAAGGCGGGTAAGATGATTCGCACATCTGTTGACACCATCAACGTCATAGGCAGAAACACGCAGGGCGTTAAGGTCATGGACGTAGGTAAGGAAAACGCCATCGTCGGCATTGGCAAGGTTGCCGAAAAGGACAAGGAGTGATCTTAGCGGCACACTATGAGTAGGCCAGACACTCCGCCGTCACCACCTGACAACGCCAGCCCCATAGACTTAATCGTAAGAAACTATGTATTTATTCTAATATCGCGGGTACTGAGGATTGGCACAGGCTTTCTGCTGCTGTTTGGCCTTGCCAGGAGCCTTGGCGTCAATGACTTTGGTAATTTCATCTTTATAACCAACCTCACGGCAAGCATTATGAGCGTTGCGTTTTATGGCATCGGGCAAACACTGGTGCGAGAGGTATCGGGGGATCGTGAAAGGGCAGCGGTTTATCTGGGAATTGCCTTTAAGCTGCGCGGGTATGTTACGATTGCCGCCTTTAGTGCCCTTGTCATTATCTCAGTAGTTATGAAGGTTGACAGGCTTTTGTTCATTGCGATATTAATCGCATCGTTGTCTGAGATATTTCGTGCATTTTCTGATTTAGCGAAGGATGTCTTCAGGGCCTATGAGAAGATGCACTATGAGATGTTTATAACTACTATATATTCGGCGCTCGTGCTTGTGCTTGTCTCAATACTGATACTGTTCAAGGGCGGATACGCATACGTGATTGCCTCGATTTGCGCGGCCAACGCAGTGCAGCTCATTATCAGCGTGAAGATTATGTCCGGGAGATTTGCAAGACCGGCGCGTGATTTACCTAAAGACCTGTTTAAGACATTTATTGTGAATTCGTTCAGCCTGGGGATAGGGGTCTTGTTCGCGCAGCTTTTGGCAAGGGTTCCTTCGCTGTTTTTAAAGGAGATGAGGGGGGCAGCCGATGTCGCCTTTTTCGAGACCGGGCATGGGCTTATTATTCAAATCCTCATACTGAGCGAGATATTTGTTACCGTTTTCCTGCCCAGGTTGTCCATACTTGCCTCTGAGAGTGACTTTGAGAAAATCAAAAGCATGGGCAGCAGGCTCTTTAAGTTTTTCCTCTTGTTTTCGGTAAATGTCTCAATCGTATTTTTTATCTTTTCAAAGGAGCTTATCCAATTATTATATGGGGCAAAGTATGCGGAGTCAGGCAGTGTGCTGAGGGTTTTGTCTTTTGCCGTGGCATTTTTGTTTATCACAAACTTCATACACATATTTTTAATATCGCTGAAGATGCAGAAGGAGTTTGTGTTGTGTAATCTGGCGCCATTTATATTTGTCTCTGTGTCGATGTTATTTAGTGTACCGGCTTATGGATTTATGGGGGCGGCATTCTCTGGTATTTCGGCATATTTTGTCAGCTTTGCGCTGTCGTGCTATATAACTCACAGCAGGAGGATATTTAAAATACCGGCTGCCGCGGCGGTTAAGGTATTTATAGCTGCGGTTTTTGTTATAATAGGTAGTGAGGCAATTGAGGGTATGTGGCTGGTGGTAAGGCTTGCAGCAGCCATCACCGCGTATTTAATATTAATTATGGCCCTCGGTGTTATCGACAAGGAGGATAGGGCATTTGTTAGGGATACTGCTCAGAGATTAAACATTATGAAATATCTGAGAGTTTTCAAAATGGGGCCGCGCAGAAAATGCCCGTAATCAGCATATGAGTAGATTGACAGGGATTGTTAAGAATGCCGCGAAGTTTTTTTATATTTACCCATTTCGTATTGGTGTACGGCTGCTGCCGATTGGGACTTCATATACGGTGGGGCAGTTCATGGGTGGGGTGTCCTTTTACTTAAGAGGCAGGAAGAGAAAGGCAATTGAGCAGGAGGCACGCCTGCTTTTCCCTGATTCCGCGAACAAGGATATTGACTCAATGGTAAGGTTGACGTTTACGAATCTGTTCCAAAAAGAAATCGAGACATTTTTCTATCCAACGATGAATGAACAGAACATCGATGGCATCATCGGTATAGAGGGTATTGAACATCTCAACGCGGCAATTGCCGCCGGTAAGGGTACGATGCTGCTATTTGCGCACTTTGGGGCAAACCAGATGGTCATGCCGGCCATCGGTTACAGGGGATTTAAGATGAGCCAGTTAAGTGCCCCCGCTACTGTGTGGACAGAGATACTGGGCAAGGAACAAAACCTGATAGAGAGAAGGACAATGGAGATAAAATGGCAGTGTGAGGAATCGCTGCCCGTTCGGCATATCAACATATTCGGCTCATTAAAAGAGGCATTTCTGTGTCTGAGGAGAAATGAAATCCTCGGGGTTGCCATTGACGGCGGCAGTGGAAAGGAGCGGGCGGCAGTGGATTTCCTTGGCAAAAAGGCGCTATTTTCAACCGGTTCTGCCGAGCTTGCGCTTCGCACGGGCTGTACTGTCCTGCCCACGTTTGTTCTAAGAGACTCTAAGGGATATAACACGATGATAATAGAAGGGCCGCTGTCGGCACCGGCTAAAGACAGGCAGGGCAGACAGAGGGCAATCACTGCATTTATTCGTGAGTTTGTTGAGCGCCTGGAGCCGTATGTGCTGAGACACCCGTCTCACTACCTTGATTTTCTAGCCCTGCGTACATATATGGCTGGACTTGGAGACCCAGATTTTTTTGTTGAAGAACAGGTTGCCCCTGTAGTAAACATAAATCATTTATTGTGTGAGAGAAAGGTGAGTTAAGATGAGGGTATTACTAATAAGACCGCCATATACACGCCTCAAAGGGGCGGGGCAGGCACCGTACTTCCCCCTGGGGCTGGGTTACATTACATCGGTATTAAGGGAAAACGGCTTCGATGCAAATTTATACCATGCAGAAAATCCCCAAAAAGGAGATGACTCTCTCATCCCTGATGCAGACATCGGATTTGACCTGCGCTCAAAGGGCTATCGCAGGTACCTCGATGCCATAAACAATGACTCGCACTATGTGTGGGAAGAGGTTAGACAGACCCTGCGGGCATATAAACCTGACCTTGTGGGCATATCGCTCCTTTCGGTAGAGGTTGCCTCAGCGCTCAAGATAAGCAAGCTCTGCAAGGAGTACGATAAGGACTGCTATGTCTTATGGGGCGGTCTTCATCCAAGTTTTATGCCGGAGGAATGCCTGAGAAACGAGGAGGTCGATTTCGTAATCAGAGGGGAGGGCGAATATGCCTCACTGGAGCTGTGCAATACGCTGAAAAACGGCGGCTCTTTCTCTGAGATAAAGGGCCTGTCGTTTAAGAAAAATGCTGCCACAGTACACAATCCAATGAGAGATGCCATCGCTGAGATAGACAAAGTGCCGCCTCCGGCGCGCGATGCAGTGCTGTACCCGGAGTCCTTTGATTTTAAGTCCCTGGGCAGTATGATTGTCTCGCGGGGCTGCCCGTTTCGATGTACATTTTGTTCATCGCGCAATTTCTGGGACAAAAAGGTACGCCTGCGCACCCCTGAAAACGTAATCCAGGAGATAAAGGTGCTAAAGGAGAAATTTGGCACACGTTATATCATGTTCTGGGACGATTCCTTTACGATTAACAGAAAGGTGATTGAGCGCTACTGCCGGTCAATCATAGACTCCGGTCTGAAGATAAGCTGGAAGACGGCAACGAGGGCAGATTTAATCGACAGTGAAATCCTTGATTTGATGAAAAAGGCCGGCTGTGTAAAGCTGGAGATAGGGGTAGAAAGCGGCAGTGAGCGGATAAAAAAACTGATAAACAAGGATGTCTCAAACAAGCAGATAAAAATGGCGTTTGACTTGATTCAGAGAAAAGGGATTGGTGTTGGCGGGTTCTTTATGGCGGGGTTCCCTGATGAGACGATAGAAGACCTTACGGATACATTTAATCTGATGAAAGAGCTGCGGGCAGGTGAGCTTGCCTTTAACATATTTGACCCGATGCCAGGCAGTTCGGAGTACGATAAATGTATAGAGATGGGGCTAGTTGCACCAGCAGCGGATTGGAACAATTTCCCGTTCTGGCCGGATGCCTATTACGTAAAAAACATAAAACGGGAAGACTTCGATAAATATGTAAACACTATAGCCCACTGGCTCTACAACTACAACAATACCCTCTCGGTAAGGCTGAAGCGAAGTAAGCAGTACCTGCTGTTCATGCTGAAAAATGACCCTGCCTTTTTATTGTCAAAGGTAATGGCGTTTATAACCAGAAGGAGAAGAGTCCACAAGTTAAAGTCCGGGTCAGGGTGAGACAGCAGGCCGACCCTGCCTGTAAAATTGATTGATTTTATTGATAGTAATATGAAACAATAGCGTGGTTAGAGACATCATGGGCGGTTAGCTCAGCTGGGAGAGCATCACGTTCGCAACGTGGGGGTCGGGGGTTCGAATCCCCTACCGTCCATTACCTAAGGTGCAGATATTAAGTAATAATATTTCAGACACCCCCAAAATACGTCGTTCCGGTTAGTTATTCTGGTAACTGGCGCCGCGGCTTATTATGGTGGTGGATTTAGGGAGCTTGGGAGTGTTTACTAAGCGGATAGAGATGTGTTATAGTTATGCCTGTGAAAAAATATATCGCGTGGGGCTGCCACGCGTCATAGAGCATGAAATAGGAGCATGAAAAAGGAGCATGAAATATGAAAGTTAGCGGCGCTGAGATTGTCGTAGAGTCATTAAAAAAAGAAGGGGTTACGCATATATTCGGGTATCCCGGCGGTGTTGTCTTAAATCTCTTCGATTACCTCTATGACGCAAAAGATATTAAGCTGATTCTTACGCGGCACGAACAGGGTGCCACACACATGGCAGATGGCTACGCCCGCTCATCCGGCAAAGTCGGCGTGGCGCTTGTCACGTCCGGCCCAGGCGCTACAAACACCGTAACCGGCATTGCCACAGCCGCAATGGACTCCATTCCCATCGTTGTGCTGACCGGGCAGGTTCCCACTATGCTCATCGGTAACGACGCCTTTCAGGAGGCAGACATTGTTGGCATTACACGCCCGTGTACAAAGTATAATTATCTGGTAAAGAACATCGACGACCTCGCCCCCACTATCAGAGAGGCATTTCATATTGCCTCATCAGGCAGGCCGGGGCCGGTGCTTATAGACCTGCCCAAAGACATTTCAGCAGGAACGGGGAACTTCAACTGGCCTGAGAAAATCCAGATACGCAGCTATAATCCAACCGTCGAGGGTAACAGAAAGATGATTGAAAAGGCCGTCGATGAGATCGCTAAGTCGAAAAAGCCGGTTATCATTGCCGGTGGCGGTGTAATCCTCTCTAACGCATCTGATGAACTCAGAGAACTTGCCGAGCTTACACAAGTACCCGTCATAACCACCCTCATGGGGATAGGCAGTTTCCCATCGGTACATCCGCTGTCTCTGGGGATGCCCGGTATGCACGGCACATATTACGCAAATATGGCGATTCAGGACTCTGACCTTATAGTGGCCGTAGGCATGAGGTTTGACGACAGGGTGACAGGCAAGATTTCAGCATTTGCCCCACATGCCACTATCGTACATATAGACATCGACCCCACATCTATAAGAAAAAACGTACACGTAGATATCCCTATCGTTGGGGACTCGAAAAATATCCTCACAACACTGAACCAAATCGTTAGAACCCAGCAGAAGACCCAGTGGACTGAGATAAGAAAGGCATGGCTTAAGCAGCTCGATGACTGGAAACAACTCAAGCCCATGAGCTATAAGTACTCTGACACAGTGATTAAGCCCCAGTACGTAATAGAAAAACTCTACGAGGCCACAGGCGGAGACGCCATTATAACCACAGAGGTAGGGCAAAATCAGATGTGGGCAGCACAGTTTTTTAAATTTGACAAGCCGCGTACATTTCTGACCTCCGGCGGGCTTGGCACAATGGGATACGGGTTCCCTGCGGCAATCGGCGCTCAGGTCGCCAATCCCGATAAGACCGTTATAGACATAGCCGGTGACGGCAGCATTCAGATGAACATACAGGAGCTTGCCACAGCCGTTGTCTATGAACTCCCCGTAAAGGTGGCAATCCTCAACAACCGCTACCTCGGCATGGTCAGGCAGTGGCAGGAGATGTTCTTCAACGAGAGGTACTCACACAGCAATCTCAACGTGGTGCCGGATTTTGTCAAAGTCGCCGAGGCATACTCAGCCGTAGGGCTGCGTGCGGAGAAGCCCTCAGACGTAGAGCCGGTAATCAGAGAGGCGCTAAAGACCAAAAAACCGGTCTTCATGGACTTCGTCATCGACTGGAAAGAGAAGGTGTTCCCTATGGTTCCCGCAGGTGCAGCGATTGACCAGATGATCTTCGACGAGGAAGAGCCTAAGAAGGAAAAGGAAACGAAGAAACTCAAAGCCGTTAAGTAACACGATTAATAAGTAACACGAGAGGAGCTGCTATGAGACATACGATATCTGTGCAGGTAGAAAATAAGTTTGGTGTGCTGTCAAGGGTTGCCGGGCTGTTCAGCGGTCGCGGCTATAATATTGAGAGTATCTCTGTCGGAGAGACGCTTGATCCGAAAATCTCTGTAATGACTATTGTTACCAGGGGTGAAAACCAGATTGTCGAGCAAATCAACAAACAGTTGAATAAACTAATAGATGTGATAAAGGTTCAAGACCTGTTTGATGTTGACCACGTTGAAAGAGAAATGGTCATGATTAAAATCACGCCCACTCAAGAGCAAAAGGCCGAAGTACTGCGCCTTGCCGAGATATTCAGAGGCAGGGTCGTGGACTCAAGCCTCAAGACCTATACGATAGAGATAACAGGGGATGAGTCTAAAATAGAGGCATTTCTTGAACTTGTCAAACCGATGGGTGTAAAAGAGTTCGTCCGCTCAGGGAAGATTGCCATAGCGCGGGAGAGATCCAGGGGCTGAATCCAGCCAGGCTCAACATAAACCAATGGATTGGAAAGGCAAAAAAGTCATAGTCACAGGTGCCTGCGGCTTCATAGGTAGTCATCTGGTAGAGGCACTCTTAGCACTTGGTGCGTCGGTCCGCGCGTTCACTTATTATAACTCCTTCAATACATGGGGATGGATAGACACATTTGATGAGGAGCTAAAAAGTAAATTAGATGTTTACTGTGGCGACATCAGAGACGCCTATAACGTCAGGGACGCCCTTGATGGAATGGACATTGTCTTTCACCTTGCTGCGTTAATCGCCATTCCATATTCCTATATCGCCCCAGCATCATATGTAAAGACCAACATAGAAGGTACATTGAACATCGTCCAGGCCGCAAAAGACTTTAAGACCAAGCGGATTATTCATACCTCTACCAGCGAGGTATATGGCACAGCCAGATATGTCCCGATAGACGAGGGGCACCCGCTTCAGGGGCAGTCCCCCTATTCAGCGACAAAAATAGGTGCCGACGCTATTGCAGAGAGTTTTTACAAGGCATTTTCGCTGCCAATTACCATAGTACGACCATTTAATACATACGGCCCGAGGCAGTCGGCACGCGCTATTATTCCGACAATTATTACACAAATAGAGGCCGGGGCAAAAATAATAAAGCTAGGCTCGCAGCACCCCACAAGGGATTTTACCTTTGTAAAGGACACCGTATCTGCCATGATAAGCCTTGCCGAATCAGAGGAATCCATTGGCTCAGTAACAAACATCGGCTCGAATTTTGAGATCAGCATAGGCACCCTCACATCAAAGATTATGGAACTAATGGATGCCAATCTAACCATCGAGTTCGACGAAAAAAGGGCCAGGCCGTCAAACAGCGAAGTCGAAAGACTCTGGGCCGACACCACAAGGCTTGCCTCAACCGGCTGGAGGGCATCTTATTCCCTTGATGCAGGTCTCAATGAGACAATTCAGTGGATAAGAAAGAACATAGATAAGTACAAGGCCGACATATATAATGTCTGATACCAGAAAGGCCGTAATAATGGCAGGCGGCGAGGGCGTTCGCCTCAGGCCATATACATTTATCCTGCCAAAGCCCCTGCTGCCAGTTGGAGAGACTACGGTGCTTGACCATATTATTGATTGCCTAGGGGACTCCGGTTTTAGTGGTATCTATGTCTCAGTAAACTATAAGGCAAGGGAGTTTGAGGGATGGCTTGAAAGCCGCAAAGATGACGCCCTAACAGTGCATCTCTTTAAAGAACCCCGGAAAATGGGCACGGCAGGCTCGCTTGGCCTCATCAGGGACCAACTGACAGCGCCGTTTTGTGTCGTAAACGGTGATTTGATTATGAACGTCCCCCTTGATAAAATGTATGACCGGCATGTGGAAACAAAGGCTGATATCACCATCGGCATAAAGGGCTATCAGTTCACTGTCCCCTATGCCGTTATTAATAAAGACAGTGATGGTTTACTAGAAAATATAATGGAAAAACCATCCTACAGTTATTTTATTAACGCAGGTATATACATATTAAGCCAGTCCGTGTTTAAGCACATCCCACAAGACCAGCCTCTTGACATGCCCTCTTTGATAGATTCGCTGAAAAAGGCAGGAGGACACATTTACGTCTATGACATTGGTGAGCGCTGGCTTGACATCGGACGTATCTCGGACTATGAAAAGGCCGTAGAACTGATAAACCAATGGAAGGCATAACAAGCGTACTATTAACAGGAAGCGATGGCTTTGTGGGGCGGCATCTTCTCAGAAGACTCAAAGACAAGGGCACAGATGTTGTAGAGTTTGACATAACAAACGGCAGGGATGCAACTGATATTAATTCGTTTGTGGGCATCAGAAAGGTCAACGCCGTCGTACACCTTGCTGCAAGGACATTTGTCCCCGACGCCTTTGAAAACCCGGCCCGCGTGTATCGTGAAAACATCAGCGGCACGTTAAATGTCCTTGAGTATTGCCGCGCAAATGCAATTAAAAAAATCATCTACGCTAGTTCATACGTCTATGGAAGGCCGGAGCGGCTGCCGGTTGACGAGCATCACCCTGTCGGCATCCAAAACCCATATGGCCGGAGTAAACTCATCGGTGAGGTACTCATAAGGGGATACTACGAGGACTACGGCATCGTGCCCGTTATCTTCAGGCCATTTAATATCTATGGCCAGGGCCAGGGCAGGGCATTTCTGATACCATCGCTGATAAGCCAATGCCTGTCAGCCTCTGATTCAATCATAGTGAAAGACCTGTCCCCACGTCGCGACTACATCTATATTGACGACGTGATAGCTGCATATATGTTTGCCATATTCGATTATAAATGTACAGCCCCGGAGATATTTAACATAGGCTCAGGAGAGAGTTACTCTGTCGAAGAGATAATTAATAAACTCCAGCAAATCACAGCAACCAATAAGAAGGTTATATCCGAGGGGCAGCAGAGGAAAAACGAGATACCCGACTGTACGGCAGACACACGAAAAATCAAAAAGACATTCGGCTGGGCACCTAAGTTTGGTATTGATGAAGGACTAAGGCAGAGTGTTTTGCACTGGGCGCCGTGATAAAAATGATGAAAAATATTGCGATGAAAAAGATAAAGGTATTTTTCCTAATCCAAACCCTTGACACCGGAGGCGCCGAAAGGCAGCTCATAGAGCTAGTAAAGGCGCTGGATAAGGCAAGGTTTTCTATTACCGTCGGGGCATTTTACGACGGCGGGGCGTTTCGTGCTGAACTTGAGGGGGTCGAAGGCGTTCGTGTTGTAACCTTTGGTCAGAGGAGCAGATGGGACCCTGTACCAGTTGTCCGCATACTCAGAGAGGCACGCTCAATTAAACCCGACATAGTGTACGGTTTCATGGGGGTTTCAAACGAGACAGGGGCACTGGTTGGCAGGGCAGTTGGGGCAAAGGTAGTGTGGGGACTGCTGTCGTCGGACATGGACCTGTCGTTGTATCACTGGGTGTCTACCTTTATGTTTAAGGCAGGGGCGCTGCTGTCACGCATTCCCGATTTGATAATAGCCAACTCTGAAGCCGGTATGAGGCATCACACCGCCTGCGGCTATAGTGCCAATCGCATGATAGTGATTCACAACGGCATTGACCCCAACCGGTTCAGGCCGGTTGACATCGCTGGTGAGACCCAAAGGCAAGAGTGGCAATGTCCTGAAGGCGTAAAACTAATAGGGATATTCGGCAGGCTTGACCCTATAAAAGACCACCGGACGTTCTTAAAGGCCGCAGCAATTCTTGCCTCGAAGCGCCCAGAAGTACGATTTGTCTGTGTGGGGACTGGTGCTAAAGAATTCGCTGAAGGACTGAGGCACGAGGCTGCACCACTTAACGGTAAAATCATATGGGCTGGCTGGGTGGCCGACATAGTCGGGGCATATAATGCGATGGACATAGTAACGTCGGCATCGATAAGCGAGGGGCTTTCTAATGTTATCTGCGAGGCGATGGCCTGCTGTGTGCCCTGTGTTGTGACCGATGTTGGGGACTCAGGGTTGATTGTTGGGGATACGGGAATTGGCGTTGCCAAAAAAGACCCGGCTGCTATGGCAGAGGCATGGAATACAATGTTGGACTGGCCTGCGGCAAAAATGGCTGATGCCCGCAGCTTGGCTCGCACCAGAATAGAAGACCACTTCAGCGTCAGACAAATGGCGGCAAAAACAGAGGCCACGCTCACAAACCTTGTCCGTTCTTAAACAGTCTGATGCTGCCGCGCCCTTGTTTAAATCCCCATGAAAATGATATAACAAAGTAAGGGTGATAAGGAATCTAATTACAAAGGGGGAGATTATATGAGGAATGCACTGAAAACTTGTAAGAAAGCGGCATTACTTCTGGTGTTGTTGTTTTTGGCGTTAGTGTCATCTTCATATGGGGCAGACAAAAAAGTGGATGAAAAGAACCAGGGAACGTCAGTCAGCGAAACAAAATCATCACCTGATACTGCAAAACCTACTCAGCAGCAGCCAAAATCAGGCACTTCAGCACCTTCCACCAGCACTAATGACCTGAAGAACCTGCCTTACGCCGGTTCAGGCAAGAAGACATGGTAAACGGAGGATTGAAATGAAGAGGTTCTTAATCAGAGATGCAGCGCTTGCACTGCTTGTTTTGCTAACATTTGTTGCGGCAGAAGCGTCCGCAGAGGGGACAACATATACGAACACTCAGAGGAAGTTTACGTTTACGATTCCACAGGGCTGGGAAATCACATCCGGCACACCGGACTCAGAAAACATGGTTTTTAGAAAGACCGGCACAACACAGCACTTCATGTATCAGTACACGCCGCTTGGAAGCAGTTTCCCGGCAGAGGCCTCGGTTAAGGCATCGCTGAAGTCGGCGCTGGAGGACATTAAACTTGGCAAGAACATAGCGGCCAAACGACGCGATGATGTGAAGAAGATAAATAATAAGACCGTCCTGTACGCAAGGGGTTGGGAACTTATCGACGCCGGTAAGGGCGGCCCACAGCGCATCATATGGCAGTGCTATGACAGAGAAAACTTCTACTTCAACTTCATGGCCTCAAGCGAAGCCAATGAGTTTGCGGCTGCAAGACCTGAGCTGCAGAAGATAATAGACTCGATAAAGTTTTTGGAATAGATGGGGGTGCGGCGTTAGACTGAGAAAGAAATTATCAGCGTCGCTATTGATGGCTTTAGTGGTAGTTTGTCTGATATATGGAACAGCTGCTGCGGAGTTTGGCAGGATATGTACGAGTATGTATCTGTCCTGCCAGAAGAAGTCGCTGTGGTATGTTGTGGGGTTTGCAAAGATACCGCTGTGCAGTAGTGGGCTGTTTTTATGTGTCCCATGTCTTGATGACCCAAGCACAGCAGACCTATGCAATAAAACCTTCAAGGCATGCGAAGGGCAGTGTATTGTCCGCGGTACAGACGACAAGTGTTACTCTGCCGAGGGCGAGGCCGACTGTCTGCCCTGATGCCAGAATAATCCCTTGGACAATCCTTTAACGGTAGCACCAGGGCAACGCATTTGAAAATTACAATAGCCATTTCGTCCTATAGATTCCAGCTTTCGCTGGAATCGTGCGCCTGTGAGTGTGCATAGTCAGAGGGGTGAAAGTCCCCTTCAGGT
>LNQR01000069.1 GCA_001541255.1 Candidatus Magnetominusculus xianensis
GGGCTGACTGGTTTTATTATGACACAGTCTGGAAAGCGGGAATCCAGGAGAGGGATTAGCGGGTGTAAGTTTCTAATGCGATTGCCCTGGTGCGTCAGCCAGGGCAATCGCATTTGAAAGATTAGGCAGAAATTGCCTATAGTCTTAGCTCCAACCGATGCTTTCAGGGAATCCAGCGAAAGCTGGCATCCAGGAAGCCATTGGTCGGAGCTAAAAGTATAAGCATTTCCACCCAAATGCGTTTGCCCTGGATTTATTTGTTTTTCTCTCAGTTGTTGAGTTACAGTAGTATTATGCCTGCAACATTACCGATAGAGATATATGACCTGCTTGAAAAAAAGGTCGGCAAGGATGATGCCCGTGAGGTTGGGAAAATCATATTGGCCTCTTTCGATGCAATAGAACAAAGGTCAGAAGCCGTCGTTGTTCAAAAGAAGGCCGAGATCAAAGAGGAGTTAACTAAAGAGCTGACCACTAAAGAAGATTTAGCAAAGTTGGAAGGCAGGTTTAACTAGAGAATTACTGCCGTTGAAGGACGCTTAAACGAGAGATTAACGGCTATGGACTTGAAAACGAGAATTTATTTTCTAATCTTACTATTCGTTATGCTTTTGACCAACCCAAAGGCCCTTGACCTCATCGCTAAACTTTTTGGCCTAGTAAAATAAATGTAAAATAAATTAGTAATATTAAAATAAAATAGCATTGTAACAGTCCATATCCTTGAATAGTTTTTCAGCGTCATATTCCACAACATCGGCATATATAGCCAAGCAACATTGGCACATGTTGATTATGGCAATCGCATCTGAATGATTGTGCTGAATTTGCCTATCTCTACTTTCCTGTGTTCCAGTATTTGCTGGCATGACAGTCAGAGTGAACTACTTTTTTTAGGGTTACACGTTATCAGATCAAGAAGAGCTATTGTTGTTATACGGTCTTTGGAGCAAACTTTACTAAGCAGCCTTCACGTTTACAAGGCAAAAAAAAGGCAGGGCTTGATGCCCTGCCTTTTCAGTTATGCTATGTTAGTCTTAGTATGCGTATACTCCACCGATAGGTGAAGGCGTTGCTGTACCAGTGAAAAGCCCGCTATCAGAACAGCTGTAACCAACTACATTACGCTTTGGAGAAGTGGTACCCTGGTAACATGCCATGCCTACCGTTGAGCAGTTAAACGTTGAACGCAGAGTGTTTGTTTGGCCAGCTACACCAGCTACACCAAACGGCGCACCAACCGAACTTGCTGCGATAAAGTCAAGCCTTCCGCCGTATCCTGCTACTGTCCCTGTGCCAGTGTCGCTGGTAAGGTCATGTGTCTGTGAACCGTCAACTGTTATAGCCTGTCCAGAAAACGTCATCAACCTTGTTCTTCTCATCGCTATCTTATATGCTGAAGCGTTTACTACGCTGGCAGCGGCTCTGGAGGCGTTACCATTTGAGTTCGACAATACTGTGAAATTAATAGTGGTTACGTTGTCATCGTTTGATGTGCTGGCGTTTGTTGGGGTTGCCATGTTCGACACCATACAGTATACAGGTGCATTTGTGTCAGTTGTCAAATATGGCAGAAAATAGCTGACTGTATCAGCTGCTGTTGCCGTCTTCTTGTCGCTGTTTATTCCCCACATACCGAGCGCTGTTAACATAACAGCTAAGACTAAAACATAGATTAAACTTCTCTTCATTACAATCCTCCTAAATTTTTAGTGTAGCTACTTTTTCCCTAACAAGTAAGCAAAGTATCACCTGCTACGCAGGCTTGTTGAACCCTCTTGTGTTCACCTCCCTTTCTCAAAGATTATCTTCTGCACATCTTTATGTCTCTGCCTCATGTGTACCCTTACCTCTGTGTTACTAAAGTTAGTATACACACCGTCTAAGTCATTTGTCAATAGCAAACCATCTTTCCCTTAACTTTTTTTAAAGCACGTAAACAACTGCTCTGATTACATACGAACCATACATGGGTACTAAACCTCTGCACTTCTTCTTGCTTTCGCCTCTTGCTCTTAACATATCACTACGCTGTTGCTAGTATAAACAGATAATTTACAATTTGTCAATAGGTTGTAAAAATATTTTTAGATATGTGTATCTGCCAGTCCTGCGCCGGATTATTTCCGAAAAAGGGCAAACGCACTATGTATTTTTATGTCTGCCATTCCAGCGAACAGACTGTGTCATAATAGTAAAGCCCCCACCTTCTTTTGAGGGGGGCGTAGCGCTGGGCAGCGGGGATATTTTTAAAAAAATAGAATAATAATTTATTATGTAATTTAATAAAGTATTATATTAAGGGGCAGGGCAACAATAAGGTTAAAACATGAGAATATTCAGAGAGGAAGTGGAAACAACATATATGACCCCAGAGGGGTCAGGATATATAAGAAACGGAAAGAAAAAGTGGAATTGCCATTTGGCCGAAACCTAAACGGTTGGGCGTTTTTACTAAGAGGGCTAAAAGGTGTGAATGCGGAAATGGCGATATTGAGTACATGTTTTAATATTTCGAGAATGGTGACAATAATTAGGAATGAAAGATATATTGGCAGTGTTCAGAAAGCGAAACAAAGTAATACAGCACTAAACGTATTGAAACCTATGGCTCTTGAACACTGCCGTAATAGTGCTTCTCTCGTAATCATCTGGCAAACCTTAGTCCCATGAATCGAAATTATTCTTGATACCCCTGCGTTTGCCCTGGGAATGGGGCTGCCCCATTCCCCCTCTGATACTTATGCCGATTCTACTTGTTTTTCGTAGATAAGGAGCGGCTTGTCGTTATTAACTATTGTTTCTTCGTTGATGATGCACTCTTTGATCCCACTTTGAGAAGGGATGTCGTACATCACGTCAAGCATTACCTCTTCGAGGATTGACCTTAGGCCGCGTGCGCCGGTCTTTCTGGTGATCGCCTTTTTGGCGATTGCGCGCAGGGCGTTATCCGTAAACTTCAGCCTTACATTGTCAAAGTGCAGCAGTTTTTCATACTGCTTAGTCAGCGCGTTTTTAGGCTCTACAAGAATCTGTACCAGTGCCTCTTCGTTCAATGCCTCAAGCGTGGCTATCACGGGCAGTCTGCCGACTAGTTCAGGAATCAAACCATACTTGGTCAGGTCTTCCGGGCTTACCAGATTCAGGATTTTCTCTTTCTTTTTCTTGCTGTAGAGTTCTGCCCCAAATCCTACTGTCTTCTTCCCTATGCGCTGTTCAATTATATCGTCAAGGCCGTTAAATGCCCCTCCACAGATAAATAGTATGTTTGTGGTGTCTACCTGAAGGTATTCCTGATGGGGGTGCTTTCTGCCGCCTTGCGGGGGGACATTGGCTATCGTGCCCTCGATAATTTTTAACAGGGCCTGCTGCACTCCCTCTCCTGATACGTCGCGCGTTATCGATGGATTGTCTGACTTCCTGCTTATCTTGTCTATCTCATCTATATATACTATACCCTTCTGCGCCCTTTCGATATCGAAGTTAGCCGCCTGGAGGAGTTTTAGTATTATATTTTCCACATCTTCACCAACGTACCCGGCCTCTGTAAGGGTAGTGGCGTCGGCTATGGTAAATGGCACGTCAAGATAGCGAGCCAGAGTTTGGGCAAGGAGCGTCTTGCCGGTGCCCGTGGGGCCTGCAAGCAGGATATTGCTCTTTTGCAGCTCAACATCGGTTTCCTTCTGCCTGTATATCCGCTTGTAGTGATTGTGGACGGCAACGGAGATTATCTTTTTGGCATGTTCCTGACCAATTACATAATCCTTTAAAAATGCGTGAATCTTCACCGGTGTTGGGACACCGCTGTGTCCTTTTTGGGTAAAGGACATCTTCATATCCTCTGCGATTATGTCGTTGCATAAATCTACGCACTCATCGCATATATATACTGAGGGTCCGGCTATTAGTTTCTTCACCTCCCCCTGGTGCTTGCCGCAGAATGAACACTTCAATTGTTCATCTTTCTTTCTCGCCATTTGTCTTCTCTCCGTACTCATCTATTTGCTGTCGATGCACTGGCACATCTGCTCATGCTTATATTATAGCACGATTAATATGTGCAATGGGATTATTTATCATCGGCAGTCTTTATAGCCACTATAACCTCATCAACCAGACCGTACTGCTTTGCCTCTTCTGCGGACATGAAGTAGTCCCTGTCCGTATCTGTGTGAATTTTGTCGATATGCTGTCCGGTGTGATGGGAGAGAATTTTATTCAGTGTGTTTTTCATTTTCAGCATCTCTTTGGCGTGTATTTCCACATCTGTGGCCTGACCGCTGAAGCCGCCCATCGGCTGATGAATCAATATGCGCGAGTTCGGAAGTGCGAATCTCTTTCCATGTGCCCCGGCAGCCAGAAGCAGCGCCCCCATGCTTGCCGCCTGCCCTGTACAGTAAGTCGCAATGTCGCATCGCACATACTGCATCGTATCGTATATGGCAAGGCCAGAGGTTACAAGCCCCCCAGGTGAGTTTATGTACAGATGGATGTCCTTTTCAGGGTCTTCAGTCTGCAGAAACAACATCTGCGCCATTATGCTGTTAGCAACGTTATCGTCAACGGCAGTGCCCAGAAACACTATCCTGTCTTTCAGCAGTCTTGAGTATATATCATATGCGCGTTCTGTCCTGCCTGTTTGCTCTATTACCATGGGAATAAATGTCATTAATCCTCCTTTTTTGCTACAGTTGCTTTAGAGTATATCGAATCTACCACCTTCTCTCTGAATAACGAATAGCGAAGGCTCTCAAGGGCGCCCTCCTGGGCGTTATAGTACTGCAGCAGGGCCTCAGGTGCCATTGAAGAGGCATAGGCCATTGATACGAGCCTTTCCCTCATATCTTCCTCTGTAACCTTTACCGCCTCTTTTTCACCTATTATATCAAGCAGCACCATTATCTTAACGTTTCTTACGGCGTCGTCGTGGAACTTCGCCTTTATTTCCTCCTCTGGTGTATCTTTGTAGGCATCAAGCTCCTTCGCATGGCTGACGATGCTATCTATCTCCTGTTTCATAGCCGTCTCTGGCAGGTCGAATGTGTACTTATCGGCCAGCTTTTTTATCAATTCTCCCTTTTCTGCCTTCAGCGCCTTGTCCCTTTTCATATCGACAAGGGTTTTACTAATATGCGAGCGCAAATCATCTATGTTATCAAACCCAACATCCTTGGCAAACTCATCGTCTATGGCGGGTAACTGCAGGGCCTTGATATCCTTAATGGTGATTTGAAAATTCACCGTCTTACCGCTGTAGAGCGAGTTTAGATGTTCGGGAGGGAAGACAACCTCCGCCTCGGCAGTATCGCCCCTGCTTTTCCCTATTATGGGCGTGTAAAAAGTATCAGGAAAGGTCTCAGAGCCAACTTTTATGAATTGGTCTGTTTTCGGCTCTTCGTCACCGGCTGCGGTATAATCAAGCACGACGAGGTCATCCATTTCTACTGGTCTTTCAGCCGCTGGCACGTAAACGGCCTTTGACATTGAGAGCCTGTTTAATTGGGTCTGCACTTCGTCATCTGTTACCTCAACATTAATCTCATTAACGGGCAGCCCCTCATAAACCAAATCATCAACCTTCGGGCGCACCTCTACGGTGCATACCAGCTTTAGTGCCCCTTTGGTCTTATAGTCCTGAGCCTCTATCACCGGAGGAAGAAGAGGGGTCAGATTCGCCGCCTTGACAGCGTCTTTGTAGTACTGTGGTATCAGTTTTTCAAGCACATTATTTTCCACGTCTTTTCTGAATCGTTTTTCGATTAAAGACATGGGGGCCTTGCCCTGCCTGAAGCCGGGAACCCTCGTCCTATCCTTTACCTCGTTTAAGGACTTTTGAATTTCCCCCTCTATTTCTATAGCAGAGGCCTCGATGGTTATCCTTTTTTTTACAGCCGATATATCATCAACGACGCTGTTCATACATCCTCCTCAATATTCATCGCGAATTGCGTATGTCTAATGTAAAATATTTGGATAGTTTTGTCAATGTCTCAGGAGGGCAGCAAGGGTGTACATAATACACTGGAAATGGTTATTATTTCAGATGTTTATTCTAATAACTAGGGGGTATATGGTGGTGTCATGAAACCTATGGAGATATATAAGGAATTACCAAAGACCAATTGCACCGACTGTCAGCACTTGGACAAGGATAAGACCCAAAGGATAGCAGCCAACATTGTGACTGTTGACTGGCGTGAAAACATAATAAAGTCCCTCAGGGAAGACATAAAAGACATAGACCTAAAGAGCGTTGCTTCAGACCTCGGTGCAGAGGTGCTTGACACCGGTATTGGTATCCGCAGCCTCGGCAGGGATTTCAAGCTGGGAAACGATAGGGAGATTACCTCAGACGGCAAGGTAACACCCTGGGAGAAGATACTCATTCTGATATACGTCAAGACCGGTGGCAGTGGACAACCCACGGGACGCTGGGTATCCTTTAGTGAGCTGAAAGGCGGAGGTGTGAAGGTTGAGGCCATAAGAAAGGAGTTTGAGGAGCCTATGTCTGAACTATTTAATAAATCACCGGAGGAGGCAGTTGCCGCCATTGAGGGGCTGGGAGCGGTACAAGTCACCGGACAGGCCTCGGAAATGGCATGGATATGTGAGCTGATGCCTAAAATCCCGATACTTCTACTTTATTGGCCTGCCGATACAGAGTTTCCTGCTCGCTTCAAGTCGGTCTTTGATGCCTCGGCAGACAGATTTCTTGATGTTGAGTCCATCGTATTCCTATGCGAGGGATTAGTTAAAAGGGTAGCCCAAAGGATGGGCATGGAGGTTGATTAGTCTCAGGTACTGAAAAAAGACCACGACGAGGCTAAAATACTTAAAACTGCATGAGGGGCTAGGCTTGATCTGGAAGACATAAATTATTTTCCAAATAAACTACTCAATTAATACTGATTCCTTTAAATGTTAAGGTTTGAATCAAGCGAGACACGCAGCCTCATCGGGGAATAATTATGGAAATCGTATTTAATTATTATCTCCACAACGCTTGAAAATAATTTAGCAGCTATGATACAGTACACAATTAGTAGTAAAAATACAAAATAAAATGGAGATAACGAACGATGAGTACAAATTCAAATCCGCTAAATGAAGCAGCGCTATCCAGGTACAACGAGATTGATGGTATCATAAACGAAAAGAGAGAAGAAATCGAAGCATTAATGAATGAGCATACTGCATTAAAGGCATATTTAATCTCAATGGACCTTTTGAAAGAAGATGTTCCTGTGAAAAAAAGAGGTAGAAAACCAAAGGATAAGTCAGCTATGGGGACAGTTGAAAAAAAGAAGCCGGGAAGGAAGAAAAAGGTAAAGGAAGGAGAATAAGCATCGGATTACTCCGAAATACCGACTATTGTCCATTTCACTCAATTGTTAAAACTAATGCGTTTACCCTGCCGGATTGATAGGCTTATTGATGACATAATTACCCTCAAAAACCCTTTAAATCGGCAGGTGTCCTGCGTTCGGAACTTGGGTCATTTTAGTCTATTGCCATTTTGGGGCTGGATTTGATAGATTAGCAGGTGGGAGTAAGAATGTTCGACAATATGATTTGCACAGAGGGGTGCCCGTATGCTTGAGATGCACTTTGGGAATATGCTCGGTGAGGTTATCGGAGATAAAGGCCTGTCGTTGGTTGAAATAGAGGATATTCGTGAGAAAACCGCCTTTGCTCATAGTCAAATACATGATAGAAAATGGGATGAGCTTGCCTTTATCGACCTTGTCAATCAGGATACGTCTGAAATCAAGGAGCTGGCTGCAAAAATTACCGGCAACTCAGACCTGTTTATTCTCCTGGGCATAGGCGGCTCTGCCATGGGACCTCGCGCAATACTTGATGCGCTTCAGCCTATGCACAACTTCAGAAATCACCCCAGGATATTTATTTATGAAAACATTGACCCGCGAACTCTGGAGGCGATTATTGAAGTAATCGACCCTCACAGGACAACCATCAATGTAGTCTCCAAATCAGGAAACACCGCAGAGACAGTTGCGTCGTTTATGATCTTTTGGGAACATATGAAAAAGAACCTCGGCGATGAGGCGGCAAAGAGATTCGTCATCACTACAAATCCCGAAGGCGGGATTCTCAGGCAGATCGTCAAAGAACAGCACATGATGAGCCTCCCTGTGCATCCTTCCATTGTAGGGCGCTACTCAGTGCTTAGTCCTGCCGGACTGCTGTTGTCTGAGATTGCCGGAATCAGTTCTGATGAACTGCTGCTAGGCGCTAAAGACATATTGACTAAGTGTTCTAATGCCGAGTTGTGGGAGAATCCGGCATATTTATTTTCAGTATTGTTATACCTGATGTGCGTAAAAGAAAAGAGGACTATTAATGTTATGATGCCCTATGCCGATGGTTTAAAATCCCTGTCTGAGTGGTTTTGCCAGCTCTGGGCAGAAAGCCTGGGCAAGCTAGGGCTGGGTATAACACCGTATCCTGCCGTTGGTACAACTGATCAGCATTCACAACTGCAGCTCTGGATGGAAGGCCCTGAGGACAAGGTCGTCATTTTTGTCCGAATAGTTGACTACGGCTCCAATATCCGCATCCCGAAGGTATTCGAGAAAATTGAAGAGTTTGGTTTACTGTCTGGTCAGTGCCTCAATGACCTTATTGATGCAGCCGCCAAGTCCACTGAACTGGCGCTGTCAAACGCCTCTAAGCCCAATATGACTATCACGATACCGGTTCTCGATGCCTACCACGTGGGGCAGCTTTTTATGTTCTTCGAGATTTCCACGACATTTATGGGCTTTCTCTTTGGGGTAAATCCGTTTAATCAGCCATGGATTGAAGCGGGGAAAAATAATACCTTTGGTCTGTTAGGCAAACCCGGGTATCAAAAACAAAAAGAAGATGTCCTGCGCATGGCGAAGGAGAATGTCTGCTGGAGATTGTAGGAATGAGCAGGAGTCGGCTCAGGAATTATTAAGATTATTGAAGGAGGTATGCAATAAACCCTGACCTTATCATCTTTAATAACCAGGGCCTTTTTTCTAATAATTATCTGCAATATATCCTGCCCGGCACCAGCCTATGGAACCCGCTGAATCCAAAGGCCGCAGAGTCATATGAATCCATAAAACTGTCTTACGGCAAAATAAGGGATTTAAAATTAGGGCCGGGGCAAGAGGCTGAATTAGAGGATAAATTTATCAGGCCAGTTATCTCTTCCCTTGGTTATGAGTACTCTGTGCAACCAATTACGCAGCGTAACTATGCCGCAAAGAAAAGGCCGGATTACGCCTTATTTAAAGATTCCAGGTCGCTCAAAGCGGCACACGCCAAAAAGGACAATCTGAAGGGGTTTTACTCCGATTCATTAACCATTCTTGAGGCAAAATACTGGGGACGCCGCCTCAACGACACGGACAAAGGCGACAATATTGACAGCCGCGACCCCACGGCTCAGACAATAAAATACCTTGAGGATGTCCATTACCACAGCGGCGGACTGATAAACTGGGCCTTTGTCACCAATGGAAAACTCTGGAGGCTGTTTTATTACAGGGCTAGCTCCAAAGCTGGGAATTATTACGAGGTTGACCTTGAGGAGATAATTCTAAACGGTGGCATAGAGAGTTTCTTGTACTTTTACCTCTTTTTCGCTAAAGATGCCTTAATAGAAGACCCTGTCACCGGTAAAACATGGCTTGAGCAGCACATAAAAGGCTCAGAAGATTATGCTGTAAGGGTCTCCGAAAGGCTTAAAGACCTTATATTTGACGAGGTCTTCGAGCTTCTGGCGGAGGGTTTTATTCACTTTAGAAAGACAGTACTCTCAATTGTGAAAGAAACGCCAGACAGTAGAGAAACGATATTTAAAGGCTGCCTGACGCTGCTTTACCGCCTCCTGTTTTTACTCTATGCGGAAAGCCGAAGCCTCCTTCCAATGGATAACGTCCATTACAGGAAGATTAGTCTATCGTCAATAAAAGAGGCTGTCAGCGATAATGTTTCAACTACCGGAATCGCCGGAATGAGTAAACAAAGGTATGGATACTGGGCAGGACTTGATGGGCTATTCGAAATAGTATCAAAAGGCGACCCGGGTATGAACGTACCGGTATATAACGGCGGGTTATTTGAGGCGTCGAAATCCGGCATACTCAAAGACCATAAAATCGCCGACCCTTTCATAGCCAGGGCGCTAGAGCTGCTTACAACTGACTATGACAGACAATTGACCAGCCGGTTTATCGATTATTCGTCCCTTGGGGTACGCCATCTTGGCGATATTTATGAGGGACTGTTAGAGTTTCGACTGCAAATTGCAGACGAGGATATAGCCGAAGTCAGGGAAAATGGCAAGTTTCTCTGGAGAAAGGTCTCGCTTGTCAAGGCGGAGAAGATATTTAAAAAGAAACCGAAGGGAGAGGCGTACATCGAAAACTCAAAACACGAGAGAAAGTCCACAGGCTCATATTATACGCCTCATTACATAGTACAGTTTATAATTGAACATGCTGTAGCCCCTGTTCTAAATAATAAACTGAAAGAGGCAGAAGCTATGCTTTCAGAGCTTAGGCAGTGCAAAACAGCACTTAAAAAACAGCGGGCAGCAGCCTCATTACAATGGTATAGGGACAAAATAACGGCTTTGGAAGAGGCAGCATATACAAAACTTTTCGACATAAAAGTCCTTGACCCCGCGATGGGAAGCGGACATTTTTTAGTTCACACGGTGGATTTCATTTCCGATAAGATAGCAGCGTTTCTCGCTGATTACCCGGAAAATCCAGTGATCAATAAGATTCATGACCAGAAAATAGATATTATTGCAGAGACGGTAAGACAGGGAGTGCGCGTTGACGAGGGCAGACTTACAGAGGTAACCCTGATAAAGCGTTTGGTGATGAAAAGATGTATATATGGCGTTGATAGTAATGACATGGCCGTGGAACTTGCCAAACTTTCGCTCTGGCTTGATTGCTTTACCGTAGGCGCCCCGCTGTCATTTATCGACCATCACCTGAAATGCGGCAACAGCCTGATAGGCGTGCAGGATATTTCGGGCGTGGTACTGCCAAATACGAATGAATTCTCAAAATTCCAGCGCGCCCTCTCTTTTATTATACAGGTCTCGGAACTAACGGATTCAACAATAGACGAAGCAAAAAGAAGCTATGCTCTTTTCAAAGATGCTGACGATGAGCTCGCCCCGATTCGCAGGAGATTTGACGTGAACACCGCTAAACATTTCATGGATATTTGTGAGATAGTAAGCCGCATGGAGCAGCTGGCCTCTACGTTAAATTATGAGAAAGAGCCGTTTCCAGAGGTAGTCGATGCATGTAAAAAGGCCCTGCAAATAGCGGCAGTGCAGCGCTTCTTTCACTGGAGACTGGAGTTTCCCGAGGTCTTCTACTCCGGCAGGGGTGAGATGGACAACCCAGGATTTGACTGCGTCATTGGAAACCCACCCTATATTAATATTATGCTGATAGCAGATGAGCAGATAAAATATCTAAAGAAGACTTACAAGACCGCAAGGAGACGATTTGATCTTTATGTGCTGTTTTGCGAGTTGGCTGTAACACTGCTCAAACGCGGCGGTTATCATTCCTTTATCGTCCCTGATAAAGTCCTCAGCGAGACTTACGCTGCGTCATTAAGAGAGATGTTTATTAAGGAATATAAGGTAACTAATATTTTGAATTTAAATAACATAAAGGTGTTTCACGAGGCCGCAGTAAAACCGGTTATTTATGTCATCGAGAATAAACAGGCAGACGTTGGCAATGAAATAAGCGTCGAAACGCCTTTGAACGAGGCCATGAAGGATATGGACAAGGCATCGGTCTGCCAATATGATTTCTTGAAAATGCCGGAGTTTAGAATAAGATTTGAATGGTCGGAGGGGATTGAAAATATAATAGATAAGGTCAATAGAGTGTCCTTTCCTGCCTCGAGGGTTCTTTATGTTAGCTGGGGGGCGCAGCCAGGCATTAAAAATAACTTTTTCTATCATGGGACTGCCCCCAAATGTAACAATCCCGCCGGAGTTTGCGAGGCCAGCCAGTGTCCGCAAATGATGGGAAACTGTAAGGCATCGATAAAAGGAAGCTCTGTCGGGCGATATAGTGTCGAATACGAAAATAGTCATATTCTTTACGATATGAAAAGATTACACAGGCCGGCTTTCCCTGAGCTGTTTGAAAACGAGAAAATAGTCGTATGTGAGGTAACTGGTGAGAAAGGATTAATAGCTGCGTATGATAATTTGAAATATTACACAGACCATTCATTGATAAATTGTATCTTAAAATTTCATTTAAAAGACGTCTCCGCAGAGCTGCAGACGGGGCGCGGGATACAATTTGTGGATTATGAAAGGAATGAGAATGAACCCAACAGCGGCAAGACATATGACAGGGATACGATTATTTACAAAGACGACCTTAAGGCTAGCGAACAGTACAGCATAAAGTTCATTTTATCGCTGATTAACTCAAGACTCATAGGGTATTATTATATAAAATACGTCAGCGGGCAGCTTAATGTCTTCCCCGAACATATCAGGAAATTGCCCATATTTGCTGTCGATTTTTCGACGCCGGTTATCGTTAGAGAGGATGTCTTGTCAGAGACCGACAAACTTTATTCAAATAGTAACTATGGGGAGATACTGAGCATGGCAGTTAAAGAGCTTTCCATCTCCCGCAGTGATACAGTACACGACATACTTGCCTTTCTTGCTGGGGAGATGTTCAGGTTAAATACTGCCCAAAAAAAGGAAGAGGCGGGGTTTCTTAGATGGCTTGAGCTCGAAATTGGCGCCAAAATAAATGATTTAACTGGTAAAACTCAACTCAGGCAATATCACAGGTACGAATTTGATGTAATCATCGCAGTTCTCAGGAAAAACAAGAATAAAATCCCTGTCAGTTTATCGCGCAGGGACAGATTGGAGCTGCTGGAAGACGAATTTACAAAAAGCAAATCAATTATCTTGCCGCTTAAACAAAAAATCGACAGCATGGACATTCTGATAGACAATATTGTATATAAACTATATGGCATGACAGAGGATGAGATAAAAATAATAGAAGAACGCTGTAAATAAGGCATGAGCCTGTGTGTACCGTACTTGACCTGTTATGTGTCGGCGGCTTAAAATACTCATTATATTGCTTTGGAGGTGTCTATTGTCGTTAAATATAGTAGAGAAAATCTTTCAGTCGCATCTTGTTTATGGTGAGATGAGCACAGGTGTTCCTATAGGACTAAACGTGGATGAGGTATATACGCAGGATGCAACAGGGACGATGGCATGGCTGCAGTTTGAGGCAATAGGCATAGACAAGGTGAAAGTGCCTGTGGCTGTCTCATATGTTGACCATAACATGGTTCAGTCAAACTTTATGAATCCAGACGACCATGCCTTTTTACAGAGTGCGGCGGGGCGTTTTGGGGCTTATTTCTCAAGGCCGGGAAACGGTATCTGTCATCAGGTGAATCTGGAGCGCTTTGCCGCACCGGGCAAGATTGCCCTGGGGACGGACAGCCATACACCTACAAACGGTGGGGCTGGTATGCTGGCCATAGGCGTTGGCGGGCTTGACGCCGCTGTGGTAATGGGTGGGGCACCGTTTGAACTTAACATGCCGATGGTTACGCATATAAGATTATCAGGGCAGCTGCGCAAGCCGTATGTTACTGCAATGGACATAATTTTAGAAATACTCAGACGCCTCACTGTAAAAGGCGGCGTAGGACGTATATTTGAATACGGCGGCGACGGTGCTGCCTCATTAGACGTAACACAAAGGGCAACAATAACTAACATGGGGGCGGAGCTTGGCGCTACTACATCGATTTTCCCAAGCGATGAGAGGACGCTGGAATTCCTCAAGGCACAGGGCAGACAGGACAGTTGGATAGAGTTAAAGGCTGATGAAGGCGCCAAATACGACGAAGTCATAGACCTTGACCTCAGTACAGTTGAGCCAATGGCTGCACAGCCTCACAGCCCGGATAATGTCATACCAGTGAGGGAACTTGCCGGGACAAAGGTCGATCAGGTGTGCATTGGCGGCTGCACGAACTCGTCATATCAGTCAATGCGCGCTGTGGCTGCACTCCTCAATGGTAAGACTGTGGCAGAGAGGGTTAATCTGCTGATAAATCCCGGCTCGCGCCAGGTCTATGAGATGATAGCCAGAGACGGCAGCCTCGTATCACTGCTTGCCGCAGGGGCAAGAGTGCTTGAGTCGTCATGCGGCCCGTGCATCGGAATGGGCGGCGCCCCTGGAAGCGGGCAGGTCTCTGTGAGGACATTTAACAGGAATTTCAAGGGACGCTCAGGGACAAAAGATGCCTCAGTGTATCTGGCAAGCCCCATCACTTGCGCTATTGCTGCTGTGACGGGTGAATTTACAGATATTTTAAAGAGCGATGTTAATATTCCAGCAGTTGATGAGCCGAAGGTGTATCCAGTTTGCAGCAATATGATAATCCCCCCATCAGCAGATAATGTTCAGATTACCCAAATTATAAAAGGGCCGAACATCAAAGAAGTCCCTGTTAAATCCCCGCTTGACGGTGAGATAAACGCCGAAGTGCTGATAAAACTTGGCGACAACATAACCACAGACGATATAATGCCGGCAGGATCTAAGGTCCTTCCCTTCAGGTCAAATATTCCGGCAATCTCAGAGTTCGTATTCTCTAATATAGACACCGGCTTTGTAAAACGTGCAGAGGAGGCCAAATCAAAAGGTGGTGGCATTATCATAGGGGGGGAAAACTACGGTCAGGGCTCATCCAGAGAACACGCAGCGCTTGCGCCAATGTTTCTCGGCGTACAGGCGGTGATAGCCGTATCGTTTGCCCGTATTCACAGGTCTAATCTGATAAATTTCGGCATATTGCCCCTTACGTTTGAAGACAGCGGTGTTGTTGGAAAAATAACCGTTGGGGACAGGTTAATTATAAAGGGGATAAGGGAATCGGTATTAAGCGGGCAGTCTTGTACCGTAGAAAACGCCACAGCGGGCTTTCAGTTTACATGTGCATCTAATTTAAACAGCCGCGAGCGGGAGTTAATATTAATCGGAGGGCTGCTTCCATATACGAAGGCAAAGTCATCATAACAGGAACTAAGACGCGAGGCGGGCTACACTACATTCTGGTACCTGCCGCCAGCATCTTTAAATGTTATTGTAACAGTGGTCCCTACGCCGGAGTTGATCCCTGAATTCATCCCGAAACTGATCACAGTCCGGCCTTTTAATTTGCTCTGCACAAGGTCTTTTACGACTTGCAGGCCGCCGTATGTGCTGGGGCTTTGTATCCCTTCGGAGAATCCCTTCCCGTTGTCGCTTACGGTTAGTGCGAAGTCCCCTTGTTCAGTCTTGTTAAAGGTAATGGTGATTGAGCCTTTTATGTCTTTAGCAAAGGCATGTCTGAGTGAGTTTGAGATTAATTCGTTCAGAACAAGGCCGCACGTAATCATCAGGTTGATGCTGAGGGAATCCATGTTTGTATCTATAGTTAGACTGGGTATAGGTCTGGTTCCGTAGGTGGATACCAGTTCGCCGAAAAGGACATTTATGAAATCTTCTATATTAACCGAAGTGAAATCACTGCTTTCGGAGATGTTGTCATGTAATATTGTTATCGCCTTTACTCTTGAGTAGCTGCTTTTGAATATGGCGGCAAACTCAGGATTTGTGATATTGGAAAGACCGAGGTTCAACATGCTGGAAATTATTTGCAGGTTATTTCTTACCCGATGGTGAAGCTCTTTAATGAGTATCTCCTTTTCTTTAAGCGAGGCGGTGAGTTGTTTGTTTGCGTCGTTAAGCTCTTGTGTCCTGGCTCTGACCATGACCTCAAGTTTATCGTTATATGTGGCAAGGAGCTGGTTTAGGGTGGTCAGTTCTGTTTGATTTTGTTGCAGACGGGCATTTTTTTCATCCAGTGACTTTTGCAGGCGGTATATCCTGAGATGGCTCTCAACGCGTGAGACAACCTCATCTTTTTGGAATGGCTTGGTGATGTAATCCACCCCGCCGTATGTAAATGCGTTGACCTTATCTGATACATCCGTGAGGGCGCTGATAAATAAAACCGGAATGTTGGATGTGAGCGGGTCAGCTTTCAGTTGCCTGCATGTCTCAAGTCCATCCATCACCGGCATCATCATATCAAGGAGGATGATATCGGCGATTGTATCGTGTACGATATCAAGCGCTTCCTGCCCTGAGTAAGCCTTCAGCACCTCAAAGCCAAGACGGGTTAGTATGGTGTCTAACAGTTTTACATTAATCGGCTGGTCATCGACAACCAGCACGCGTCCCTTAGAACTCATTCTATGTTTTCGACCTCCGGTTACTGCGTATTGACAGATTCCCGTAGATACGGGAATCTGTGTTTGCTGTTACATCATCACTACATTCCATCAGCGGCCCATCAGCAGCAGGTTTCTACCAGCGATAAGGGTGATGGCGGTGGTGTGGACGGTCAAGAGACACCCAATAGGCTGGCGGCGGAAGCGGCCAGAAAAAGGCATCCCAGTACGGAGGCGGTGGTGGCGGCGGGGCGTATAGCACCGGTACATCAAAAGCTACTGGCACTGGTGGC
Source organism: Candidatus Magnetominusculus xianensis (assembly GCA_001541255.1). GTDB lineage: Bacteria > Nitrospirota > Thermodesulfovibrionia > Thermodesulfovibrionales > Magnetobacteriaceae > Magnetominusculus > Magnetominusculus xianensis. The sequence continues at coordinate 16,621 of LNQR01000069.1, forward strand.
AGAACAACTACAGGTCCCGGCACGTTATAAGCTACTGGATAAGCTCCCGGATAAGCTCCTGGCACCGGTGGCGGCGGCATAATTACTGGCGCAGGTGCGGGCAGCGGCCCTCCCAATGGCGGCGGAAATGCCTCCACTGCTAACGGTATTACCAACAGACATACAACAACTAACAGCAACTGCTTTGTAGTCATTGACACACCTCCTTAGTTTTGACTTCATGCTCTAGACTATAACTAATACTTGTTTATTGTCAAGATAGTAATGTCTCAGGGCCAGGGCAAACGCATTAGAAAAATAAAGCAGATATTGCCCATGAAATTAGCGCCGGTAGAGGGTTTCCTGGATTCCCGCTTTCCAGACTGTGTCATAATAGCACCCCCCTTTCTTTTGAGGGGTGGGCGTAGCGGCTAGGCAGCTGGGGTA